>NZ_JBEXMD010000008.1:300762-308338 GCF_040610315.1 Amycolatopsis sp. NPDC004169
GACGGCGTGCCATCGCCGCCCCGTGTGGGTGACGGGCCATTGTCGCCAGCGTGCGACGGGGTGGCGTCGCTGCCCCTGGTCGGCGAGGGGCTGGTGTGCGGCGGCGTGCCGTCGCCGCCCCGGGTGGGGGCGGGGTTGCTGTCGCCTGCTCGCGACGGTGTGTTCTCCCCGGCGTGCGTGGAAGTTCCGTCCCCGCGGGTGTGTGGCGAGCCGCTTTCGCCCGCAGGCGAGGAGCTCGAGCCGCCCGCGTGCGAACCCTCTCCGTCGCCGGTGTGAGGTGGTGAACCCTCTCCGTCCGGCGAACCCGAGCCCTCCCGGCTCGAACTCCGGCGGGAGCCCGGATCCGTGTTCATCGGGTCGGAACTCGGCGAATCATCGCCGCCGTGCGAGCCGTCGCCGCTCGAGGAATCCCCGTCGCCGCCGTGGGAACCGTCCGAACCGCCCTCGCCGCCGTGGGCCCGGGTGTGGACCCCGCCGCCCTCCTTCGGGATCTTCCGGACGAAGCCGCCCTCCTTGACCTTCAGCCCGTCGAGCCCGCTTACCTTGCCCAGCACCTTCCCGAAGACCTTCGCGATCTTCTCGAACAAGTCCACCAGCTTCGACAGCAGCGGCGACACTTTCCGGATCGTGTCCGTCAGCTTCTTGAGCAGCTCACCGATCTTCTTGCCCCACTTGGCGATCGCCGCCGTCGCCTGGGCCACCACCACCGGGGTGCCGAAGCCGAGGCTGAAGACCTCCTCCATCACCCACGCGATGAGCTTGCCGACCAGGTCCGCGATCAGCTGCCGCACGGTCTCGCGCACGAACGACACGACCTGGCCCATGATCATCGTGACCGTGCTGATCGCCCCGGCCACCGTCGCCGCGCCCGACAGGGCGTCCGAGTGCTCGGCGGCGAACTTCCGGTAGGCGTCCGCGCCCGCTCCGGTCCAGCCCGTCGTGCCGTTCTTGACCGCGTTGTCGAAGTCCGTCTTGCGCTCGCCCAGCGCCTTCGAGACGTTGCCCCAGGTGTCCGCATAGGACTGGATCACCGGCGGGTTGCCCGCCACCGAGTCCAGCATGTCCTTCAACGGCTGGATGTGCTCCATCAGGAACGACGCCACCGACGACATCAGGTACCCGAACGGGTCGATCGCCGCCCCGGCGACCTCGCCGGCCAGCGACAGCACGCCGAGGCCGCCGGAAACCCAGTCGCCGTCCTTGATGCCGTTGAACGCGTCCATCGAGGACTCGGCGATGCCGATGCCGCCGGCCCAGCCGTAGTCGCCGTTGCCCGCGGTGAACGCGCCCGGCCCGTCCGGGTCCTTCTTCGCGTCCGCGACGAGCGGGTTGCCCTCCGGCATCACGCACCGCCCGCGGAGGAGTTCAGGTCGTCGGCGACCCCGCTCTCGTACCGGCGGTAGGCCGCCGCGGCCTCGCGGACCTTGCCCGACACCGCGGTCATCGCCTGGACGGCGTCCTTCAACGCGTCGATCCCGTACTGCTCCACCGGATCCAGCATCATCCGGAACGGCTGGCAGAGGATGCCGTACGCGTCGGTCGGCATGCTCACCTGGTTCGCCGCGTCGACGGCCTGCTGCAGCCCGTCACCGATGGCGTCGAGCTGCTTCGCGTGCGCCGTCAGGTCGGTGCTGAGTTCCATGTCCGTCATCGGTTTCCCCCTCAGGAAAGGATCGGCCCGCCGAAGTCGTCGTCATCGTCGTCCACCGGACGACGGCGCCGCGGCGGCTGCGGCGGAGCAGGCGGCGCGGGTGGCGCGGGCGGGGTCCGCGGCGGCTCCTCGGTGTCCTCCGGCAGGAACCGGCGGACGCGGTCGGGCTCCGGGAACGCCGGCTCGGGCTCGGGCGGCGGCGCCGGGAACGTGCTCTGCGCCTCGCGGACGATCTCGGCCGCGGCCTGGTCGCCGGTGCCGGTGGTCTCGGTCATCGCCTGCTGCAGCAGCTCCGGGATCCGCGCCTGCGCCCGCTGCACCAGCTGCATGACCTGCGCCGACACCTCGGCCATCCGCTTCCCGGCCGCGGTCTCGGCGATGACGAGGTTCTTCAGCAGCCCGCGGGAGTCGACGGTCACCTGGACCGTGCCGTCCTTCGACCGCTCGGTGACCGTCTGCCCCTGCACGCGATCGGCCAGCGCCTGGTACCGGGCGGCGTTCTCCTCGAGCCGCTTGGTCCAGTTGTCGATCATCGCGTCGCTGGCGTCGATGCTGTCCGGCATGCCGCCCCCTTCCCTCCATCAGACAGACGGAGCCGGGACGCCGTCGGTTCCCGATTCACGTCAAAGGCCACCATAGGGGACCAGCAGGTCTCCTACGGTGGCCTTCGCCGAGACGAGATGTCAGAGGTTGCCGCGGCGCTCCTGCTCACGCTCGATCGCCTCGAACAGCGCCTTGAAGTTGCCCTTCCCGAAGCCCAGCGAGCCGTGCCGCTCGATCAGCTCGTAGAACACGGTCGGGCGGTCGCCGATCGGCTTGGTGAAGATCTGCAGCAGGTAGCCGTCCTCGTCGCGGTCGACCAGGATGCTGTGCTCCTTGAGCGTCTCGATCGGCACGCGCACGTTGCCGATCCGGGCGCGCAGCTCCGGGTCGTCGTAGTAGGAGTCCGGGGTGTCGAGGAACTCGACGCCGGCGGCGCGCATCGCCGTCACCGTGGCGATGATGTCGTTGGTGGCCAGCGCGATGTGCTGGCAGCCGGCACCGTCGTAGAACTCGAGGTACTCGTCGATCTGCGACTTCTTCTTCGCCACGGCCGGCTCGTTCAGCGGGAACTTCACCCGGTGGTTGCCGTTCGAGACGACCTTGCTCATCAGGGCCGAGTACTCGGTCGCGATGTCGTCGCCGACGAACTCCGCCATGTTCACGAAGCCCATGACGCGGTGGTACCAGTCGACCCAGTAGTCCATCTTGCCGAGCTCGACGTTGCCGACGCAGTGGTCGACGGCCTGGAACAGCCGCTTCGGCGCACCCTCGGGCCGCTTGATCGTGCTCTCGCGCGGCTCGTAGCCGGGCAGGTAGACGCCGTTGTAGCGCGACCGGTCGACCAGCGAGTGGCGGGTTTCGCCGTAGGTCGCGATGGCGGCGACGCGGACCGTGCCGTGCTCGTCGGAGACGTCGTGCGGCTCTTCGAGGATGGTCGCGCCCTGTGCCCGCGCGTGCTCGATGCACTTGTCGACGTCGGTGGTCTCCAGCGCCAGGTCGATGACGCCGTCGCCGTGCTTGCGGTGGTGGTCCAGCAGCGGGGAGTCCGGCTTCACGCCGCCGGTGATGACGAACCGGGCCGAGCCGGACTTCAGCACGTAGGACTTGCGCTCGAAGTCGCCGGTCTCGGGACCGGAGTAGGCGACGAGCTGCATCCCGAACGCGATCTGGTAGTACCAGGCGGTCTGGGTGGCGTTGCCGGCGATGAACACCACCGCGTCCATGGCCTTGACCGGGAACGGGTCGGTCGAGGCGTCGTGGTCGACGAGCCCGACCAGCTGACGCAGCTGGTCGTAGCTGACGTCGTCGAGGGCACCCTGGGGTTCGGCAGTCTGGGTCATACCTCGAAGGATCAACCCAGCGAGGCAATCTGGGCAATGGTCTCTGTTTTTACTGGTCAATCTGCCCGGTGCATGCCCGGTACCGGCCGTCATGATGGACAATCTGCGCATGCCGGAGAACCTCGATGCGCTGGACGCGCGGCTGCTGCTGTTGCTCACCGATTCGCCGCGCCTCGGGGTGCTGGAGTGCGCCCGCCGCCTCGGGGTGGCCCGCGGGACGGTCCAGGCGCGCCTCGACCGCCTGACCGAGCGCGGCATCCTCGGCGGCTTCCCGCCGGAGCTGGACCTGGCGGCGATGGGCTACGGCCTGACCGCGTTCGCGTGGCTGGAGATCGCCCAGGGCCGCCGCGCGGAGGTGACGGAAGCGCTTTCGGCGATCGACGAGGTGTGCGAGGTCCACGCGACCACCGGCCAGGGCGACCTGTTCGTCCGGATGGTGGCGCGGGGCAACGACGACCTGCAGCGGGTGATCGACGAGGTGGTCGGCGTCCCGGACGTGCTGCGGACGTCGACGTCGATCGCCCTGTCGACGCCGGTGCCGCCGCGGGTCCGCCCCCTGCTGGAGCGGACCGCGCGGGGCTGAGGGCTCAGACGACCTGGGCCAGGTAGCGCTTGGCCGACCGCTGGACGACCTCGAAGCCGTCGGTGCGGACGACCGCGTCCCACCAGGCGCCGTAGATCGCCTCGAAGCGGTAGCCCGCGAGCAGCTCGGCCGCGCGGCGGACGACGCTCGGCCGCTCCGGGATCAGGTTCGGGTAGCTGTACATGAAGCCCACGTGCGTCCGGTCGGGGATCACCTGCACGATGTCGCCGGACAGCAGCGCACCCCGGCCGTTTTCGCCGTCCGGCCAGTGCAGCACCGTGCCGCCGTCGAAGTGCACGCCCAGGTTGATCAGCCGCAGGTCGTCGGCGAGGTCCAGGGTGGTGCCGGACCACAGCTTCACCGCCGGGTCGGGCCTGCCGATCCACTGCTGGTCGGCTTCGTGCAGGTAGACCGGGACGTCGAACGCGCGCGCCCACTCGACCATCGTCGTGTAGTAGTGCGGGTGGCTGATCGCGATGCCGGTGATCCCGCCGAGGTCGCGGACCCGCTGGACCAGCGCGTCGTCGAGATAGGCGGCGCAGTCCCAGAGGAAGTTGCCCGAGCGGGCCCGCACCAGCAGCGCGCGCTGGCCGATCGCGAAACCGGGGTTCGAGCCGACGCCGACGATGCCGGGACCCTGGTCTTCGATCCGCGGGGTGTAGGTGCCGCTTTCGCGGAGCGCGGACAGGTTCGTCCACTGCTGCCCGGACTGCGGGACGTACTGGCGTTCGTCTTCGCAGACCGGGCAGTTCTCCCGGGCCGCGGCGTACTGCATGCCGCAGGCCTGGCACATCGGTTCGGTGCTCACGGTGCTGTCCTCCCAGAATGTGGATCCTGGGAGGACACGCTATCCGCGTTATTTGTCGTCGGTGTACGGAACCGCCTTGACGAGCGTCACCTTCTGGACCTTGCCGTTGGGCAGCTCGTACTCGCGCGACTCGCCTTCCTTGGCGCCGAGCAGGGCCTTGCCCAGCGGCGACTCCGGGGAGTACACGTCGAGCTCGCCTTCGGCGCCCTCTTCGCGGGTGGCCAGGAGGAACTTCTCGTCCTCGTCGTCGCCCTCGTAGCGGACGGTGAGCACCTTGCCCGGGCCGGCCGTGCCGTCGTTCGCGGGCGCTTCGCCGACCTTGGCCGAGCGGAGCAGCTCCTGCAGGTGCCGGATGCGCGCCTCGGCCTGGCCCTGCTCCTCACGAGCCGCGTGGTAACCTCCGTTTTCCTTGAGGTCACCCTCTTCGCGGCTGTCGTTGATGCGCGCGGCGATGACCGGCCGATTCTCGATCATTTCGTCGAGCTCGTGCTTGAGCCGGTCGTAGGCATCCTGGGTGAGCCAGGTCACCTTGGTGTCGCTCACGGTCACCATCTCCTCGTCGGGCCTGCCAGGCTTGCGTGTTCAAGCCGGCCCACGCGGGCGTAGGTGCCCGCGTGGCTGAGATAAAGGAAAAACACGGCCCGTCGCGGGCCGTGCTGAATGGTCAGACTATCACGGCGCAAGAGGTCGACGCCCGTTATTTCCCCGCGCTCCGGGCGTTGAGCGCGCGGTTCACCCCGTTGGCCGCTATGGGGTTGACAGATACCGTGGTATGTCGTACGAGCAGCCGAAGACATCTGCCGTAACCGGTTCCCCGATGCTCTTGATCGTCGTGCTGATCCGGTTGTACTTCGCGCCGGCCGGGATGAGGAGCTCCTTGCGGCCGCTCTCGGCGCCGGTCTTGTCGCGGACGCGGACCACGCACACGCCGGGCCTGCTGTCGTCGTCCCGGGTGACGTTGAGGGTGATTTCCATCGCGTTGCCCGGTTTTCCGCTGAACGCGATGCGCTCGGCGTCGATCGGCGCCGAACCGAGGTTCACGTACGCGACCCAGGCGATCAGGCCGCTGACCAGCAGGGCGATGGCCAGGAAGAGCCAGCGCCGCCAGCGCCGGGACGTCTTCGCGCGTCCGGCGCCGTAGCGGTCCGCGAGCAGCGCGGGCGCTGCCGTTTCCGCCGGTCCGCCTGCCAACCCGGGCCTCCTGCTCGTTCTTGTCGTACCCGTGGGGACAATGGTGCGGGTACGTCCCGAGTATCCGCCCGCTGGGTGGGCGACCCGCAGGTGGGTCGCGGAATAAGGGCAGAAGGGGAGTCGTTCGGAGCATGGTGGACGCCGACGAGCAGAGGAAAACCGCCAACCCGCGCCTGCGCATGATGGCCGTGCACGCGCACCCGGACGACGAGTCGAGCAAGGGTGCGGCCACGATGGCCCGCTACGCCGCCGAGGGGCACGAGGTGCTGGTCGTCACGTGCACCGGGGGCGAAGCCGGCAGCATCCTCAACCCGGCCATGGACCGGCCGGAGGTGCTGGCCAACATGGCCGAGATCCGCCGGGAGGAGATGGCCCGCGCGGCCAAGATCCTCGGTGTGAGCCAGCGCTGGCTGGGCTTCGTCGACTCCGGACTCCCGGAGGGCGACCCGCTGCCCCCGGTGCCCGAGGGGTCGTTCTCCGTCGTGCCGCTGGAGGAGTCCACCGAGGCGCTGGTGCGCGTGATCCGCGAGTTCCGCCCGCACGTGATCACCACGTACGACGAGAACGGCGGCTACCCGCACCCGGACCACATCCGCACCCACGAGGTGTCGATGGCGGCGTGGGACGCGGCACCCGACCCGGAGCGCTTTCCGGACGCCGGCGAGCCGTGGCAGCCGCTCAAGCTGTACTACGTGCACGGCTTCTCGCGGGCCCGGATGCTGCTGTTCGACGAAGCACTGAAGAAGGCCGGGCTCGAGTCGCCGTACACCGAGTGGCTGGCCAACTGGGACCCGGACCGGGGCGATGTGATGGAGCGGGTGACCACCCGCGTCGAGTGCAGTGAATACTTCGAGGCGCGGGACGAGGCGCTGAAGGCGCACGCCACGCAGATCGACCCGACCAGCCGCTGGTTCGCCGTGCCGCGGGACATGCAGCGCGAGGTCTGGCCGACCGAGGAGTACGAGCTGGTGAAGTCGCTGGTCGACAGCACGTTGCCGGAGGACGACCTGTTCGCCGGCATCACCGGCGCCGAGGAGAAGGTGGACACATGAGTCTGACGCTGCCGGCCGGCGTGGCCCTTCCGGTGACCGCGTCGGCCCTGGTGCTGGCGCAGCAGCCGGGCAACGGCGACAACGGTGGGCAGGGGGAGGACTTCGGCAAGTCCTCTCCGGTCGGCTTCCTGGTGCTGATCCTGTTCCTCATCGCTGTGGCGTTTTTGGTTCGTTCGATGACCAAGCACCTGAAGCGGGTTCCGGCCAGTTTTGACGAGCCTCCGGCTGAGGAGGCCTCTGACGATTCGGCGGTTGAAGCTCCTGTGGAGCCGGAGAAGAAGGAGCCTAATGGGGCTTCTTCTTCCAAAACCGACTGAGATTCTCGGGTTCGCAACCCCGAAGCCCGATTGTGACTACGGCCGGCGGCAGGTTGTCAAGGCACGCTTTCCCGCCTTGACAACCTGCCGC
>NZ_JBEXMD010000009.1:0-300407 GCF_040610315.1 Amycolatopsis sp. NPDC004169
CGCCGCCATCTGGCACAACCGCGCCACCGGCCAACCCATCACCCGATCACTGACCGCCTACGACCACTGACCGAGTTACGCATTACTCGTCTAGCTGAACCAGGCCCCGAACATCGAACTGTGCGAGCGGCCGCCCAGCCGCTCGTCCAGATAGACGGCTTGGGCTTCGGTCAGCAGGCACATGTAGTCAACGACCGCTCGTGCCCGCCGGGCCGTCGATGTCCTGGTGCAGGCGGCCATGAAGTCCGGGTCCTGGCCCAGGTCGTGGTGTATCGAACGGAGGTGGACGGGAAGGCGAGGGCTCTTGGGGGAACTGGCCAGACAGCTGCTGAGACGGTCGTAAAGCGACTGGATGATGTGTTTCTGTCCCTCCTGCATCACCGCCAGCGAAGGTCTGTCGATGACGTAGAACCAGGTCAGCTCCTTGAGTGCCTCGACAAGGTACTGGCATCGGGGATCCACCGAGACGTACGGGGGTTCGTCCACGAGGGAAACGGCGGCCACGCATTCGGTGAGGTTGGCGGTCGTGATCTTGTTCATGGCCGCACGGTTGCGACTGGTGTCCCAGCACGAGGACTTGATGCCCCCATCGAACCGGCCGATGGCTTTGTCCAGTTCGACCTCGAACCGGGTCATATCGAAATCCGGCAGTTTGCCGAGCCGGCGGCGAGCGTGCTTCGCGATACGGTCCCGGTCGTCGACCAGGTTGTGAAGAGGTATCAGCCCGGCACGGAAGTAGTCCTCGATGTCGTGAGTCGCGTACGTGATGTCATCGGCCCAGTCCATGAGAACGGCGTTCGCGGATCTGAGGTTCCGGGTGGCGCCCTTGCGCGCCCAGCGGAAGTCTTTCAGTTCACTCAGGTAGGCGCCCCACTTGTTGCCGTACCCTCGATCTGTCCAGGCCGGGCCGTGAACGGTGAGCCGGCCGCCGCCGATCTCGGCCGAGGGTATTTAAGTATCGCGTCGAGCGTGGCGCGGGTGAGGTCCAGCCCGGGATGCTCCAGCCGCCTCCTGGCGAGTTTCGTGACGATTCGGAACGACTGGGCATTGCCCTCGAATCCTTCGAGTCCGCCGGCTTCGCGCAGGCAGGCGTCGAGGACCGGTTCGGCGACGTGCCCGAAGGGTGGGTGCCCGATGTCGTGGACGAGCCCGGCCGTTTCCACGACGTCGGCCTGGATGCCGGAGAGGTGCCGGAGGTCTCGCGCCGCCGCGGATTTGTCGTGCTTCAGGTGCTGAACCAACCTGCGGCCGAGTTGCGCCACCTTGAGGCTGTGGGTGAGGCGGTTGTGGAGAACTCGCTGCTCGTTCACCGCAGCAACCTGGGCGACTCCGGACAGCCGCCGGAACGCGGACGAATACAGAACCCGGTCGCGGTCCCGTTGAAATGGTGTCCGGAAAGGGTCCTTCTCGAACTTGACGTGCCGTCGCGCTTCTTCGGGCTTTGGCTTCCGCATTTTCATCCCCTCGCCGGATGGTGGTAGCCATTACCAACGTTGCGGCGAGTCGGCTGTTACGTGATGTCTGCCCGGCGGCCGACATAGTTGCGGCCTCGTGCTGTATCCGGAACGATCTTCCGATGGCCGGACGGCGGGCGTTTCAGTTCAGTATCACTGAGCGCGCACCTGGCGTTTCCGGTCGATCACCCGGCGGCGCGGGCGGATCGACGGCGGATGACCGCGTAGACGCCCAAGATCACCGCCAAGCTGACCAGACTCAAGGACAACTGCGCCCGGGTGTCCGCGTCCACGAACAGCATCGACGCCACCACCACCAGCGTCAGTCCCAGCGTCACCCAGCTCAACCACGGGTACCCCCACATCCGCAGCTTCAGCTTCTCCGGCGCCGACGCCTCGAGCGTCCTCCGCATCCGGATCTGCGAACCGCAGATGATCGCGTACACGATCAAAGCCACCGCGCCCGCCGAATTGATGATGAAGTAGAAAATCTTGTCCGGGGACACGTAACTCATCACCACCGCCACGTACCCGACCGACGTCGACGCCAGGATCGCCTTCCACGGCACGCCTCGCGCGTTCGTGTCCGCGATCCAGCCCGGGGCCCAGCCGTGGCGGCGCAACGCGAACAACATCCGGGATGCCGTGTACAGCCCCGAATTCAGCACCGACAGCGCCGCCGTCAGTACCACCGCCGACACGATCGTCGAGGCCGCCGGGACGCCGAAACGGCCGAACGCCGCCGCGAACGGGCTCGTCTCGCTCGGGATTTCGCGCCAGGGCGTGATCATCACCAGCAAGGCCACCGAACCCACGTAGAACACGATCACGCGCCAGACGATCGTCGACGTCGCCTTGCGGACCGCCGTCTCCGGCTGGTCGGACTCCGCCGCCGCGATCGTCACGATCTCCGCTCCGAAATAGGAGAAAATCACGATCACCACGCCGTGCACCACCGAAAACGGGCCGTTCGGGACGAAGCCGTCGAGGCCGATGTTGCCCACCGAGAAGTGCGCGTCCGGCCAAAGCCCGAGCACGAACAGCGTGCCCAGCACCAGGAACACGACGATGGTGGCGACCTTGATCGACGCCAGCCAGAACTCCGTCTCGCCGAACGAGCGCGCCGAGGCCAGGTTCGTCGCCGTCAGCAGCAGCATCAGGGCCAGGGAAAACACCCACTGCGGCACGCCGGGGATCCAGCCCTGCAGGATCTTCGCGCCCGCGACCGCCTCGAACGCGACCACGCCGACCCAGAAGTACCAGTACAGCCAGCCGATCGTGAAGCCGGCCCAGCCGCCGAGGGCGTCGCGCGCGTACTCCATGAACGAGCCCAGTGACGGCGCCGCGGTCGCCATCTCGCCGAGCATCCGCATCACCAGCACCACGAGCAGCCCGCCGACGGCGTAGGACAGGACAGCCGCCGGGCCGACGGTGTGGATCACCGCGCCGCTGCCGATGAACAGGCTCGCGCCGATGATGCCGCCGAGGGCGATCATCCGGACGTGCCGCTGCCGCAGATCGGGCCGCAGCCCGGATTTCGTCGCCACGTGTCCTCCCCGGGGTGAGCCTGGATTTTCCCACTCGGCGGCTATCCGGTGCAGGATTTGCGCAACGTCACCGCGTGAGCAGCTCCGAGTTGCGCTGCACGACGTACGCGCCGCCCAGCAGGATCGCCGAGCCGAGCAGCTGGGGCCAGGCGAGCTGCTCGCCGAGCAGGACCCACGCCGCGACCGTCGTGATCACCGGCTCGACCAGCCCGAGCACGCTCGCCACCGACGCGGGCAGGTGCCGCAGCGACGAAATGCCGCACACGTACGCGAGCACGGTCGCGACCAGGACCAGCAGCGTCAGCAGCAGCCACACCGGCGGGCGCCAGGCGCCGAACCCGACCTCCGTGCCGAGCAGCCCGGCGGGCCACGTCCACGGCGGCGCGACGAAGCCGATCGCCACCGCGCCGATCACCATGCCCCAGGTGACCAGGCCCAGCGGGTCGATGCCGGCCACCGCGCGTTCGCCGAGCAGGAAGTACCCGGCCGAGCACAGCGCCGCGCCGAAGCCGGCGAGCAGGCCGAGCCCGTCGAGCGTGACGCCTTCCCAGACCTGCGCGACCAGCGCGAGCCCGGCCATGGCGAGCGCGATCCCGCCCCACACCGCCCGCGGCAGCCGGTGCCGCCGCACGAACCGCACCCACAACGCGATCAGCACCGGCGAGACGAACTCGAGCAGGATGGCGATCCCGACCGGGATCCGCCCGGCGGCGACGAAGTAGAGCAGCTGCACGCCGGCCACGCCGAGCAGGCCGTACCCGGCCAGGACCGGCAGCTCGGCCCGCCGCACCCGCAGCTTCCGCGGCGCCACCAGCGCCACCCCGGCGAGCAGCACGACCCCGGCCAGCGAGATCCGGGCCGCGGCCACCTGCTCCGGGGTGATCCCGGCGGACATCGCGGACTTGCCGAGGGTGCCCGACGTGCTGAAGAACAGAGCGGCGAGCAAGACATAGGCGGTCCCGCGGCCCCGGTGGGCAACCCGGGGCGGCGTGACGACGGGCAGTTCGGTGGTCACCACCGGGACTGTAGGTGGCCCGGCGTCACCGCCGAAACCATTTTCCCGGTTATGCCGATCACGTCGACGCCGAGTCCGTTTCGTTACGTTCGGGCGGGAACCGGGCACGGGGGCAGGCGTCTTCCGGATGTCTCGAAAGAGACGGGGGACCCCGCGATTCTTTTCGGCGGGGAAGAGATTCACGCAATTCTCGCGTGCTGTCGTCATGCGATGAATCCTGGAGGGAAACAATGCGAAGAGTTCTTGCTGCCGTCGGTGTGGCCGCCGGTTTCGCGCTGCTGTCGCCGATCACGGCGTCGGCCGCGGAAAAGCCGGAAAACCCGACGATGAAGGTCACGGTGTCGGGCAGCGTGGTGACCATCTCGGCTGTCTGCGACACCGCCGGCACCACGGCCGAAGGGGGTTACGCGGAGCCTCGTGGGCACGAGCCGATCGGCTGGGGAGTCATGAAGGCGAGCGGGAAGAAGCGGTCCATCACGTTCACCGGGGTCCGGCGGGGGAACTACGTGGCCTCGATGTATTGCCACGAAGGCGGACCCGGCTCCGGGGGCGCCGTGCGGAACTTCACCGTCGGGAAGCCCGTCAAGCCGCCGGTGAAGACCGCGCCGCAGGTTGCGGTGAAGCCGCAGGGGGCGCCGCAGACCGGTGGTGGCCCGGCCGATGACGAATCCGGCGGCGTCGCACCGCTCGTCGCGGGCGGCGGCGCGCTCGCCCTGCTGGGTGCGGGCGGCGCCGTGGCCCTGCGTCGCCGCGCGGCCCGGGGCTGACCGGACCGCCGGAGGCGAGTCCGTTTCGTTACGTCCGAGCCGCAACCACGGCGACGGCGGCAGGCGTGTTCCCGGTGCCCCGAAAATCCCGCGATCAATTGGAGGGAAAATGCGAAGATCCATTGCCGCCGCGGGTGTGGCTGCCGGTTGCGTGCTGCTGTCGTCTGCCGTGGCTTCGGCCGATGAGGCGTACCCGGGCAATCCGACGTCGATGAAGGTCACCGTGAAAGGGAATGCGGTGACCATCACGGGTACGTGTGCCACCGCCGACGTCAGGGCCTTGGCGGCTTACGACTTCTACCGTGGTCAGCGGCCGAGCCAACAGGGGATCATGGTTCAGAACGGGAACAAGCACTCCATCACGTTCAGCGGAGTGCAGCCGGGCGTGTGGTACGCCACCATGTCCTGCCTCGAGGGCGGCACCGGCAGTTGGTGGCGGCAGTTCACCGTGGGGGCCACCGGCACGCCGACGCCCACCAAGCCGGCGCCGAAGCCCACCAAGCCGAAGCCGAAGCCCGCGCCGCAGGTGGTGGTGAAGCCGCGCGGGGCGCCGCAGACCGGGGGTGGTCCGGCCGATGGCGAACTCGCCGACCGGCGCTGATCCGGGGGCCGGGCTGGAGCGCCCGGACCTTCACTCCGCCTGCTTCAGCCCGGTCGCGACGTGCGTGGTGATCGTGGCCAGCCGCCGTCCCTGCAGGCGCAGGGCGTCGAGGGCGATGTCGTCCGGTGCCGCGGACTTGCGGGACACGAACGAACCGCCGTACGGGTTTCCGGACTCCTTCAGGTGCGGGTCCGTGTAGCCGAGCGGGACGACGATCGCGCCCCAGTGGTAGAAGACGTTGTTGATCGCCAGCAACGTCGATTCCAGGCCGCCGTGGGCTGTGGACGCCGTCGTGAACGACGTGGCGACCTTGTCCGCCAGCTTTCCCTGCGCCCACAGGCCACCCGTGCTGTCCAAAAAGGACTTGAGCTGGGCGGCCGGGCCGCCGAACCGGGTCGGGCTGCCGACGGCGAGCCCGTCGGCCCACTCGAGGTCGTCGAGGGTGGCGAGCTCGTGGTGCGGGCCGGCGTCGACCCAGGCCTGCCAGCGCGGGTTCCGCGCGATCGCCTCGGCGGGCACGGTCTCCGGCACCGTCCGCACCCGCACGTCGGCCCCGGTCTCGCCCGCGCCCGCGGCGAGGGACTCGGCGAGGGCGGCGGTGTTCCCGGTCGAGCTGTAGTAGACGACGAGTATCCGTGTGCTCACGTCCGCCGACTCTAGGGGTGCGCGGCCGCGCGTCTCACGATCCGGACTGCGGCTTCCAGGGGCTGACCGTGTCGGTGGGCCGCGTCGGGTCGTGGAACCGGGGCCGGTCCAGCTCGTCGCGGCGCAGCGGGACGAGGCCGTCGGTGATCGCCTGCATGATCTTCGCGTGCGCGCGCACGCCGGCGCCCGGCCGCTGCGTGTCGATGTCCGACAGGTCGACGGGGTCGCCGAAGTGCACCCGGAACTTCGGCCGGCGCAGCGGCGCACTGAGCCCGGAGCGCGCCAGCGGGACCAGGTCGGCCGGGCCGTTGACGGTCTCGGTACCCCAGTAGACGGCCTCGTGCGCGCCCCACTGGCTGATCGGGATCACCGGCACGCCCGCCGCCAGGGCCAGCCGCGCCGCGCCGGTCTTGCCGCGCTCCGGCCACAGGCCGGGGTCGTGGCTGATCCGGCCCTCCGGGTAGACGATGATCGGCTCGCGGGTGGTCTTCATCGCCTCGACGGCCTCGGCGAACTGCCCGACGGCGGTGCCGGCGTGCTTGCGGTCGACCCGCAGGTGCCCGCTGACCCGCAGCGCCGGCCCGATCACCGGCGCGTCGAGGATGCCGCCGGCCAGCATGAACCGCGGGTTGATGCCGATCCGCTTGCACGCGGCCATCAGCACGAAGGCGTCGAACACCCCGATGTGGTTCGCGGCCATCAGCAGCGGCCTGCCCCGCAGCTGCGCGGGCACCCGGCCGGTCACCGTGAGCCGCCCGACGAGGTTCACCAGCCCGCGGTCGATGTTGAGCATGGTCCGCCAGATGGCGGGCGCCCGGCGAGCGGTGTTGTCGGAGTTCAGCGCGACCATGGGGCAGAGCATGGCAGACGCCGATTTCACCCGTTTGCGCACTGGCCGGATCGGTTCACCCGGATGGCCGCTCAACCCGCGGTGTGAGGCAGAAGTTCACCCTGGGCCGAGAGTGGCGCGTGGGACGAACCGCCACGGCCGGTTACCGTAAAAGGCATGGCTGGGTCGGCGACGAGGAAGAGAAGCACGGGAAGCGGCGCGAAGGGGGCAGCGGCGCGTAAGCCGCGTACACCTGCGAAGCCCCGTACGTCCGCTCGCAAACCCCCGCCACGCGCCCGCCGCAAGACGCCCGGGATCTTCGGCAAGGGCGTCCGGGGGACCTGGAACCTGCTGGCCAAGGGCCTCGGCACGCTGGCCAGGACGGTCGGCCGCACCCGCGAGCTCGAACCGGAACACCGCCGCGACGGCCTGGCGCTGGGCCTGATCGGCCTGGGCATCGTCGCGGCCGTCGGCGTCTGGTGGCGGGCGGCCGGGCCGATCGGCACCGGGGTGGAGATCGCCACCCGGACCGTCCTCGGCGCCGGGGCCGTCACCCTGCCGCTGGTGCTGGTCGTGGTCGCCGTCGCGCTGATGCGGTCCGAGCCGCACCCGGAGACGCGGCCGCGGATGGTCGTCGGCACGATCATGGTCGTCCTGTCCGTGCTCGGGATGCTGCACATCTTCACCGCGCTGCCCGAGACCAACGACGGCCGGATGTATGCCGGCGGCATCGTCGGCGCGTTCTCCGGCGGCCTGCTCACCATGGGTGTCACGACCTGGGTCGCCGTGCCGCTGCTGATCCTCGCCCTGTTCTTCGGGGTGCTCGTGTTCACCGGCACGCCGGTCCGCCAGATCCCGCACCGGCTGCGGAACTGGGGCCTCGACGAGGACGAGATCGCCGAAGCCGAGGCGCAGCGCTCGGGCTTCGCCACCGACGAAGAGAAGGTCACCGACGCCGACCCCAAGGCCGCGCGGCTGCGCAAGCCGTCCCGGCGCCGCCAGTCCAGCGACGCCGAGCCCGAGCAGCTGGACATCGACGCGATGCTGGCCGAGGCGCCGACGCCGATCAAGCCGCCCAAGCCCAAGCCGGTGCCGGAGGTCGTCGAGAAGAAGCCGAAGAAGCCGGTCGAACCGCCGCTCGCGGTCACCCGGACGGTCGAAGGCGACTACCAGCTCCCACCGCCCGACCTGCTGAAGCTCGGCGACGCGCCGAAGTCCCGCAGCAAGGCCAACGACGCCATGATCGAGGCGATCACCGGCGTGCTGGAGCAGTTCAACGTCGACGCGCAGGTCACCGGCTTCACTCGCGGCCCGACGGTCACCCGCTACGAGGTCGAGCTCGGCCCGGGGGTGAAGGTCGAGAAGATCACCGCGCTGACCAAGAACATCGCCTACGCGGTGGCCACCGACAACGTCCGCCTGCTGGCGCCGATCCCCGGCAAGTCCGCGGTCGGCATCGAGGTGCCGAACTCCGACCGCGAGATGGTTCGCCTCGGCGACGTCCTGCGGGCGCCGTCCACGGTCAAGGACAACCACCCGATGGTGATCGGCCTCGGCAAGGACATCGAGGGCCACTTCGTCACCGCGAACCTGACGAAGATGCCCCACCTGCTGGTCGCCGGTTCCACCGGTTCCGGTAAGTCGAGCTTCGTCAACTCGATGCTGGTGTCGCTGCTCGCGCGCTCGACGCCGGACGAGTGCCGGATGATCCTGATCGACCCGAAGATGGTCGAGCTGACGCCCTACGAGGGCATCCCGCACCTGATCACGCCCATCATCACCCAGCCGAAGAAGGCCGCCGCCGCACTGGCCTGGCTCGTGGAGGAGATGGAGCAGCGCTACCAGGACATGCAGGTCAACAAGGTCCGGCACATCGACGACTACAACAAGAAGGTGCGCTCGGGCGAGATCACCGCGCCGCCGGGGTCCGAGCGCGAGTACCGCCCGTACCCGTACATCATGGCGATCGTCGACGAGCTCGCCGACCTGATGATGACCGCCCCGCGCGACGTCGAGGACGCGATCGTCCGGATCACCCAGAAGGCGCGTGCGGCCGGTATCCACCTGGTCCTGGCGACGCAGCGGCCGTCGGTCGACGTCGTCACCGGCCTGATCAAGACCAACGTGCCCTCGCGGCTGGCCTTCGCGACGTCGTCGCTGACCGACTCGCGGGTCATCCTGGACCAGCCGGGCGCGGAGAAGCTGATCGGCATGGGCGACGCGCTCTACCTGCCGATGGGCGCCGGGAAGCCGGTCCGCATCCAGGGCGCGTTCGTCGGGGACGAGGAAATCGCCGCGGTCGTCAATTACGCCAAGGAGCAGGCGCAGCCGGACTACCAGGACGGCGTCACCGCGGCCAAGGCGGGCGAGAAGAAGGAGATCGACCCGGACATCGGCGACGACCTCGACGTCCTGCTGCAGGCGGCCGAGCTGATCGTGACGTCCCAGTTCGGTTCAACGTCGATGCTGCAGCGCAAGCTCCGGGTCGGCTTCGCCAAGGCGGGGCGGCTGATGGACCTGCTGGAGAGCCGCGGGGTGGTGGGCCCGTCGGAGGGCTCGAAGGCCCGGGACGTGCTGATCAAGCCGGAGGAACTGGAGTCGGTCCTGTTCATGATCCGCGGCGGCGGCCCGGTGGACGCGGACGCCGGCGACGACGAGTAGCCGTGCAACCCGGCCCGGCTCCGTTCCGTCCTGGGTGCGTGGACCTTCAGCGATTCGTAGCCGGACTGTTCGCCTTCGCCGTCGTCACGGTGGGTGCCGGGAGCTCGGTCGCCGCCGGGCAGCCGGTCGCCGGGCCGGCCGTCAGCGCCGCCGCCGGGCAGGAGGTCACGCTGCGGCTGGGGCAGGAGGCCGCCGTGGCGGGGAAGGACCTCACCGTGCGCTTCACGCGGGTGGTCGCCGACTCGCGGTGCCGGCCCGGGATGACCTGCATCTGGCAGGGGGAGGCGACCCTGGCGTTCCTGCTGAAGGAGCCCGGCCGCGGGGAAAGCACCACGGCCGAGCTCCACAGCGGCATCCGGACCGGCCCGCAGGCGACGTCGTTCGCCGCCAGCCGGATCGAGCTGGTCTCGGTGAGCGAGGACGGCGGGGAAGCCACGGTCCGGATCAGCTGAGCGGCGTGCCCCAGTGGTCGAGGTAGGCCACTTCGGACAGCGGGGTGCGCGGCGCGGGCTTGAAGTCCGGCACCGTCGTGTACGCCACCGGCAGCAGCCCGGCCTGCGTGTGGCCCTCCGGGATGCCGAGGATCTCCGCCGCCTCCGCCTCGCGGGCCAGGTGGTAGGTCGTCAGCGTCGACCCCAGCCCGCGCGAGCGCAGCGCCAGCTGGAAGTTCCACACCGCAGGGAAGATGCCGCCGTAGAACGCCGCGTCGAGTCGCGGCCGGGACTCGCACCACGAAGACATATGCACTCGATCAGCTGCTCTCAGGTGCCGCTGAGGCCGGGCGCATGTCCATCGGATCAGTTGCTCGGGTCGCCCGTCGTCCTGGCCGCTCGGGAGTGATCTTCGGCCATTGCCCGGGCCGCGTGTGCGACCCGGGCGCCGACCTCAGCCGCC
The DNA here is from genome assembly GCF_040610315.1 of Amycolatopsis sp. NPDC004169. NCBI lineage: Bacteria > Bacillati > Actinomycetota > Actinomycetes > Pseudonocardiales > Pseudonocardiaceae > Amycolatopsis > Amycolatopsis sp. NPDC004169. The sequence goes on from NZ_JBEXMD010000009.1 coordinate 10,414, forward strand.
GAACTTGCGCACCGCCTCGTAGTACGTCCAGGCCGCGCCCTTGCAGGCGATGTTCGACCCGCACACGCTCTTCAGGTCCGTGTACAGGTTGTCGTCGATCTTCAGCCGGTTCGCCTCGGTGAAGCGGCCCTGCTTCTTGTAGTTGCGGTAGCCGAAGTCGTGCCGGTGGCAGCCGGGCAGGAACTTCCAGCCGAACGGGTTGTCCGGGGCCCACGAGCAGCCGTCGGACGACCAGTCGAGCTGGCCGTTGTAGGGCGCGGAGTTCCGGATCGTCTCGAAGTTCGAGAGCGAGGTGCTGAAGAGGTACTGGTCGGTGACCGCCGGGATGTCGACGGCGGCCGCGGTGCCGGTGCCCAGCAGGGCGCCCGCGCCGACAGAAACGGCCACCGTCACGGTGGCCCCCAGGTTCCGCAGTGTCGTGCGCATCGGTTTCCTTGCCGATCGGGGACAAGTGCCCGATCAGCTTCGAGCAGGGCAGTGGCGCACGTCACCGCCCGAAAGGAGGTTTTCACTCACAATTCGAGCAGCATGCGGGAATTTCCCAAGGTGTTCGGCTTGACGTAGGGCAGGTCCAGGAATTCCGCGACGCCGGTGTCGTGCGAGCGCCGCATCTCCTCGTAGACCTCGTGCGACACCGGCGTGCCGTCGATCTCCACGAACCCGTGCCCGGCGAAGAACCCCGTTTCGAAGGTCAGCACGAACAGGCGCTTGAGGCCCAGCTCACGTGCCTCGTCGACCAGCCGGGCGACCAGCACCCGGCCGACCCCCTGGCCGCGGACGGCCTTGTCGACCACGACCGTGCGCAGCTCGGCGATGTCCTCCCAGAGCACGTGCAGCGCGGCCGCGCCGACCACCTCGTCACCCACCTCGGCGACCCAGAACTCCTGGACGTCTTCGTACAGCGTGACCAGGTCCTTCTCCAGCAGGACGCGGCCCGCGTCCGAGTCGACCAGGGCCTTGATCTTGCGGACGTCGGCGATGCGGGCGCGGCGGACGGCCGGGCGGGGCGAGTCGGACAGCACGATCGTCAAGCCTGCCACATCGCTTGCCGGGCGCGGGGACACGACCGGGCTACGCCGTCGTCGGGCCGCCCGGGACCGGCGGCTACCCTGAACGTCGTGCCTTCCCCTGCCGCGGACCCAGCTGCCACCCGACGCGTCTCCCTGCTGACCCTGGGCTGCGCCCGCAACGAGGTCGACTCGGAGGAGCTCGCGGGCCGGCTCGCGGCCGGCGGCTGGGAGCTGGCGGCCGACCCGGAGGACTCCGACGTCGTCGTGGTCAACACCTGCGGCTTCGTCGAGTCGGCCAAAAAGGACTCCGTCGACACGCTGCTCGCCGCGTCCGACACGGGCAAGAAGGTCGTCGCCGTCGGCTGCATGGCCGAGCGGTACGGCCACGAGCTCGCCGACAGCCTCCCCGAGGCCGACGCGGTGCTGGGCTTCGACCACTACGCCGACCTCTCGGCCCGGCTCGACGACGTCGTCGCCGGCCGCAAGATCGCCTCGCACACCCCGGGCGACCGCCGCAAGCTGCTGCCGATCAGCCCGGTCGAGCGGCCCGCCGCCGCGGACGCGGTCGAGGTGCCGGGGCACGCCCAGCACGGCTGGGGCCCGCGGGTGCTGCGCACGCGCCTGGACGACTCGCCGGTGGCCGCGCTGAAGATCGCCTCCGGCTGCGACCGGCGCTGCTCGTTCTGCGCGATCCCGTCGTTCCGCGGTTCCTTCGTCTCGCGGCAGCCGGACGAGATCGTCGCCGAAGCGATGTGGCTGGCCGAAAACGGCGTCAAGGAGCTGTTCCTGGTCAGCGAGAACTCGACGTCCTACGGCAAGGACTTCGGCCGCGACGGCGCCACCGCGCTGGAGCGGCTGCTGCCGCGGCTGGCGGAGATCGACGGCATCGAGCGCGTCCGCGTCTCCTACCTGCAGCCGGCCGAGACGCGCCCGCAGCTGGTCAAGGCCATCGCGACCACGCCGGGCGTCGCCGAGTACTTCGACCTGTCCTTCCAGCACTCGAGCGAGCAGGTGCTGCGCCGGATGCGGCGGTTCGGCTCGACCGACTCGTTCCTGGCGCTGTGCGAGCAGATCCGCGAGTACGCGCCCGAGGCCGGCATCCGCACCAACGTGATCGTCGGGTTCCCCGGCGAGACCGAGCACGACCTGAGCGAGCTGGAACGCTTCCTGACCGGCGCGCGCCTCGACGCGGTCGGCGTCTTCGGCTACTCCGACGAGGACGGCACCGAGGCCGAGGGCTTCGACGGCAAGCTCGACGCCGAAGAGGTCGCGAAGCGCGTCACACGGATCTCCGCGCTGGTCGAGGAGCTGACCGCGCAGCGCGCCGAGGACCGGATCGGCACCTTCGTCGACGTCCTGGTCGAGCTGGACGACGACGGCGAGCTGACCGGCCGCGCCGCCCACCAGGCGCCGGAGGTCGACGGCGAGTGCGTCATCCTCGACGCGCCGGAGAAGGTGCAGGTCGGCGACTTCCTCCGCTGCGAGGTCGTCGACTCCGCCGGCGTGGACCTGATCGTCCGCGCGGCACCGGACGCCGACCGGTGAGTGCGCTCCCCAGCGACGCCGCCGACGAGGGCCTCGCCCACGACGTCCCCGCGCAGGTCCCGGAGCCGACCCCGGTCCCGACGCTCAACGTCGCGAACCTGCTGACGCTCTCGCGCCTGGTCCTGGTGCCGCTGTTCGTGATCGCGTTGTTCGTCGGCGACGGCCACGACACGACCTGGCGGGCGATCGCGACCGGCCTGTTCGCCGTCGCGTCGGCCACCGACCAGCTCGACGGCTGGGTGGCCCGCAAGTTCGGCCTGATCACCGACTTCGGCAAGATCGCCGACCCGATCGCGGACAAGGCGCTGACCGGCGCGGCGCTGGTCGGGCTGAGCGTGCTGGGCGAGCTGGGCTGGTGGGTCACGATCGTCATCGCGGTGCGCGAGATCGGCGTGACGCTGCTGCGGTTCTGGGTGATCCGGCACGGTGTGATCCCGGCCAGCCGCGGCGGGAAGGCGAAGACGATGGCGCAGATCGCCGCGATCGTGGCGTACCTGCTGCCGCTGCCGTCCGGTGCCGACCCGGTGCGGTGGGCGCTGATGGGGCTGGCGCTGGTGCTGACCGTGGTGACCGGCGTCGACTACCTGGTGCGGGCGGTGCGGCTGCGCGCGGCCGGGCGCCGGGTCACCGGGAGCTGAGCGTGGACGAAACGGCCCTGGTCGCGGCCCTGACCGCGCGGGGCGAGACGGTGGCGGCGGCCGAGTCGCTGACCGCGGGCCTGGTCTGCGCCACCCTGGCGCGGGTGCCGGGGGCGAGCGCGGTGCTGCGCGGGGGACTGGTGGTCTACGCCACCGAGCTGAAGGCGGCGCTGGCCGGCGTCTCCGCGGAGCTGCTGGCCGAGCACGGGGCGGTCCACCCCGAGGTGGCGGCCCAGCTGGCCGAGGGGGCCCGCGACCGGTGCGGCGCCACGTGGGGACTCGGGCTCACCGGCGTGGCCGGGCCGTCGGCCCAGGACGGCGTCCCGCCGGGCACCGTGCACGTCGGGCTCGCCGGGCCGGGAACGCGTACAGTGCGTAGCCTGGCCTTGAGCGGCGATCGCGACTTGATCAGGACCGAGTCGGTCTTGGCCGCGTTTGCGCTGCTCGGGGAACATTTGGCGTGAAACACGCGTTCGCCCTTGGCGTACGTGCACACCAACTCCTGCGCCCGGGGCGCCGCTCTGGGTAACGTAGGGGGTACTTGTTCGGAAGGGAGGCGCGTGATGACCGTGCTGTTGCGTGAGGCGATCGGTGATCGGCTCCGTCATGCCCGCACCAACCAGCGTCGTACGCTGCGCGACATCTCCCGCGCCGCCAGGGTCAGCCTCGGCTACCTCTCGGAGGTGGAGCGGGGCCAGAAGGAGGCGTCGAGCGAGCTGCTGGCGTCCATCTGCCAGGCCCTGGACCTTCCGCTCGGCGAGCTGCTGCACAACGTGGCGGCGGACGTTTCGGCCCTCGACAACGTCGAGGTCCCACCGGTCGACGAGCGGATCGTGGAAGGCGCGCCCCGGGAGAAGCGGGGCGCCGAGGCGTCGGCAGCGGGCATCGAAGGCGGCCGCCTGATGTCCGAGCTGATCGGGAACGACCTCGCCGACCTGCGGGTTTCCCCGGCGCCGCGGATGAACACGACGTTGCGGACGACGATCGGCCAGCCCAAGCTGGCCTCGACCATCGCTGCGTAAGCGAGCATTGCGCCGACGGCCCCGGGCACCGAGCCCGGGGCCGTCGGCGTCCCCGCGCCACCCTCGATTTCCGTCGCCGGCCCCGGGCAACCCGCCCGGGGCCGTCCGCGTTGTCTACGGGTAGTGATCGGGGGGATCCCTGAATTCGGCCGGGTCGCCTGGAACGGACGTGGCCGACCTGACACGATGGAACCCGACGCCGGGGTTGGTGCGTTGAACTGTCAGCAGGGGAGCGACGCCCCACACCCCGAGTACCTAGGCCCGTGGGACGCAAGAAGGCAGGCGGAGGAGATGGCCAACCCGTTCGTGAAGTTCTGGAAGTACATGATGGCGGCGTTCTCGTCGAAGATCGACGAGCACGCCGACCCGAAGGTACAGATCCAGCAGGCCATCGAGGAGGCGCAGCGCAACCACCAGGCGCTGACGCAGCAGGCCGCCTCCGTGATCGGCAACCAGCGGCAGCTGGAGATGAAGCTCAACCGGCAGCTCGGCGAGGTCGAGAAGCTGCAGGCCTCGACCCGGCAGGCGCTGGTCCTCGCGGACGAGGCGCGCGCCAAGGGCGACGAGCAGAAGGCGACCGAGTTCGAGAACGCCGCGGAGAGCTTCGCGACGCAGCTCGTCACGGCCGAGCAGAGCATCGAGGACCTCAAGACGCTGCACGACCAGTCGCTGCAGGCCGCGGCGCAGGCGAAGCAGGCCGTCGAGCGCAACTCGCAGATGCTGCAGCAGAAGCTGGCCGAGCGCACCAAGCTGCTCTCGCAGCTGGAGCAGGCGAAGATGCAGGAGCAGGTCTCCGCTTCGCTGAACCAGATGAGCCAGCTGGCCGCGCCGGGCAACACGCCTTCGCTGGAAGAGGTCCGCGACAAGATCGAAAAGCGCTACACCACGGCGCTGGGCCAGGCCGAGCTCGCCCAGAACTCGGTCCAGGGCCGCATGATGGAGGTCCAGGCCTCCACCACGCAGCTGGCCGGCCAGTCGCGGCTGCAGCAGATCCGCGCGTCGATGCACGGCGACTCGGTCGCCCAGGTCACCGACGGTGGCAAGACGGCCCCGGCGTCGACCAGCCAGTCCGACATCCAGCGTGAGATCCAGGCGCGCGTGCAGGCCGAGCAGGGCAAGAACCCGGCCTGACGACGCCGAAGGGGGCGAGCACCATGGCGCAGCAGGGCGGCAGACGCCGTGACTTCAGCGAGCTGAGCGCGAAGCTGGAGAAGCACATCGAGAAGCTGCCCGACTACGCGGTGCGCGCCCAGGAGAAGCTCCAGAAGGTGCAGAAGTACTTCCCGCCGGCCGACCAGGCCGGCGGGAAGCCTGCACCGCAGCGCCCGAACCCGCTGCAACGGCCGCCGGTCCGGCGGCCCGACATGACGGCCTCGCTGTCGTCCATGGCCAGCCAGGTCCCCGCGTTCGCCGAGGCGCGCGCCAAGTGGGATCGCTGGAACCACCCGGCCGCGAAGCTCGAACGCCGCAAGCGCCGGACGTCGAAGGCGCTGACGCTGTGGATCATCCTGACGATCCTGTGCGGCGTCGTCACCGTGGCGGCCGCGCTGGGCTGGATCAGCCCGACCCACGCCGCGATGATGCCGCAGGCGATCACCGCGTTCGCCGGGGTCGTCATCTTCGGCACCTTCAGCGTCCGGTCCGGGCTGAAGCTGCGTGACCTCAAGCGCACCCCGATCCCGGCGGCCCCGGCCGGCCCGCCGCCGCTGCCGCCCGCCCGCTCGGCGGCCCGCGAGCCGATGGAGCGCCTCGCCGAGTGCGAAGCCTCGCTGGGCGAGCTGCTGCGCCAGCTCTCGGTGCCGTCCTCGCTGGGCGCGCCCCCGGTCTCGGAGGTCTCGGTCGCCGACGCCCGCCAGACGGCCACCGAAGCGGCGGCCGCGTTGCGCGGCCTGGCCGCCCGCATCCAGGCGATCGAGCGCGGCCGCGACTCCGCGCCGGCCCGCGAGAAGCCGGCCCTGGACGCAGCGGTGGCCAAGCTCCGCGACCAGCTCGACGACGGCCTCGAGGGCTACCGCGGCCTGGTCGCCGCGGCCGGCCACACGGTCGCCGCGGCCGGCGACGGCCTGGTGACGTCCAAGCAGGCCCTCACCGACGCCACCGACCGCCTGGCCGGCCTCGCCCTCGCCCTCCGCGAACTCTCCTGACCGTGATCCGCAGGTCGACACGCGTGATTGCGGAGTCGACACGCGTGATTGAAGGGTCGACACGGCCAACCGACTCCCGGCCCGGCGTGTCGACCCCCTGATCACGCGTGTCGCCCCCCTGATCACGCGTGTCGACCCTCCCGTCACGCGAATTCGGGGGTTGCTGGGCCGTTCGGATCTCAAACTCGGCCGTTCGAGTGCCGCCGGATGGGTGAGGCGGGGGTTCGTCGCCCGGCGTGCGTGATCGTGCGTTTCACCCCGGCGTCGCGCCCTGTTCACCTTCCGGTGCCGAAACCCGCGCGTAATCGGAAACTGATGGCGACGGAAACGTCCACGCCCTAACGTTTCTGTCATGCATGCAGAGGTGTCACTCGCCGGGAGGCCCGCCGTGCACTGAGGATCGCCGGCGCCGACCGTACACAGTGGACTTTCTCGACCGCCGAGGAAAGGACGCCCCGTGAACACGCTCCCGCCGGATCCGGACCCCGTGCCGATCACCCCGCCCACCGCCTCCCAGCGCGTCATCGCGGCCTTCGAACGCCTCACCGAGGCCGGCCGCCCCGAACTCTGGACCACCCTCCGCGCGGTCGAAGACGTCCTCGTCGACGCCAAGGCCGTCGACGAACGCGTCAAAGCCGGCGAGGACCTGCCGCTGGCCGGCACGGTCGTCGCCGTCCAGGACCTGATCGACGTCGCGAAGCAGCCCTCCGGCCGCAGCGTCCCGGAAACGAGCGCTCCCGTCGTCGCCCGGCTCACGTCGGCCGGCGCTGTCGTGCTCGGCAAGACCGGCGCCGCCATGCTTTCCGGCGCCTGGGACCGCACCAAGGCCGGCGGCAACGGTGCCGCGGTCGCCGTCGCGCTCGGCGTCGTCGACTTGGCGCTGAGCACCGGCGGCGCGGTCCCGGCGGCGCTGAACGCCGTCGCCGCGGTGAAGCCGACGCGTGGCCTGCTGCCCGCCGCCGACAATGTCTCCGTGTACGCGAACGGCCTGGTCGCGGCCCACCGCGCGCTCACCCTGATGACCGGGGGCGAGCGGTCATGGCCCGCCGACGTCCGCCTCGGCGCCGGCGAGCACCCGCGGATCGCCTACCCCGCCGACCTGCCCCTCGGCGAAGCGGCGGGCCTCGCGCTCAAGGCCGTCGTCGCCCGGCTGACCGCGGCCGGCGCCGTGCTCACCCCGGTCCCGGTCGCCGAGCAGGGGTTCGACGGCTTCGACGCCCTGATCGTCCCGACCGTCCCGGAGCAGCCGGGGATCGCCGAAGCGCTGGCCGACCCGGCCGGCGTCGGCCACCGCCTGGCCTCGTGCACGGCCTTCGCGAACCTCCTCGACGTGGCCACGGTGACCGTCCCGGTGCTGCCGGGCGACCGCCGCCCGTTCGGCGTCACCTTCCTGACGCGGGCGTTCGAAGACCAGATCGCCCTCGACCTGGCGACCGTCTGCACGGACGAGCCGATGGCGCCCTACCCGGAGCCGGGCGAGGACGTCGTCGTGTTCGGTGCCCACCTGCGCGGCCAGCCGCTCAACGCCGACCTCACCGCCCTCGGCGCCCGGTTCAGCGGACCGGTCCGGACCACCGAGGGCTACCGGATGGTGCTCCTGGACACCGCGCCACCGCAGCCGGGTGTCGTCGAAGGCGCCACGGTCCTCGACGGCGAACGCTGGCGGCTGTCCCCGGCCGCGTTCGAACGGTTCGCCGCCACGCTGAAGGAGCCGTTCGTGCTCGACCGCGTCGTGCTCGACGACGGCACCGCGCCCTTGGCCGTCCGGTGCCTGGCGGCGGAAGGACCCGGTCTGGACCGCTACGAGTCCTGGCGCGGGTACGTCCGCTTCGCGTCTACCGCCGGGCTGCGAGACGCCGGCTGACGCGGCGCACCAGACCCGGCCCGTGCAGCGCGAAGCCCGTGTAGAGCTGCACGAGCGACGCGCCGGCGTCGACGAGCCGGACGGCGTCGTCCGGGCTCGTGATCCCGCCGACGCCGATGATCGGCAGGCTCCCGCCGGTGTGGTCGTGCACGAACCGCACGACCTCGGCCGCGCGGGTGGTCAGCGGCCGGCCGGACAGTCCTCCCGCCTGTCCGGCCAGGCCGCTCTCCGCGGGCGCGACCCCCTCGCGGGACAGGGTCGTGTTCGTGGCGATGATCCCGGCGACGCCGTGCTCGAGTGCGACTTCCAGCAGCTCGGCCAGGGCGTCGTCGGTCAGGTCGGGCGCGACCTTCACCAGCACCGGCGTCGGGCTGCCGGTGCCGGCCAGCTCGGCCGACGTCGTGCGCAGCTCGCCGAGCAGCTCGGCGAGCGCGGTGCGGTCCTGCAGCTGCCGCAGCCCTGGTGTGTTCGGCGAGCTGACGTTGATCGCGAAGTAGTCCGCGTACGGGTGCAGCGCGCGCAGCGAGAACCGGTAGTCCTCCACGGCGTCCTCGAGCGGCGTGACCTTCGACTTGCCGATGCTGATCCCCAGCGGCACACCCGGTTTGCCGTCGCGGGCGAGCTTGGCGGCGAGGGCTTCCGCGCCGTCGTTGTTGAAGCCCATGCGGTTGATGATCGCGTCACTGGTGGGCAGGGTGAACAGCCGCGGCTTCGGGTTGCCCGGCTGCGCCAGCCGCGTCACCGTGCCGACCTCGACGAACCCGAAGCCCAGCGCGGCCCACGCCGGCAGCGCGCGGCCGTTCTTGTCCATCCCGGCGGCCAGGCCGACGCGGTTGGGGAACCGCAGGCCCAGCACGGTCACGGGGTCGTCGACGCGCAGGACGCCGCCGGGCGCGAACTTGCCGAGCCGGGCCAGTACGCCGATCGTGCGCTCGTGCACCAGCTCGGGATCGTGGTAGGACAGCCGGTACAGCGCCGGGCGGACGATCTTGTCGAAGAACACGCCCCTATGCTGCCAAATCGGCCGGGAGCCGCGACCCGAGCGTCACTCTCGCGTGAAGGCCGACACTAATCGCGGTCCTTCCACTCGTCCTCGAGCATCGCGTAGATCAGCTCGTCGGTCCACTCGCCCTTGACGATCTCGTTTTCCCTGAGGTGCGCCTCCCGGCGCATGCCGAGGCGTTCCATCAGCGCGGCGGACGCGGTGTTCCGGCCGTCGCAGCGGCCGATGATGCGGTGCAGCCCCAGGTCTTCGAAGCCCAGCCGCAGCAGTTCGGTGGTCGCCTCGGCGGCCAGGCCCTTGCCGTGGTGGTCCGGGTGGAAGACGAACCCGATTTCGCCCTGGCGGTGTTCGCTGCTCAGCCACTCGAGGTTCAGGTCGCCGATCAGCTGTCCGGTCGCGGCCAGTTCGACCGCCACGGCCAGGAACTGCCCTTCCTTCGTCAACGTCGAGCTGTGGACGCGTTTCGCGAGCGCCGCGGCCGACTCGGCGCGGCTGCGCGGGCCCCAGTAGAGGTACCGGGCGACGTCGGCGCGGGACTGGAAGGAGTTCAGCGCGTCGAGGTCCCCGGGCGTGAACGGGCGCAGGAGCAGCCGAGCCGTGGTGATCGGGTAGTCGGGCCGGAGCATGCGTCCAGGCTAGCGAGCTTCAGCCGTCTGGGGGACAGAACACCGAAACCCTGATCGCCGGGCGGTCGTCCTGCCACGCCGGGTGGCATGACCTGCACAGATGAGCAGAATGAAGGGACCCCCGGGGTGGCTCTCAGACGCCGTCAAACGTCTGAGCCCGAGCCGGACTGGTGCTCGGAAACCCCGGGGGCACGGTGACTGCCTGGTATTCGCTATCAGGCACCACGTGAAGCAGGCGATGAGCCGAAGGTGGCTCGGTTGTATCGCTGCTCAAAGTCCTCCACGTGCCATCCGCTAGCGGACAGCCACCTCACGAGTCCTGTTGGAATACAACTTAGGACCACCTCCTTTCTCGTGTACTGCCACGCTAGGTGAAGTCCGCGGTGTCGTGCAACGTCATTTGTGTGATCTCGCCCCGCAGGACGGCTTTCCGCTGCTCGCCGAGGAAGGACGCGTCGACGGCGTTCTCCGCGAGCCGGGCCAGTTCGGCCGCGGTGAGCCCCAGCGCCTCGGCCACGGCGACGTACTCGCCGGTGAGCGTGGCGCCGAACATCGGCGGGTCGTCGGTGTTGAGCGTCACCACGACACCGTGGTCCAGCATGCGCCGCACCGGGTGCGCGGCGATGTCCGGGACCTGCCCGGTGCGCACGTTCGACGTCGGGCACACCTCCAGCGGGATCCGGTGCGCCGCAAGGTGTTCCAGCAGCGCCGGGTCGGCCGCGCAGCTGGTGCCGTGGCCGATCCGCTCGGCGCCGAGGTCGTGCAGCGCGGACCAGATGGTGGCCGGCCCGGTGGTCTCCCCGGCGTGCGGGACGCTGTGCAGCCCGGCTTCGCGCGCCCGGATGAAAAACGGCTCGAACTGCGCGCGCCCGACGCCGAGTTCGGGGCCGCCGAGCCCGAACGACACCAGGCCCTCGGGGCGTTCGCGGAGCGCGAACACCAGCGTCTCCTGCCCGGCCCGGACGCCCTTTTCGCCCGGGATGTCGAAGCACCAGGCCAGTTCCACGCCCAGTTCGGCGGCGCGGGCCCGGCCGGTTTCCAGGCCGGTCAGCAGGTCGTCGCCGGACATGCCGTCGAGCAGGTGGTTGTACGGCGTCACGGTGACTTCGGCGTAGCGGCAGTTGTGTGCGGCGAGATCCGCCGCCAACCCCGTGACGAGGGTGTGGATGTCGTGGCGGTCGCGCACCAGCGAGGTGACCGCGAGGTACACGGTGAGGAAGTGGGCGAAGTCGCGGAAGGTGAAGAACTCGGCGAGCGCGCGCTCGTCGGTGGGGACACCGGCGGACGGGCGGCGCCGGGCCAGTGCGAGCACGGTCGGCAGGCTCGCCGAGCCGACGAGGTGGACGTGCAGTTCGACCTTGGGCAGGGCGTGCGCGAACGCGCGCAGCGCCTGCCCGGTCAGGATTCCGGGCATGGCAAAGCTCCCTGGAGTGTTCGGCGAAGGTGACGGGAGGAGCGCGCGCGGCTCAGGGAGCGAGGTCGCCGCGTTCGGTGTCGGCCCCGTAGAGCGGGAGCTTGAACGTCGTCACGCCGCACAGCCTACTGCGGCGGGTAGGTGCCTGTCTGGTCCTTCGGGCAGAACCACGTCGGCCGCCGCTGGACGTCGTGGCCCTGCGTGCGGACCAGGACCTTGCCGCCGCAGCGGAAGCAGCCCTGGCGGGTGCGCTCGTAGACCCAGTTCTTGCGGTTGCGGTCGAGGTGGCCGGTGGTGCTCTGCTCGAAGCGCCCGGCGATGGCGTTGGCCAGCAGCAGCCTGCGGGCCAGCGCGACCGTCCGTTCGGCGTCCACTTCGGACACCGGCGTCCACGGCGTCACCCCGAGCAGGAACGCGATTTCGCACTTGTAGAGGTTCCCGACCCCCGCCATCAGCCGCTGGTCGAGCAGGGCGAGGCCGAGCTCCCGCGCCGGATCGGCGGTGAGGTTGGCGACCGCCTGCTTCCGGTGGTTGTCCGTCCACTTCGGATCCAGCAGGTCCGGGCCGAGGTGGGCGACGAGGTCGTGCTCCTTGCTCGTGGCCACGAGTTTCAGGTCGTGGACGCGGAAGCCGATGGCCTGGGCGTCGGCCGCGGCGAGGATCACGCGGGCGTGGTGGCCGGGCCGCCGCCACTTCGCGCCGGCCGGGTAGACGTCCCACATCCCGTCCATCAGCAGGTGCGAATGCAGCGTCAGGTCGCCGGAGAAGCGGGTGAACAGGTGCTTGCCGACCGTCCCGACGCCGAGCACGTCGCGCCCGGCGAGGTCCACAGTGGCCAGCTGGGGTACGCGGAACTCGCCGCGCAGCAACGTCTTCCCGGCCATGGCCTTGGCGAAACGGCGGGCGACCAGGAAGACGGTGTCACCTTCGGGCACGGCTCACCCCGTGGATTCCGACACCTCGGCCGGCGTGTCGGGCGCTTCGGGTGTCTCCGGGGCCGGGCCCTCGGGCCAGTCCGGGCCTTCGGGCTCCTCGCCGGCGATGCGGTGGCGGCCCGCCCGGTTGGAGCGCAGGATCTTCGCCAGCACCATGTTGAACGTCAGCGCGATCTCCTGGGCGCCCGGCGAGTGCCACTCGTGGATCGGGCTGCACGCGCCCTGCGCCTGCTGCACCGCGAGCCGGTCGGTGATCGCCGTCGGCATCACCAGCGAGCCGAAGTTCTCGCGCAGCTCGGCGATCCGGAACTGGTGTTCGTAGGAGCGCACGCGCAGCTTGTTGACCAGGACGCCGATCGGGCGCAGGTCCGGGTTGAGCTCCTTGCGGATCTTCTCGATCGCCTCCAGGGCGCGGCCCGCGCCGGCCACGGCGTACATCGTCGGCTCGGTGACGATCAGCGCGCTGTCCGCGGCGACCAGCGCCGACTTCGTCAGGCGGCCCAGCGACGGCGGGCAGTCGAGGATCACCAGCTCGTAGGGCGTTTCCCGCAGCGGCGTGCGGTGCAGCTCGTCCAGCGCGCGCGAGAAGTTCGCCAGGCGCTCGCTGTCGGCCTCCGGGTCGTTGAGCAGCTCCAGCTCTTCGGCGCCGACGAGGACGTCGACGTCTTCGCTCCAGACGCTCGGCGCGATCGCGCGTTCCAGCATCTCCCGGGTCGGGGTCTCGAGCACGTCCGCGAGGGTGGCGTCGGTCAAGGGCGGGTCGAGCGAGGTGGTGGCGTTGCCCTGCGGGTCGAGGTCGACCACCAGCGTCCGCGTGCCCCTACGCAAGGCGGCGGACGCGATACCGAGAGCGACCGTCGTCTTGCCGACGCCTCCCTTGAGGCTGAGTACGGCGACCGTGTGCACGTTCACCAGCCTACGGGTGCGGGCTCCCGGTGCCGCCGGGCAAGGGCCGTTCACTCGAAGGGAGGAGGCCGGGAGGCGGGCCGGGGCGGGCACTACCCTGTGCGACATGAAGACGGAGACCGTGGCCGCCCGGGGTTCGGGTGCCGTCCGCCGGGTGCTCGAGGCCGAGATCGAGGCCGCACGCGCCCGGGGCGCCGAGCACCCGCGCGTCGTCGACGTGGGTGGCGGCAGCGGCGGCTGGGCGGTGCCGTTCGCGGCGGCGGGCTGCCGGGTGACGGTCGTCGAGCCGAGTCCGAACGCGCTGGCCACGCTGCAGCGGCGGGCCGAGGAGGTGGGCGTCTCCGAGCTGATCACGGTGATCGCGGACGACTCCGACGCGCTCGGGCGGCACGTCGAGGCCGGCTCGGCCGACCTGGTGCTGGCCCACGGGCTGCTGGAGATCGTCGACGACCCGGCCGTGGTGCTCGCGGCGCTGGCCACCGCGGTCGCACCGGGTGGCGCGGTGTCGGTGCTGGTCGCGAACCGGCATGCGGCGGTGTTCCACCGGGCGCTGGCGGGGCGGGTCGGCGAGGCGCGGCAGCTGCTCGAGAGCGCCGACGGGGTCGTCCCCGGCGACACGGTGCTGCGCCGGTTCACCGCGGCCGGCCTGCAGGCCGGCCTGGAGGCCGCCGGCCTGGAAGTGACCCTGCTGCAGGGCGAGCGGGTGATCTCGGACCTGGTGTCCGGCGACGTGCGTGACGACGAGCTGGCGGAGTTCGAGCGGGTGGCGGCGGCGACGCCGGCGCTGCGGGAGGTCGCCGGCCGGCTGCACGCGGTGGCGCGTCCAGCCTGACCTGCTTCTTGCCCGAAACTGTCGGTGGTGGCCGGTAGCGTCCTGGGGTGTGGGACGAAATGCCGAGTTGCCGGGCGGGATGGGCCGGTTCCGGGTCCGGCCGGGTGAGCCGGTGCCGGACGACACCGGGTGCGGGCTGCTGCACGTCGACATGGACGCGTTCTTCGTGTCGGTGGAGCTGCGGACCCGGCCCGAGCTGGCGGACAAGCCGGTCGTGGTGTCCGGGGGCGGGCCGCGGGCCGTCGTGGCCGCGGCGAACTACCCGGCGCGGAAGTTCGGCGTGCGCTCGGCCATGCCGTTCTCCACGGCGAAGCGGCTGTGCCCGCAGCTGATCAACATCCCGCCGACGTCCGGGCTGTACGGCTCGGTGTCCCGCGGGGTGATGGGGATCTTCCGGGAGCTGACCCCGCTGGTCGAGCCGCTGAGCCTGGACGAGGCGTTCCTGGACGTCAGCGGGGCGCTGCGGCGGCTGGGGGCCACTCCGGCTTCGCTGGGTGCGGAGATCCGCGCGCGGGTCGCGGCCGAACACGGGATCACCTGTTCGGTGGGGGTGGCGAAGGTCAAGTTCGTCGCGAAACTGGCTTCGGGGATGGCGAAGCCGGACGGCATGGTCGTGGTGCCGGCGGCGGAGACCCTGGCGTTCCTGCACCCGCTGCCGGTGTCGGCGCTGTGGGGCGTCGGCGCGCGGACCGAGGAGCACCTGCGGCGGCTGGGTCTGGACACGATCGCCGACGTCGCCGCGTTCCCGCCGGAGCGGCTGAAGAAGTCACTCGGGGTGGCGGTCGGCGAGCACCTGTACCGGCTGGCGCACGGGGTGGACGAGCGGTCGGTGGTGGTCGATTCGCCGGAGAAGTCGATCGGGGCGGAGCACACGTTCGACGTCGACCAGCATTCCCGGGCTTCGTTGGGGCTGGAGCTGCTGCGGTTGTCTTCGCGGGTCGGGGCGACGTTGCGGGAGCGGGGCGTGCGCGGCCGGACGGTGTCGATCAAGGTGCGGTTCGCGGACTTCCGGACGATCACCCGGGCCCGCACGCTGGTCTCGCCGACGGACGTGGCGCGGGAGATCCACGCGGTGGCCGTGGCCTTGCTCACCGAGCACGCGCCGACCGGGGCCGTCCGGTTGATCGGCGTCCGGGTCGAAGGGCTGGACACGGGGGAGGCGGGGGAGCAGCTGGTGTTCGACTCCCCGGCCCCGCGCTGGCGGGACGCGGAGGTGGCGGCCGACGTCGCCCGCTCGAAGTTCGGCTCGGCCGCGGTGCGGCCGGCGTCACTGCTCGGACCCCGGGAAAACGGACGGTGATCTACGGCTTGGTGACGTTCCCCCACAACGGCGGTGAGGCGGCAAAATGGTCACGATCGGCAACGGTGACGGTCCGCAACGCCCGTCGGGCGGGATTTAGCCCAATTCGATCCCTTCTGGATGCGGGATCGGGTAGTCGTGCGGGCGCGGGCCTCGTATCCTGGACAGTGCCACCCCGCCTGGGGTTGGCTGTTGGGTCCAGGACGTTGCGCGGCCCGGCGCCCGCGACAGCTGTGCCGGAGGAGGAAAGATGCCACTCTCCGAGCATGAGCAGCGGCTGCTCGATCAGATCGAGCGCGAGCTCTATGCCGAGGACCCCAAGTTCGCATCCACGGTGCGTGGCACCCGGTTGCGTCGCCCCGCTCGCCGACGGCGTATTCAGGGCATCGCCCTGTTCGTAGTGGGCGTGGCCCTGCTGGTGCTGGGCGTGGTGGTGCCGCAGTTCCGGGTGGCCGACATCCCGCTGATCAGCGTGCTCGGGTTCCTCGTGATGTTCTTCGGAGTCATGATGGCCGTCACATCGATTCGGCACGGAGCCGACGGAGACGGCAAGGGCGGTAGACCAGGCGCACGCGGCGGCAAGGCATCGGGACGCCGGAGTTCCTTCACCCAGAGGATGGAGGAGCGCTTCCGCCAGCGTTTCGAGGAGCAGTAGCGCCGCAAGACCACGAGATCCGCGTCCCTCCATCCGGGGGGACGCGGATCTTCTTGTGTGCTCAGCCTGGTTGGGGCGGTCTGGCTGGGTGTGGTGACGGTGGGTGACCCCCACAAGGGTGAGGCGTCCGACCCGCGCGCTCGCTCCCGCACTCACCCGACCGCTCGGCCCCGCACCTCCGGCTCGCCCCGCATCCGACCACCCGTGGTTCCGCTCGCGGCTCGCCGCGCAGACGGGCGCCTCCCGCCGCGATCATTCGGCCTCGGCGGCTCTCGATCGCGCATGATCACTCCGCCCGGCGGAACCGAAGCCGCCTTCGGCGGACCCTCCGAGGGGTGATCAGCCCCGAACTCGCGTGATCAGAGCCGGAACTCGCGCGATCGAGGGCGGGACTCGTGATTGAAGGGGCATCTCGCGTGATTGAGGAGGCATCTCGCGTGATTGGAGGGGCGACACGCGTGATTGGCGGGGCGACGCGCGTGATTGGCGGGGCATCAGGCTGATGCCTGGCTGATCACGGGTGATGCCTGGCTGATCACGCGTGACGCCTGGCTGATCACGCGGGCAGGAGAGGCGAGGGGGTCAGGTGCGGTTGCGGAAGACCGATCGGGGGAACAACTTCCCCTTCCACGAAAGCGGAGCGTTCCGCCGGAGACTCCGCCGCAGGCCCTCGAAAGCCGGCGGCAGGTCCGGCTGGGGCGTCTCGTCCCCGCCGTACCACGACCTCTCCAGCGCGCCGATCACCGTGCGGAGGTCTGCTCGGCCTTCGTCGTCGAGGTGGTGCTTGGCCGCCAGCTTCTGGCCCGCCACGCGGACCGTGTCGCTGTCCGGGATCGGCAGGCCCCGGTCCGCGCACTCCGCCCGCAGCTCCGCCCACGCCGCGTCGGCCGCGGCCGGCTGGTGCTGGGCGATCTTCTGCAGGCGCCTGCGGCGGACGACCTCGCGGGCCAGCGCCGGACCCGCCACCAACAGCAGCAGGAGCACCACCAGCACCCCCAGCCACCACGCCACCGTCGCCGCCAGCAGGCCGAGGGCGATGATCCACAACGTCACCGCCGCCAGCGGCAGCCAGCCCAGCAGCGCGCGGGGCCGGGACGGGGCCGCCACCTGGGCCGGGGCCCGGACCAGCAGGTCGCCTTCGCTCCGGTCCGGCTGCGGCGGTGCCGGGGCCCGGCTGTCCGGCAGCAGCCTCCTCAGCAACGTCGCCGCGATCAGGGCCGCCGCGCCCAAGGCCGCCAGGGCCAGCGCGATGGTGAACAGCCAGTCGTCGCTGCCCGAAGCGTCCTTGGCCGTCTGGGCCGGGAGGTTCGGCTCGGTGTCGCGGGGGGCTCCGGTCGGCGCCGCGCTCGACTGGACCGTGCTCGGCGCCACCTGGGTGTCGTCCGGCTGGTTGCCGTTCTGCGGGCCGGCCTGCAGGTACGACGGGGTGATGCCGCGGCCGTCGGACAGCGGCGTCGGGTCGAACGTCACCCAGCCCTTGCCGCCGAAGTACGCCTCGACCCACGCGTGCGCGTCCTGGGTGCTGATCGACAGGTAGTCGTTGACCGGCACGCCCGGCGTGAACCCGATCGCCACCCGCGACGGGATACCCGCCACCCGCAGCATCACGGCCATCGCCGACGCGAACTGCTCGCAGAAGCCGCGCTTGCCCTTGAGGATGAAGTCGGCGAGCGCGTCGGCGTCGTTCGCCGGCGCTGTCTTCGTGTCGTAGACGAAGCCGTTCTGCGCCGTGAAGTAGCGCCAGATCGCCGATGCGCGGTCGAAGTCGTTGGACGCGCCGGTGATCAGCTGCTGCGTCTTCGTGCGGACCCGCTCGTCGACCTGGTCGATCTGGCTGTAGCGCGGCGGCAGGTCGTCCACGCGCGGTGTCACGCGCAGCTCGGCAGCCGTCGGTTCCCGCAGCGACGCGTATTCGGTGTACGCCGGTGGCGCTTCGCTGCGGGTGGTGAACACCGTGCCGCTGATCTGGTCGTAGAGGTAGCCGTCGGCGGCGCCGTCGATCACCCGCGGCGCGCCGTACACCGGCAGCCAGTTGTCCCGCCAGCTGGTCGGCTCGACGTCGATCCGGCGGGCGGTGCCGGTGCCGTCGTCGCCCGGGGCGGGCGGCAGCTGCGGCCCGACCGGGACGCCCTGCTGCGAACGGCCTTCGTCGTGCAGGCCCCAGCCCTTGTTGGGGTAGTAGGTGTCGAGCGTCATCGCGCGCAGCAGCCGCCGGTCGGTGCCGAGGCCGCGGACCTTGAACAGCTCGCGGTTGGACCCCTGGTCGAGCATGCCGCGCAGCTCGGTGAACGGCTGGATGCCGAAGCCGCCGGAACCGGCGCCGGGGCCGTTGCCGCCGTCGCCGAACGGCATCCGGCCGACCGTGCCGACCCAGGTGATCGCGCCGCCCAGCAGGCCGAGCACGATCGCCGCGCAGACGACCGCGACCGGCGCGGACAGCATGCCCGGCTTGCCGCTGCGTCCGGGGGCCTCCCGGGTGCGCCAGCGCTGGTGCCGGTGGTTGCCGTCGACGGCCAGCAGGCCGGCGAAAGCCGCCCCGCCGAGCAGGAACGTCCACCACGGCAGCATGTCTTCGCTCAGCGCGGCCGGCACGGCGTAGACGCAGAGCAGCACGAGCCCGGTGGCGGCGGGCGCGGCGGCGGCGACGGTCAGCGTGTCGACGAGGACGGCGACCAGGCCGATCAGGATGGTGACCAGGCAGAGGATCGGCTGGCTGCCCTCGACCGGCGGCAACCCGACCCGGATCTGCTCGGCGGCGGCCGACAGCGTGGTCCCGATCTCGGAAAACGCTTCCGGGCCGGGGATGACCTGCAGGATGCCGTGCGTGGTGAAGGCGCCGGTGATGAGGAAGAGCAGGACGAGCAGCTGCCCGAAGCCGACGAGCACGGTCGGCACCTGCAGCGAGCGGAGCGCCAGCCCGGCCGCCCCGATGAGCAGGACGGCGACGAACAGGTACCCGAACCAGGCCAGCCCGGAGACGACGCTGGTGACGGAGGTGGCGGCGCAGAGGGTGGCGACGCCGGCGGCGGTGGGCGCGAGAATGCTGCTGCGCCAGGCGGAAAGCGGCCGCTCGGGCCGGGGAGCGGGCCGCTCGGACTTCCGCGGTGGGGCGGCGGTGCTCATCGCGAGCCCCCGATCGGGAAGCTGTGGTGGGTGGGGGTGCGGCTGGTGTGCGCGGCGGCGGGCCCAGGCTCGGCTTGGCGCGCGTTCGCCGCGGGCTGCGGGTTCGCGGGCAGCCCGAGCTTTCGCGGCGGGTGGGCGGAGCGCTCGCGGCGGGTGGCTGGGGCTCGGCGCTCGTCGCGGGCCGGGCGCGTGTTCGCGGGTCGCTCGGATTTCCGCGGTGGGGCGGCGGTGCTCATTGCGAGCCCCCGATCGGAAAGCTGTGGTGGGTGGGGGTGCGGCTGGTGTGCGAAGTGTTCGCTGCGGCGATACTCATCGCGGACCCCCGATCAGCGTGCCGCGGCGGGCGCCGCTGCGGCACAGCTCGGCCCACACCTGCGGCATCGGCGAGCCCGGCCCCGCGATGATCACGCCCCACCCGGCCGCGCGCAGCAGCGCCGCCGAATCCTCCGTTGCCGCCGCCCTCTGCTCCGGCGCTGTCACCCCCGCCGACCACGTCGGCGTGTCCAGCAACACCGCCAAGCTCCTGATCCCGCGCGGGCGGTACTGCGTCAGCTCGTGGACCGCCTCCGTGCTCACCGTGCCCAGCACCGCGATCAGCTCCTGACCCTCGGCCGGGTCGCCGGCCAGGGTGATGTCGCGCTGGTGCGCCGGCTGCAGGGCCGCCAGCGCGTCCAGCACCACGTGGTCGTAGTGGTCGCCGCCGTCGCCCGGGGTGTCCGCCAGCGTCACTCCGTGCTCGCTCACCAGCCGGACGCGGTGTCCCGATCGGCGCAGGTGCAGGGCCGCCGATGCCGCGAACGACACCGCCCACTCCAAGCTCGCCGCCGGGCCGCTTCCGTGGTGGGCCGCCGCGCGGTGGTCCAGGAGCACCGTCGTGCCGCCGCGCCACGGGCGTTCCTCGACGCGGACCATGATCTCGTCGCGGCGGGCCGTCGAGCGCCAGTGCACCTTCCGCAGGTCGTCGCCCTGGCGGTACTGGCGGACGATCACGTCCGCCTCGCCCTGCCCGGCGTGCAGCCGGACCGTTCCGTCGTCGCCGACGCCGATGCCCGCGCCGCTCGGCAGGCCCCACAGCGGCACCACCCGGGGCACCACGACCAGCCGCGAGTGCCCGATCAGCTCACGCTCGAACTCGCACAGCCCGAACGGGTCCGTGATCGTCGCGCGCAGCGGGCCGACCTGCTGGATCCCGCGCAGCACCGGCTGGAGCGGGTAGCGCAGGGCGACGCGCCGGTCGTGCGGGAGCCGCTCGACGACGAACCGCGGCCGCGACCCCAGCGCGTACGGCACGCCGTCCTCGAGCAGGATCTCGCCGGCCGGCAGCCGCCCGCTGCGCCACAGCTCCAGCTGGACCTCGCCGTTGCCGCCGACCGCGACCCGTTGCGGGCGCAGCGTTCTGGTGGCGCCGATGCGCAGCCGCGTCGCCGAGATGAACGCGGCGACCAGCAGCGGCAGCGCCACCACGAACACCGCCACCCGCAGCAGGTCGCGCTCGTTGAGCACGAACGAGCACACCGCGGCGGCGATCCCCGCGGCCAGGAGGCAGCGGCCGCGGGTGGTCAGGCCGGACAGGGCACGCAGCATGCCGTTCTCTTCCCCTTCGGCGGAGACTAAGGCCGGGTGCCCTGCGGCACCGGCACCCGGTGCAGCACCGCGCGCACGACGTCGGTCGCCGACCGGCGGGCCGCGTGGGCCTCCGTGGTCAGCACCAGCCGGTGCGCCAGCACCGGGACCGCCACCGTGTGCAGGTCGTCCGGCACGACGTAGTCGCGGCCCGACAGCGCCGCCTGCGCCCGCGCCGCGCGGACCAGGTGCAGGGTCGCCCGCGGGGACGCGCCGAGCCGGATCTCCGGGACCTGCCGGGTCGCCGCGACGACGTCGACGGCGTACCGGCGGACCTCCGGCGCCATGTGCACCGCGCGGACCGTCTCGATCAGGCGGTGCACGGTCTCGCCGTCGGACACCGGCTGCAGGTCTTCGAGCGGGTTGTGGCCGGCGTGCTCGTCGACCATGGCCAGCTCGGCCTGCTGGTCGGGGTAGCCGATGGAGACGCGCGCGGTGAACCGGTCGCGCTGGGCCTCGGGGAGGGCGTAGGTGCCTTCCATCTCGATCGGGTTCTGCGTCGCGATGACCATGAACGGCTGGTCGAGGCGGTAGGTCGAGGTGTCGACGGTGACCTGGTGCTCTTCCATGCACTCCAGCAGCGCCGACTGCGTCTTCGGCGAGGCGCGGTTGATCTCGTCGCCCACCACGATGTTCGCGAACACCGGGCCGGGGCGGAACTCGAACTCGCCGGACTGGCGGTTGTAGATGGAGACGCCGGTGACGTCGCTCGGCAGCAGGTCGGGGGTGAACTGGATGCGGCTGACCGTGCAATCGATCGACCGGGCGAGGGCCTTGGCCAGCGACGTCTTGCCGACGCCGGGCACGTCCTCGACCAGGAGGTGGCCTTCGGCGAGCAGGGTGACCAGCGCGATCCGGATGACGTCGGGCTTGCCGACCAGCACGCGTTCGACGTTGGCGGCGATCCGGCGCGCGGTGTCGTGCAGTTCGTCCAGCGGCACTCTGCCGGGGTGGCCGTGGACCCGGCCGTTGCCCGAGGGCTCCGCCGGGTAAGGCGGCCGCCCGGATGCCTGCTCGCCCGATCCGGGCGCGGCAGACTGGATTCTCGACGTCACTCGACCTCCTGGTGGCGCATGGCCGCGCGCGTTGTGCGCACCGCCGGGCCGAACGGCCCCCTCGCTGCTGTCCGCGCGCAGCGACCAGCCTTCCACCCAGTGTGTCAAACCCGGGCGAACCGGGGGGCGGAACCCCGCGAGCACTTCCGGCACCGCGGATGATGACACTGCGCAAGCAGGGACGATACCCCGAACGGGTGCGTATTCACCCGATTCTGGGTGCTCCCGCTGACGCCCCGCTCTGTCGTATGCTGCGGTTCGAGGTCGCCCGGCTACGGAGAGGCGTATCCCCTTATGAGCGAGCTGCGAACCCAGCCGTCGTATGACGTGCGCGGTTTCGCGGTCGCGCCCGAGCTGGCCACGGACGCGTACGCGAAGCTCGGCCGGCTGCAGGACGTCGTGGGGGAAATGGTCCGCGAGGCCAAGGTGCTCGGCCGGAGCGTGCCGCTGGGTGGTGGTTACGCCGGGGAGATCGGCGAGTTCATGGCCGAGTACGGGATCGGCGGCCAAGGCTCGGCAGTGCAGCAGCTGACCGCGTTCGGCAAGGAGCTGGAGACGCTCAAGCAGCGGATCGGCGAGGCGCTGGCGAAGTACCAGCACGCGGACGAGCAGGCGGCCGGCGGCGTGGACTGCGTGGGTGGTGGCTGAGCCGGTGCGCGCGCAGCCGAGGGTGCGGCGGTGGCTCGCGCCCCTCCTTCTTCTCCTGCTCGCCGGCTGCGGGCGGCCGCCGAGCGCCGAGCCGGCGGGGCACGCGGTGACTTCCGCGTCCGCCTCGGCCGCGGCCCCGCCGGTCGCCTGGACCGGCCTCGCCGCGCTCGACCCCTGCACGCTGCTCTCCCCGCAGGACCGGTCGGCCGCCGGGATCAGCGTCCTCGGCAAGCCCAAGGACATCGCCGGCGCCCGCGCGTGCGACTGGAGCGTGCCCGGCACCTTCGGTGTCACCGTGACCCTCACCGCCACCGACGGGCTTGCCGATCTCGACGTCGCCAAGAAGAACGTCACGAAGACGACGGTCGGCAGGCACCCGGGCTGGAAGGTCGCGGACAAGAAGGCCGCCGACGGCACCTGCGCGGTACTCCTCGGGGTCGGCGACGGCGCCAGCGTCCAGATCGACGTCAGCAACACCGGCTTCTCGGACACCCCGCTCGCGTGCCGCCGCGCGGGCACGGTGGCCGGGCTCGTCGAACCCAAGCTGCCCTGACCAGGAGGTGCGCCGTGCCCGAACCCCCCGTCGCCACCGCGCGGTACGAGGCCTACAGCCACGAGGCGATGGCCGCCGAGGTCTCCCGCGGCAACGACCCGGTGGCCGCGGGCGAAGCGGGCGCGCGCTGGGACGGCCTGGCGAAACGGCTGCAGGAGTCCACGGCCGACGTCGCCGCGCTGGTCGCCTCGTCGGACGAGCACTGGCGCGGCCAGGCCGGGGACGCGGCGCGGGCGGCGCTGGGCCGGGCCGCGCAGTGGCTTTCGCACTCGGCCGCCGTCTCGGCGTCGGTGGGCCAGGCGGTCGGAGCGCAGGCCGAGGCGGCCGCGCGGGCCCGGGCCGACATGCCGCCGCCGGTGACCTACGACCCGGCGTCGATGATCCGCGACGCCGCGTCCAGCGGGAGCGTCTTCGTCCTGGCCGGGCTGGCGGAGGAGATGGCGGCCCGCCGGGCCGCGGCGGAGGCCGCGCGGCAGAAGGCGATCGACGTCCTCCGGACGCGGGACACCGCGCTGCGCGGGCACGTGCCCGCCGAGACCTTCCCGGCCCCGCCGGCGCTGGGGCGGGCTTGATCCGGGTTTCGGCGTCGGCGTTCGACATCCTCTGGACCGACCTCGGCCACGACCGGCCGCCGGAGCCGCTGAGCGTGCGCAGCGTCGGCGTCACCGAGGCCGAGCGGGCCGAAGTGCGGAA
This sequence comes from Amycolatopsis sp. NPDC004169, assembly GCF_040610315.1. Lineage (NCBI taxonomy): Bacteria > Bacillati > Actinomycetota > Actinomycetes > Pseudonocardiales > Pseudonocardiaceae > Amycolatopsis > Amycolatopsis sp. NPDC004169. The sequence continues at coordinate 34,003 of NZ_JBEXMD010000009.1, forward strand.
GGCCGTCTACGAAAACCTGGCTTCGCGGGGCCTCTACGACGGGGGCAGGCTGGAGCCGGCGCTGGCCGCGCGGCTGGAGCTGCTCGCGGACGCGGACGTGTTCGTCGCGTGCGAGGCGCTGGCCGACATGACGGCGGCGGAGCCGTTCCGCGCGGTGACGGCGGCTCGCGGCCGCCGTGGCGTCCTGGCGACCCAGCCGGAGCAGACGATCAGTCTGGATTCGATCCACCCGGGCGAGCTCGCCTCGGCGATCGTCGACGTCCTGCCGGAGCTGGCGGCCGGCCCGGGTTACGGGGTCAGCCTCCCGGCGTCGACGCTGTCTTCGCAGGTCGCGTCGGGAACGGCGGCGGCCCAGCTGGAGGAGGTCCGTGCGATCCAGGCGCGGCCGGTGTTCGCGGCGGGGCAGTTCAGCGTGAGCCGCCGGTCGGGAGCGGGCCGGGTCGAGCGGGTGGGCGGGCTGACGTGGTTCGACACCGACGTCGGGGCCTACTGCGCGACGAAGACGCCGGGCCGGGGTGGGGCGGAGTGGGTGACGGTCAGCCCAGTCGACAGCACCCGCCTCGCCGCCCGCGTCACCGCCCTCCTCACCCCGGAGGACTGAGCCTCGGAGCGTGATCCGGGGCGGAACCGGCGTGATCGAAGCCGGAACCCATGTGATTGAAGCCGGAACTCGCGTGATTGGGGCCGGAACTCGCGAGTTACGGCTCTGATCACGCCGGTCACGTGTCTCATCACGTGGGTTCCGGCCCGGATCACGGCGGATCCGGGTTCCGTCACGCCTGGTTCCCCACTGGGCCCCACCCGCGTCCCCCACTGGACCCCACCTGGGTCTCCACCTTGACCCACTGGCCGGTCTGCTGGGTGGGGGTGGGTTCTTTCGCGGCCGTTATGCGGACGTTTCAGGAACAGCTGAGGTTGCTCCGGCCCCCGGTGCGGGGGATCTTGGCCACCGTCCCCCACCACGCCCCCCACCAGGCCCCACCCTGCTGACCTGCGCAAACGGAACACTCGACGGAGTGGTCTGCGCTTTTGTCGCGTTGACTGTGGTGAAAAGTGGGGTACGGTGGTGGCCAGTGGGGCGGAAGGGAAGCCCCGTGGCCGTCCGGGGTGGTTCGCCACCGTGGGCGGTAGGGAGGTGGAGGCCGTGTTCCTCGGCACCCACACCCCGAAGCTGGACGACAAAGGGCGGCTCGCGCTGCCCGCGAAGTTCCGTGACGCCTTGGCGGGTGGGCTGATGGTCACCAAGGGGCAGGACCACTGCCTCTTCGTCTTCCCCCGCGCCGAGTTCGAGCAGATGGCGCGCAAGGTCGCCGAGGCCCCGTTCACGAACGAGGCGGTTCGGGCCTACCAGCGCTACCTGTTCGCCGGCACGGACGAGCAACGTCCTGACGGCCAGGGGCGCATCACCATCGCGCCCGAGCTCCGCCGCTACGCGGGGCTCAGCAAGGAGTGCGTGGTGATCGGGGCGATCACCAGGCTGGAGATCTGGGACGCCCAAGCGTGGCAGGCGTACCTGGAGGAACACGAAGACAGCTACGCGAAGGCTCGAGAGGAAGTACTGCCGGGCGTCTTCTAGACGGGCGGTCGCGGTGCACCTTCGTCGTCGGGGGACGACAGGTTCGCCGTCCGTGCGAAGAGGGGATGCCCACCCGGATGCCGTGAGGCCTCTGTCCGCTCAACAGCCCTGGTGCACCTTCCCCGGTACCAGGTCCGCAGCGGGCGGACAGGGACCTGACGGCATCCGCCATATTTCCCCCGGGCCGATCGGGCGAGAGAGGGGGAGGGGAACATGACGGCACCCGAGCACGTCCCGGTGCTGCTCGACCGGATCGTCGAGCTGTTCACCCCCGTGTTCGCCGACCGCGACGGCGTCCTGGTGGACGCCACCGTCGGCCTCGGCGGCCACTCCGACGCCCTCCTCGAGACCTTCCCCCGGCTGCGCCTGGTCGCGCTGGACCGCGACCCCGCCGCGCTCGAGAAGTCCGCCGAACGCCTGACCCGCCACGGCGACCGCGTCGACTTCGTCCACACCGTCTACGACGGGCTGCCGGAGGCCCTCGCCGGGCTGGGCATCGCCAAGGCCGACGGCATCCTGTTCGACCTCGGCGTCTCGTCGATGCAGCTGGACCGCGCCGAGCGCGGGTTCGCCTACGCCAAGGACTCCCCGCTGGACATGCGGATGGACCCGACCACCGGGTTCACCGCGGCCGACGTCCTCAACACCTACGCGCCGGGCGAGCTCGTCCGCATCCTGCGCGACTACGGCGAGGAACGGTTCGCGCAGCGGATCGTCAAGTCGGTCGTGGCGGAGCGGGAGAAGGAACCGTTCACCACCAGCGGCCGCCTGGTCGAGCTGCTCTACGCCGCCGTCCCGGCCGCCACCCGCCGCACCGGCGGGCACCCGGCCAAGCGCACCTTCCAGGCGCTGCGGATCGAGGTCAACGGCGAACTGGAGGTGCTGCGCCGCGCCATGCCGGCGGCGCTGGGTGCGCTCAGGACCGGCGGCCGGATCGTCGTCGAGTCGTACCAGTCCCTGGAAGACCGGCTGGTCAAGCAAGCGCTGGCCGAGCTCGCGAAGTCCCGCACCCCGGAGGGGCTCCCGGTGGAGCTGCCCGGGCACGGGCCGGAGCTGAAGCTCCTCACCCGCGGGGCCGAGAAGGCCGGCGAAGAGGAGATCGAACGGAACCCGCGGGCCGCCTCGGTGCGGCTGCGGGCCGCAGAGAGGATCGGAGAGCCGCGATGACCGCTCCCGCGAAGTCCCGCCGCCGGGCCGCGCCGGCGACGCGGGCCCGCAGCGAGGCCGCCCGCACCTCGGCCACCGTCGAGCCGGACCAGCAGCCTGCCCCGGCCCGGCGCGGTTCGCGCGGCCGCACGTCCGCGGCCGAGCGCGCCTACGCCCGCCGCGCCCAGCGCGCCGACCTGCTGAAGGACCGCGAGGCGCGCCCGGAGCCGAAGGCCCGGCCCGCCGCGCAGGCGGCGAAGCCGAAGCTCCAGCTGAAGGAGCTGCTGCCGAAGTCGCGCGCGTCCTTCGTGCTGATGATGATGGCGCTGCTGGCCGCCGGCGTGGCGACCACGCTGTGGCTGACCACGCAGGCGATCGCCGACTCCTACCGGCTGGAGCAGCTGCGCACCACCAACGCGAACCTGGCCGAGCAGAAGGAACAGCTGCAGCGCGACGTCGCCAAGGCCGAGTCGCCCGCTTCGCTGGCCCCCGCGGCCCAGCAGCTGGGCATGGTGCCCGGCGGTGACCCGGCGCGGATCGTCGTCGGCCCGGACGGGAAGACCTCGCTCGTCGGCGAGCCCAAGAAGGCCAAGGCGGACGCCCCCGTCGTGCCGGCCGCGCCGCCCGCCGCGCCCGCCGCGGGCACCCAGTCGCAGCAGGGCGCCCCGATCGAGGGCGACCAGCCGGCCGTGCCCGCCGAAGAGCAGCCGCCGGCCCAGCCGGGAGGCGGCCAGTGATGGCTTCGGGCCGCAGCCAGGTCCGCGCGCGGGCCGCGGGCAGCGCGCGCCGGACGTACGCCGCCGGGACCCGTAGCGCGGCCGCGCGCCGCGGGAACGGCGGGCACCGCAGCCGGTTCTCCGCCGTGCGCCTGCTGCTGGTCGCCGTCCTGCTCGTCGCCGGCGTGAAACTGGTGCAGGTGCAGTGGTTCGACGCCGCCGCGCTGTCGGCCGCGGCCGAGCGGCAGCGGGCCCAGACCATCGACATCCCGGCCCAGCGCGGGTCCATTGTGGACCGCAACGGCGCCAAGCTGGCGTTCAGCGTCGAGGTGCGCACCCTTTCGGTGAACCTCAAGGCACTGCACAAGAGCATGGACGACTTCGCGGCCAAGAACCCCGGCACACCGAAGACGTTCGACGCCGAGACGGCCGCGGCCGCCAAGTACATCGCGGGCAAGCTGCCCGCCGTGGTCAGCGAGCAGCAGCTGCTCGACCTGTTCCACAAGCAGGCGTCCTTCACCTACCTGGTCAACAACATCGAGCCGTCCATCGCCGCCGACATCGTCAAGCACTTCGCGTGGATCGGCGTCGAAAAGCGCGCGCTGCGCGAGTACCCGGGCGGCAGCCTGGCGGCGAACATCGTCGGCGCCGCGAACTGGCGCTCCGACGACCCGGACGTCTCCAAGCACAACCTGCACGGCCTGGTCGGGCTGGAGCTGCTGCGCGACAACGACCTGGCCGGCACGCCGGGCCGGATGATGGTCAACACCAAGAACGGCAGCGACAACGTCGTCATCCCGGGCACCGAGCGCGACCTGCAGGCCGCCGTGCCCGGCTCGGACCTCGAGCTGACCATCGACTCCGACCTGCAGTACGAGGTGCAGCGGCAGCTGGCGGACTACGTCCAGCAGTCGCACGCCAAGGGCGGGCAGGCGGTCGTGCTCGACGCCAAGACCGGCGAGGTCTACGCGCTGGCCAACAGCACGACGTTCGATCCCAACGACCAGGCGAGCTGGACCAACGACGCGCTCGCCAACCCCGCGGTGACCACGCCGTTCGAACCCGGGTCGGTCAACAAGCTCGTCACCGCCACCGGCGCGATCGACTACGGCATCGCGACTCCGGAGTCGACCGTCGAGGTGCCCGGCGCGCTGCAGGTGGCGGACAAGACGGTGCACGACGCCTGGACCCACGGCACGCAGACGTTCACCACCACCGGCATCTTCGCCAAGTCCTCCAACATCGGCACGCTGCTGCTGGCGCAGAAGATCGGCGAGGAGCGGTACGCGAACCTGCTCAAGTCGTTCGGCCTCGGCCAGCGCACCGGCGTCGGCCTGCCCGGCGAGAGCGCGGGCGTGGTGCCCGCGCGCAGCCAGTGGTCGGCGACCACCTTCGGCAACCTGCCGATCGGGCAGGGCCTGTCGATGACCATCCTGCAGATGGCCGGGATGTACCAGGCGATCGCCAACGACGGCCTGCGCGTCGAACCCCGGATCGTCAAGGCCAAGGTGAACCCGGACGGCACGACCGTGCCCGAGCCGGCGCCGAAGTCGGTCCGGGTGGTCAGCCCGCAGACCGCCAAGACGGTGCGCGACATGATGCGCGCGGTCGCCCAGAACGGCAAGGGCCTGCAGAAGGGCACCGCGCCGACGGCGGCGGTCGAGGGCTACCAGATCTCCGGGAAAACGGGCACCGGCCAGCAGGTCGACCCGCGGACGAGGGCCTACAGCGACCACCTGTACAACATCACCTTCGCCGGCATCCTGCCCGCCGACCACCCGCGGTTCGTCATCGGGATCCGGCTGGACGCGCCGGACACGACGCTGCCGGTGGGGCACTCCGCCGCGCCGCTGTTCCACACCATCGCGTCCTATGTGACGCAGCGGTACCAGATCCCGTTGTCCGACGGTCCGTCGCCGGAGGTTCCGCTCATCATCGCCCCGTAGCCGGAAACCGGGAGGGGCACCCTGGTGGACTTCGGGTCCACGAGGGTGCCCCTTGCGGCTTTTCGCGGGGCGGGTGTCCACATGGTGGGGTCGGTGGCCGGGGAAAGCCTTGCGGGGCAAGGATGTCGAGTTCCGCGCCTAGCACATGTGCCTCAGCCGTGCGCAATCGCCGTACCGCGTGCGGGTGCCCGAACCGCCCGCCGGTAGCCTCTTGGCCGTGTCCGTGTCCTCGTCCAGTTCCCAGGTGCCGGAAAGCCCGGTGAAAGCGGTCCCCGCGCCGCCCCGCCCGGCGCGCATCGACCCGGTCCCGCTGGCGACGCTGCTCGCCAGGGCGGACGCTCGCCTGATCGCGGAGAGCCCCGACGCGGCCGAGCTCACCGTCACCGGCACCACGCTGCGCGCGCAGCACGTGCTGCCCGGTGACCTCTTCGCCGCCCTCCCGGGCGCCCGCGCCCACGGCGCCGACTTCAGCGACCAGGCGGTCGCGGCCGGGGCCGTCGCCGTGCTGACCGACGCCGAAGGGGCCGAGCGGCCCGCCCTGCGCGACGCCGGCGTCCCGATCCTGGTCCACGCCGACCCGCGCGCCGCGCTCGGCGAGATCGCCGCCTGGATCTACGGCGAGCCCTCGCTGAAGCTGTCCGTCCTCGGCGTCACCGGGACCTCCGGCAAGACCACGACGTCCTACCTGGTCGACGCCGGCCTGCAGGCCGCGGGCCTGACCACCGGCCTGATCGGAACCGTGGAGACCCGGATCGCCGGCGAACGCCTGGTCAGCGGGTTCACCACCCCGGAGGCGCCGGACCTGCAGGCGCTGCTCGCGGTGATGCTCGAGCGCGGCGTCACGCACGTGCCGATGGAGGTCTCCAGCCACGCGCTCGCGCTGGGCCGGGTCAACGGCACCCGCTTCAACGTCGGCGCCTTCACCAACCTCTCCCAGGACCACCTGGACTTCCACAAGGACATGCAGGAGTACTTCGCCGCGAAGTCCCTGCTGTTCGACGGCCGCTCGACGCACGAGGTCGTCGTGGTCGACAGCGCGTGGGGCCAGGCGCTGCTCACGCCGCAGACGATCACCGTCACCACCGACCCCGGCACCGACGCCGTGTGGAAGGCCACCGACCTGGAGGCCACCCCGCAGGGCGAGCAGACGTTCACCCTGCACGGCCCGGACGGCGTCCGCGCCGCGGCCCGGATCCCGCTGCCGGGCGAGTTCAACGTCGCCAACGCCGTGCTCGCCGCCGCGATCCTCGGCACCGCGGGCGTCGGCGTGGAGCACATCGTCGCCGGGCTGGCCCAGGTGCAGGTGCCGGGCCGGATGGAGCGGGTCTACGTCGGCCAGGAGTTCACCGCCGTCGTCGACTACGCCCACAAGCCGGCCGCGGTCGCCCAGGGCCTGGACGCGCTGCGGGCCCGCACCGAAGGCCGGATCATCACCGTGCTCGGCTGCGGCGGCGACCGGGACACCGCCAAGCGCCCGATGATGGGCGAGGCCGCGGCCCGCCGCAGCGACGTCCTGATCGTCACCGACGACAACCCCCGCTCCGAAGACCCGGCGGCCATCCGGGCCGCCATGCTCGCCGGCGCCCGCGCCGTGGGGCCCGCCGAAGGGGGCGAGGTCCTCGAGATCGGCGACCGCCGTGAGGCCATCGCGCACGCCGTCTCACTCGCCGGGCCGGGCGACATCGTCTTCCTCGCCGGCAAGGGGCACGAGTCCGGCCAGGAGGCCGGCGGCGTCGTGCACCCGTTCTCCGACCGCGACGAGCTGGCCGCGGCCATCCGCAACAAACTCGAGGTGAGTGTGTGATCGTGCTCAGCCTGGCCGAGATCGCCGACGTCGTCGGCGGCCGGCTGCACCGCGCCGAGCCGGGCGCGCAGGTGACCGGCACCGTGGAGTTCGACACCCGGAAGCTCACCCCCGGCGGCCTGTTCGTGGCCCTGCCGGGGGAGAAGGTCGACGGCCACGACTTCGCCGCGCAGGCCGTCGAGGCCGGGGCGGTGGCGGTGCTGGCCGCCCGCGAGGTCGACGCGCCCGCGATCGTCGTCCCGCCGATCGGCGCGGGCGAGGCCCACGAGCGGTCGGTCGCGCTGACCGGCGACAAGGACGGCTCCGGCGCCGCGGTGCTGGCCGCGCTGGCCAAGCTCGCCCGGTTCGTCGTCCAGCGGCTGGCCGAGGGCGAGCTGACCGTCGTCGGCGTCACCGGTTCCTCCGGCAAGACCTCGACCAAGGACGTCATCGCGCAGCTGCTCGAGCCGCTCGGCCCGACGATCGCGCCGCCCGGGTCGTTCAACAACGAGCTCGGCCACCCGTGGACGGCGCTGCGGGCCGACGCGGCGACCCGGCACCTGGTGCTGGAGCTGTCCGCGCGCGGCCCGGGGCACATCGCCCACCTCGCCGCGATCGCGCCGCCGAAGATCGGCGTCGTGCTCAACGTCGGCAGCGCGCACGTCGGCGAGTTCGGCTCGCGCGAGGGCATCGCGAAGACCAAGGGTGAGCTGGTCGAGGCACTGCCCGAGGACGGCGTCGCGGTGCTCAACCTCGACGACCCGCTGGTCGCGGCCATGGCGAGCCGCACGAAGGCCCGGGTGGTCTTCGTCGGGGAGAGCCCGTCGGCGCAGATCCGCGCGGAGGACATCACCGTCGACGACGAGGCCCGCGCGTCCTTCCGGCTGGTCACCCCGGCCGGCGCGGCCGACGTCAAGCTGCCGCTGCACGGCGAGCACCACGTCGGCAACGCGCTGTCGGCCGCTGCGGTGGCCCTGGAGCTGGGCGTGAGCCCGGCCGACATCGCCGCCCGGCTCTCGAACCTCGAACGGCGCTCCGCGCGCCGCATGGAGGTCGTCACCCGGCCCGACGGCGTGACGATCCTCAACGACTCCTTCAACGCCAACCCCGAGTCGATGCGGGCCGGCCTGAAGGCCCTCGCGGCGATGACCCGGGACACCGGCCGCCGCTCCTGGGCCGTGCTCGGCGTGATGGGCGAGCTCGGCGCGGACTCGGTCACCGCCCACGACGAGATCGGCAGGCTCGTCGTCCGGCTCAACATCGCCAAGCTCGTCGTGATCGGGCCCGAGGCGGCGGCCATGCACCAGGGCGCGCACCAGGAGGGTTCCTGGGGCGAGGAGTCGGCACTGGTACCCGACGTCGAGGCCGCGATCGCCCTGCTGCATGATCAGCTCCGCCCCGGGGACGTGGTGCTGGTCAAGGCCTCCAAGGCCGCAGGCCTCTGGCGGGTCGCCGAAGCTCTGCTCGAACCCCGGGAAACCGACAACTCCGAGAATCGCTCGAACGGTGGTGACGCGTGATCAGCATCCTGATCGCGGCCGCGGCGGGCCTGCTGATCTCCATCCTGCTCACGCCCTACCTGATCCGGGTCTTCTCCCGGCAGGGCTTCGGCCAGGAGATCCGCGAGGAAGGCCCCCAGGGACACAAGTCCAAGCGCGGTACCCCGACCATGGGCGGTGTCGCGATCATCATCGCGATGGTCGTCGGGTACTTCGCCGCGCACCTGATCAACTGGATGTTCAACTCCCGCAGCGGCGCGCCGACGGCCTCCGGGCTGCTGGTCCTGATGCTCGCGGTGGGCCTGGGGATCGTCGGGTTCCTCGACGACTTCATCAAGATCCGCAAGCAGCGCAACCTGGGGCTGAACAAGACCGCGAAGCTGGTCGGGCAGCTGGTGGTCACCATCGCGTTCGCGGTGCTGGTGCTGAACTTCCCGAACGAGCACGGCATCACGCCGGCGTCGGAGAGCCTCTCCTACGTCCGCGACCTCGCGCTGATCACCTTCCCGTCGGTGATCTTCGTGATCTTCTGCTACATCGTGATCTCCGGCTGGTCGAACGCGGTGAACTTCACCGACGGCCTCGACGGCCTGGCCGGCGGCGCGGCGGCGATGGTGCTGGCCACCTACGTCGTCATCTCGTTCTGGCAGGAGCGGCTGTCCTGCTCGAACGGGCCCGCCCCGGCCTGCTACGACGTCCGCGACCCGCTGGACCTGGCCGTGGTGGCCGCCGCGGCGACCGGCGCCTGCGTCGGGTTCCTCTGGTGGAACGCGGCCCCGGCGAAGATCTTCATGGGCGACACCGGCTCGCTGGCTCTCGGCGGCCTGGTCGCCGGCCTGTCGATGACCACCCGCACCGAGCTGCTCGCCATCGTCATCGGCGGCCTGTTCATGGTCGAGATGATCTCGGTGGTCGCGCAGATCGCGGTGTTCCGGACAACCCGGCGCCGGCTGTTCCGGATGGCGCCGTTCCACCACCACTTCGAGCTCGCCGGCTGGGCCGAAACCACGGTGATCATCCGGTTCTGGCTGCTCTCGGCGATCTGCTGCATGTTCGGGCTCGGCCTGTTCTACAGCGAGCAGCTGGGTCTCGGCGGCTGACCGTGGAGATTTCGGGTCGTCACGTCCTGGTCGCCGGAGCCGGCGTCACGGGCAAGTCCGTGGTGCCGGTGCTGGTCGAGCTGGGTGCGCGCGTCACCGTCACCGACGGCAACGCCGAGCGCCTGGCCGAGCTGGACGGCCTCGGCGCCGAGCTGGTGCCGGGCCTGACCGAGCCGCCGTCCGACGTCGTCCTCGTGGTCACCAGCCCCGGCTGGCGGCCGACGTCGCCGCTGCTGGTGGCCGCGGCCGAAGCGGGGGTCGAGGTGATCGGCGACGTCGAACTGGCCTGGCGGGTCGGGCAGCTGCGCGAACACCCGCCGTCCTGGCTGGTGGTGACCGGCACCAACGGCAAGACGACCACCGCCGGCATGCTCGAAGCGATCCTCAAGGCGGCCGGGGCCAACGCCGTGGCCTGCGGGAACATCGGGTACGCGGCGCTCGACGCGGTCCGCGCGGGCTACGACGTGCTGGCCGTGGAGCTGTCGAGCTTCCAGCTGCACTGGTCCTCGACGCTGGCCCCGGACGCCGCCGTGGTGCTGAACCTGGCCGAGGACCACATCGACTGGCACGGCTCGATGGACGAGTACGCGGCCGCGAAGGGCCGGGTCTACGCCCGGGCCAAGGTCGCGGTGCACAACGCCGACGACGACTGGTCGACCCGGATCGCCGACGAGCACGCGCCCGAGAGCGCTCGCCGCGTCGGTTTCCAGCTCGACACCCCGCGCGCCGGTGAGCTGGGCGTGGTCGAGGACCTGCTGGTCGACCGCGCCTTCGTCGCCGACCCGGCGAACACCGCCGAGCAGCTCGCCACGCTGTCGGACGTCCGCCCGGCGGGCCCGCACAACGTCGCCAACGCACTCGCCGCGGCCGCGCTGGCCCGCGCCCACGGCGTCACGCCGGAAGCCGTGCTGAAGGGCCTGCGCGAGTACCAGCCGGCCCCGCACCGGGCCGCCGAGGTCGCCGAGGTGGCCGGGGTGCGGTACGTCAACGACTCGAAGGCGACCAACCCGCACGCGGCCGCCGGCTCCCTGCGCGCCCACGAGTCGATCGTGTGGATCGCCGGTGGCCAGCTCAAGGGTGCCTCGGTCGACGAGCTGGTGAGCAGCATCGCCGGCCGCCTCCGCGGGGTCGTGCTCCTCGGCGTGGATTCACCCGTGATCGCCGCCGCGGTTGCGCGACACGCGCCGGATGTCCCGGTGAACAGCCTCCGTCCGGGTGACGATGAACCCATGACTGCGGCGGTGAGTGCGGCCAGCGCGATGGCCCGACCCGGTGACGTGGTGCTGCTGGCACCCGCCGCGGCGTCGTTGGACATGTTCCCGAACTACGGCGCGCGCGGTGACGCGTTCGCCGCGGCGGTGCATGTCCTCCGCGACGACGCAGCGGGGGAGCCGAGTGCCGACAGCTGAGACCAAGCCCGGACCGCCGCCGAAGCGGCCGCGCCGCGAGCGCAAGGAGAGCGCCTTCGTCGCGGTCCGGACCGCGCTGACCGCGTGGCTCTCGCGGCCGCTGGCGTCGTTCCACCTCGTGCTCGCCCTCACCGGCGTGCTCACCGTCATCGGCATCGTCATGGTGCTGTCGGCGTCTTCGGTGGCTTCCTACAACCCGAAGACCGGCAGCGGCGTCTACTCGCTGTTCGTCAAGCACCTGGTGTTCGTCGCGCTCGGCTCGTTCGTGTTCTGGCTGGGCCTGCGGGTCAAGCTGGAGCGGATCCGGCGGATGTCGGCCACGGTGACGGTGATCTGCCTCGGCCTGCTGATGCTCGTGCTCACCCCGCTCGGCTCGACGGTCAACGGCTCGCAGGGCTGGTTCAAGATCGGCGAGTTCACCTTCCAGCCGGTCGAGGCCGCGAAGGTGGCGCTGGCCTTCTGGGGCGCGCACATCCTGGTGATCAAGTACAACGTGATCCACCAGTGGCGGCACCTGCTGGTGCCGGTGGTGCCGATCGCGCTGCTGATGTTCGCCCTGGTCATGCTGCAGCCCGACCTCGGCGGCACGGTCACCCTGGCCGTGGTGCTGCTGGCGCTGCTGTGGTTCGCCGGCGCCCCGAAACGGCTGTTCGGCGTCATCCTCGCCGGTGGCCTGGCCGGGGTGCTCGTGCTCGCCGTCATCGCGCCCTACCGGCTCGACCGCGTCATGTCGTTCCTCTCGCCGGACGCCGACACCAGCGCCGGCGGCTTCCAGGCGAACCAGGCCAAGCTGGCGCTCGCCGACGGCGGGCTGCTCGGCAAGGGCCTCGGCCAGGGCGCGGCCAGCTGGAACTACCTGCCGAACGTCCAGAACGACTTCATCTTCGCCCTGATCGGCGAGGAGCTCGGGCTGATCGGCTGCGTCGTCGTGCTCGCCCTCTTCGGCGGGGTCGCGGTGGTGGGCCTGCGGATCGCCACCCGCAACATCGACCCGTGGATCCGGATCGTCTCCGGCACGCTGACGGTGTTCCTGGTGGCCCAGGCCGGCATCAACATCGGCTACGTCGTCGGCCTGCTGCCGGTCACCGGTGTCACGCTGCCGCTCATCTCCTACGGCGGCACCTCGCTGGTGATCACCATGCTCATCATGGGCGTGCTCGCGAACGCCGCCCGGCACGAACCGGAGGCGGTGGCCGCACTGCGCACACAGGGGCCGGGTAAATTCGGGCGTCTGCTGCGGCTGCCCGCGCCCGACCCGTACCGCCCGCCCGCCACGCGCAAGGCGGCGGGGCGGAGTGGGGCGAAGGCGGCCAGGCCGGCGCCCCGTGCGGCCCGGCCCGCCCCGGCGCAGGAACGACGGAGGTCGGTCCGCGAACCGGTGCGCCGCAGCGCGGCACGGACGAGCACGGCCACGTCTCGCGGCGGGGCCGCGCGGACAACAGCGAGCCGTGGTACCCGGAGTACCGCGAACCGGAGAGGTCATAGGTGAGTAAGCCCGTCAAGGGAACCGAGCGATCAGCCACGGGCAAGGGGCCCGTGGTCGTGGTCGCCGGAGGTGGCACCGCAGGACACATCGAACCGGCCCTCGCCCTGGCCGACGCCGTCATGCGGCTGCGCCCGGACGCGACGGTCGTCGCGCTCGGCACCGAGCGCGGCCTGGAGAACAAGCTGGTCCCGGCCCGTGGCTACCCCCTCGAGCTGATCCCGCCGGTCCCGCTGCCGCGCAAGCCGACGCCGGAGCTGATCCGGCTGCCGCTGAAGGTCCGCGACTCGGTCCGCAAGACCCGTGAAGTGCTGGAGCGCGTCGGCGCGGACGTCGTCGTCGGCTTCGGCGGGTACGTCGCCCTGCCCGCCTACCTGGCGGCGCGCGGGCGCGTCCCGATCGTCGTGCACGAGGCCAACAAGTCGGCGGGCCTGGCGAACAAGGTCGGTGCCCGGTTCGCCGCGCGCGTCGCCGTCGCCGTCCCGGGCACGCCGTTGCCGAAGGCCGAGGTCGTCGGGATCCCGCTGCGGCGGTCGATCACCGCGCTGGACCGGCCCGCGCTGCGGGCCGAGGCGCGCGAGTTCTTCGGCCTGGACCCGGACGCGCCGACGCTGCTGGTCTTCGGCGGTTCGCAGGGCGCGCAGTCGATCAACGCCGCCGTGTCCGGTGCGGCCAAGGACCTGGCGGACGCCGGGGTCGGCGTCCTGCACGCGCACGGGCCGAAGAACACGCTGGTCGTGCAGGAGTTCCCGGGCAAGCCGGCGTACGTGCCGGTGCCGTACCTGGAGCGGATGGACCTGGCCTACGCCGCGGCCGACGTGGCGATCTGCCGCTCGGGCGCGATGACCGTCGCCGAGGTGACGTCGGTCGGGCTGCCCGCGGTGTTCGTCCCGCTGCCGATCGGCAACGGCGAGCAGGCCACCAACGGCCGTCCCGCGGTCGACGCCGGGGCCGCGCTGATGATCGACGACGCCGACCTGAGCCCGGCCAAGGTCGCCGAGCTGGTCGTCCCGCTGGTCACCGACGCCGACCGCGTCGCGAAAATGGGCGCGGCGGCGGTCGGCATGGGCCACCGCGAAGCCGACGAAACCCTCGCCCGGATCGTCCTGGAGGCCGCCCGTGCTTGAGTTGCCGGAAGAGCTGCGCCGGGCGCACCTGATCGGGATCGGCGGGGCCGGCATGTCCGGCATCGCCCGGATCCTGCTGGCCCGCGGGGCGTTCGTGTCGGGCTCGGACGCCAAGGAGTCGCGCGCGCTGCTGTCGCTGCGGGCGCAGGGCGCGGAGCTGTTCGTCGGCCAGGCCGCCGCGAACATCGCGGCACTGGCCGAGCCGCCGTCGGCGGTGGTCGTCTCGACGGCGATCAAGGAGACCAACCCGGAGCTGGCCGCGGCCCGGGAAGCGGGCATCCCGGTGCTGCACCGGGCGCAGGCGCTGGCCGGGCTGATGGAAGGCCACCGGGTCGCCTGCATCGCGGGCACGCACGGCAAGACGTCGACGACGTCGATGCTCACCGTGGCCCTGCAGCACTGCCGGCTCGACCCGTCGTTCGCCATCGGCGGCGACCTCAACGAGTCCGGGGCCAACGCCCACCACGGCGAGGGCGGGCTCTTCGTCGCCGAGGCCGACGAGAGCGACGGCTCGTTCCTGACCTATTCGCCGTCGGTCGCGGTCGTGACGAACGTCGAGCCGGACCACCTGGACCACCACGGCACGGCCGAGGCCTACACCAAGGTGTTCACCGAGTTCGTGAGCCGGATCGTGCCGGGCGGGCTGCTGATCGTCTGCGCCGACGATCTTGCGGCCGACGAGCTGGGCCGGCAGGCCGCCGACCTGGGCGTGCGGGTCCGCCGCTACGGCCGCACGGTGACCGAGCCGGGCGACGCGCGGGTCCTGGACTACGTCCCGGCGCCGGACGGCGGGGTCGTGCGGCTGCTGCTCGACGGCGCCGAGCTGTCGGTGCGGGTCGCCGTGCCGGGCGAGCACATGGCGCTGAACGCGATCGCGGCGCTGCTGGCCGGGATCGAGCTGGGCGCGCCGGTCGACGGCATGGTCGAGGGTCTCGGGGCCTTCGGCGGGGTGCGGCGGCGGTTCGAGTTCAAGGGCCGGGCCGGCGACGTCCGGGTCTACGACGACTACGCCCACCACCCGACCGAGGTGGCCGCGCAGCTGCGCGCGGTGCGCACGGCGGCCGGGACCGGCCGGGTGATCGTCGTGTTCCAGCCGCACCTGTACTCGCGGACCAAGACGTTCTCGACGGAGTTCGCGGCCGCGTTGTCGCTGGCCGACGAGGTCGTCGTGCTGGACGTCTACGGTGCGCGCGAGGAGCCGGAGCCGGGGGTGACCGGTGCGTTGATCGCGGACGAGGTGACCGCGTCGGTGCACTACGAGCCGGCGTTCGACGTCGCCGCGCCGCTGGCGGCCGGGCTGGCCAAGCCCGGCGACCTCGTGGTGACCATGGGCGCCGGGGACGTGACGCAGCTGGGGCCGGAAATCCTCGCCGAGCTGGACAAGCGCTGAGGCCATGAGTCCGACCAGGGAACGCCGTCCGCAGTCCGCCGCCTCCTCCGCGGAAGACGACGCGCCGGATCGGGCGACCCTGGCCCGGCAGCGGCGCGGGCGGCGCTCCGAGGAGGAGCGCCGCCGGACCCGCGCTGCCGCCGCGCGTCCGTCGCCGCGCAACCGGCCCAACCGGCAGGTGGAGATCCGCCGCCGGTGGGTCGCGCTGCTGTCCGTGCTCACCGTGGTGGCGCTGGTCTACCTGCTGTTCTTCAGCTCGATGCTGGGCGTGCAGGACGTCGCGGTGAACGGGGCCCGCACGGTGCCGGTGGACCAGATCCGCACGGTGGCGGCGGTCCCGGCGGACAAGCCGATGCTGCGGTTGAGCACCGACGACATCCGCGACCGGGTGGCGGCGATGCCGGGCATCGCGACGGTCGAGGTGTCGCGCTCGTGGCCGAACACGGTCGAGATCACGGTGACCGAGCGGACGGCGATCGCGTTCTTCGACAGCGGCCCGGGCGGCGACGGCGTCCACCTGGTCGACGGCGGCGGCGTGGTGTTCAAGACGGTCCCGGCCCGGCCCGTGGGACTGCCGGAGCTCAAGCTGCCGAAGGTGTCGGCCGACGACCCGGTGACGCGCGCGGTGACGGCGGTGCTCGGGGTGATCCCGGAGCAGCTGCTCAAGCAGGTCACCACGGCGACGGCGAAGACGCCGGCGAGCGTGGAGTTCACGCTGGGCAACGGGAAGATCGTCCGCTGGGGGACGGCGGAGCAGACCGACCGCAAGGCCAAGGTGCTGGCGGCGCTGCTGACCCAGGACGGCAAGGTCTACGACGTCGCGGCGCCGGAACTGCCGACCATCACTTCCTGAGGTTTTCGGTTCTCCTGTGGTTCTCGTATGCCGTACGATCTCGTACGGCATACGAGAATGAGGAGGACGCTCATGACGATCCTGGTGACCGGAGCGACCGGCAGCGTCGGCCGGCTGGTGGTCGACGAACTCGTCGCGACGGGGGTGCCGGTGCGGGCGCTGACCGTCGACCCGGACCGCGCACAGCTGCCTGCCGAGGCGGAGGTCGTCGTCGGGTCACTGGCCCGGCCGTCGACGCTGCCCGTGGCGCTCAAGGGCGTCGCGGCGGTTTACCTGGCGCCGATGGCGCGGACCGTCCGGCGGTTCTGCGAGCTGGCTTCGGACGCCGGCGTCGAGCGGGTGGTGGCGTTGTCGGGCAGCAGCGTCGGCGACGAGCACGAGGGGTCCAGCGGGCACGAGTACGCCACGGTCGAAGCGGCCGTCCGGGATGCGGGGTTCGCCTGGACCTTCCTGCGGCCGGGCGCGTTCATGAACAACACGCTGGACTGGGCACCGATGGTCCGCGCGGGCGAGGTCGCGATGGCCTACGGCGACGCGACGCAGACACCCATCGACCTCGGTGACATCGCGGCGGTGGCGGCCCGGGTCCTGGTGTCCGACGGGCATGCCGGGGCGACGTATGTCCTCAGTGGACCGGAGGCGGTGAGCCTGCGTGAGCAGGTGCGGGTCATCGGCTCGGTGCTGGGCAAGGAGATCCGGTTCCGGGAGCTGACTCCGGTGGAGCAGCGGGCGCGGTGGATCGGTTACGGGGTCCCGGAAGACGCGGTCGGGTGGCTGCTCGAAGGCTTTGCGGAGACGGTGCGGAATCCGGAGGTGCCGACCGGTGTGGTCGAGGAACTGCTGGGCCGCCGGGGGACGACCTACGCGGAGTGGGTGGCCGCGCGGCGGGATGTCTTCGCTTAGGCCGGAGCCGCGGCGGATCGCTCCGCCGCCTGGGCGCGGTACCGGCCCGGCGTGACACCGAATTCCCGTTCGAAGGCGTGGGAAAGCGCGTACGGGCTGCCGTAACCGACTCGGGTGGCGATGGTCGCCAAGGTGTCCGCGGTGGTGCGGAGCCGGCCGGCCGCGAGGATCAGGCGCCACCACGTCAGGTACGCCATCGGCGGGCGGCCGACCAGGGAGGTGAACCTGCGGGCCAACGTCGGGCGGGAGACGCCCGCCTCCGCGGCCAGGCGGTCGTTGCTCCACGGCGCCGCCGGGTCCGTGTGCAGTGCCCGCAGGGCCGCCGCCGTCACCGGGTCGCCCAGTACCCGGGGCCAGGTTCCGGCCGTGGCCTCGGTCAGCCAGGAGCGGATGAGGTAGACCAGCAGCAGGTCGAGCAGGCTGGGCAGGGCGATGCAGGCGCCGGGGCGTCGCTCGTCCAGCTCGCCCGCGAGCAGGTCGATCGCCGCGCGGAGCTCCAGGTGGCTGCCCACCCGGCTGGGCAGGTGGACCACCTCGGGCAGCTCGGTCAGCAGCGGGTGCAGGCGGCTGCAGTCGAGCCGGTACTCGCCGCAGAGCAGCTCCGTCTCGGCGGGCTCGACCGATCGCGCTCGCGCCGCCCAGCGCTCGAACGGCTCCGCCTTCTCCGCGGCCTCCGGGGAATCGGCGATCACGTGGCCGGTGCCGTGCGGCAGCAGCACCGAGTCGCCCACGCCGAGGAGCACCGGGACGCCCCCGTCGGGCAGCAGCCAGCAGCTGCCCTTCAGGACGACGTGGAAACCCGCGCCGTCGTAGGGATCGAGCCGCGCGCACCAGCTCCCCCCGGCGCGCACCCGGTGCGACGACGGGTGCCCGAGGCGCACCGCGGAGATCGCGTCGCTCACCACGTCCACGCCCGCAGGATATCCCACGCCTGAGCTGCATGCGTATTTTCATGAGCTCGACGAGCATTGAGAAGATCAGCCGCTCATTCCTAGGGTCGAACGCATGAACAACGAGCGTGTGCAGACCATGGTGCTGGGGGACGTCGAGGTCATCCGGATCGTGGAGTGGCAGAAGCCCTTCGCGCCGGCGTCCGGGATCGTCCCGGACGCGCCCGCCGACGCCTGGCGCGACCTGGCTCCGGACCACTGGGACCCGGACAGCGGCTGGGCGGTGCTCGCGCTGCAGACGTGGGTGCTGCGCAGCGGTGGCCGGACCGTCGTGGTCGACACCGGCGCGGGCAACGGGCGGGAACGGCCGGGCATGCCGCCGTTCCACCGGTGCCAGGGTGATTTCCTCGAACTGCTGACCGCAGCCGGCGTCCGGCCGCCGGACGTCGACGTCGTCGTCAACACGCACCTGCACGCCGACCACGTCGGCTGGAACACCGTCGACGCCGGCGGGGAATGGGTCCCGACCTTCCCGAACGCCCGGTACTTCGTCCCGGCGGCGGACGACTTCCACTACGGCCCGGCCAACGGGTACGGCGACCGCGAGGTCGACCGCCTGGTCTACGAAGACAGCATCGCGCCCGTCCACCGGGCCGGACAGGCCGTGGTGTGGGACGGCAGGCACCGCATCGACGAACACCTCACGCTGGAGTCCGCGCCCGGCCACACCCCCGGTTCCGCCGTGCTCCGGCTCGCCTCCGGGACCGACCGGGCCGTCTTCGTCGGGGATCTGGTGCACAGCCCGGTCCAGCTCCGGCACCCCGGCTGCAACAGCAGCGCCTGCCTCGCCCCGGAGCAGGCGGTGGCCAGCCGCCGCCGGGTGCTGCAGCGGGCCGCCGGCGAACGGGAACTCGTCGTCCCCGCGCACTTCGCCGGCGCGGGTGCGGTGGAAGTCCGGCCGGAGGGCGACGGGTTCGCCTTCGCCCCCTGGGCGGCCGCCGCTCGTCCGTCATGACGATGTCGTCGGCGAGCGGGGCTGCAGACCCGGCTCGTGGTCACCGGCCGGCTCGCGCGCGCCGGTCCGTTCCGCGCCGATCCCGGCCGCGACGACGAACACCACGCCCGCGGCCGCGCCCGCGTCCGGGACCTGGTGCAGTACGAGGAACCCGATCAGCAGGGCGATGGCCGGTTCCAGGCTCATCAGCGTCCCGAACGCGGAGGTCGTCAGCCGTCGGAGGGCGAGCATTTCGAGCGCGAACGGCACCACCGGCAGCAGCACCGCGAGCCCGAGGCCGGTGAGCAGCAGCGGCCACGTCAGGTGCGTGAGCACGCCGGGCCCGGAGGCGAGCGTGGCGACGAGTCCCGCCACCGGCATCGACACCGCGAGCCCGCGCACGCCCGCCACCTCGTCGCCGACCCGTTGCGTCAGCACGATGTAGCCGGCCCAGCAGACCGCGGAGCCGAGCGCGCAGCCGATGCCCACGAGGTCGGCGTCGCCCTGCCACGGCCGGGTCAGCAGCACCACCCCGGCCGCGGCGAGGACGGGCCACCGCCGCTGCCCGCCGCGGGTGACCGCGACGGCCAGCGGGCCGAGGAACTCCAGCGCGCTCGCCGTGCCGAGCGGCAACCGGGCGGCGGCCTGCATGAACAGCATCGTCATCCCCGCGGTGACCACGCCCAGCCCGCAGCAGGCGAGGAAGGCGCTGCGCCGGAACGACGACGGCCGCGGCCGCACCACGACGAGCAGCAGCACCCCGGCCCAGGCCAGGCGCAGCCACGCCGCGCCTTCCGGACCGATGCGGTCGAACAGGCCGACCGACGCGGCGAGGCCGAGCTGGACGCAGAGCATGGCGGCGACGGCGAGGGTCGCTCCGGTGCGGGACGAGGACGGCACGGGTCCAGGAAAGCCGACCCGATCGTTCGTGTCCACGTGGCAATCGTGGACATACCGTTCACGATTCGTGGACAATGTCCGGGGTGGACACCCGCCGCCTCCGGTTCCTGCTCGAGCTGTCCCGCCACGGCTCGATGCGCGCGGTGGCGGACGTGCTCGGGACCACGACGTCTTCGGTCTCGCAGCAGATCGCCGTGCTGGCGCGGGAAACCGGCGTGCCCCTCCTGGAGCCGGACGGCCGCCGGGTCCGGCTCACCCCCGCGGGCCGGCGCCTGGCCGAGCACGCCGTGACGATCCTCGCGGCGGTGGAGGCCGCCCGGGCCGACCTCGATCCGGACGCGGAGCCGGCCGGCACCGTGCGCGTCGCGGGCTTCGCGACGGCGGTGCGGCGTTCGGTGCTCCCCGCGGCGGCCGCGCTCGCCGCGCACCACCCGCGGGTCCGGTTGCGGATCAGCGAGTACGAGCCGGCGGAGGCGATCGAGGCCCTGCTGGCCGACGACGTCGACCTGGCGTTGACCTACGACTACGACCTCGCCCCGGCGCGGGTGGACCCGGCGCTCGCGGTGCGTCCCTTGTGGACGGCCGGGTGGGGCTTGGCCGTCCCGGCCCCGGACGCGGGCCGGGTCCGTGGCGAGGGAACGGTGGCGGTCTTCGAGGCGTTCCGGGACCACGGGTGGATCGTGAACTCGCGCAACACGGCCGACGAGGACGTGGTCCGCCGGCTGGCGGCGAAGGCGGGGTTCACGCCGGACGTGACGCACCGGGCCGACAGCCTGGAGCTGGTCGAGGACCTGATCGCGACCGGGCCGGCACCGGCGGTCGGGTTGCTGCCGTCGGGGCGGGTGACCCGGGACGGGGTGGCGCTGCTGCCGTTGGCGGGGCCGGACGTGCGGCAGCGGGCGTTCGCGTGCACGCGGCGGGGGCGGGAGGTCTGGCCGCCGCTGGCTTTGGTGCTGGGGTTGCTGGCGCGTTAGACGCGGGTGCGCGTCATCCCGGCCAGGCCGAGCAGCGGGAGCACCCCCGCGAACACGACGACGGCCGTCCAGCCGCCGAGGTGGTAGGCGATCGAGCCGGCCTGGGACCCGATGGCGCCGCCGATGAAGAACGTGCCCAGGTACATGCTGTTCACGCGGGCGCGCGCCGACGGGTCGAGCTGGTAGATCACGTGCTGCCCGGTCACCAGCGTCGCCTGGACCGCCGTGTCGATCGCGATCGCCGCGATCGCCAGCAGCACCACGCTGTGCGCGCCGAACCCGGCCAGCGCGAACGCCGCCGCGCAGACGACGAACGCCGCCGCGGTCAGCCGGCGGCCGTGGCCGTGGTCCGACCACCGCCCGGCCAGCGGGGCCACCGCCGCACCCGCGGCGCCCGCCAGTGCGAACAGGCCCACGCCCAGCTGGGAGTAGTTGAACGGCGGGGCCGTCAGGACGAACGCGATCGTCGTCCAGAACGCGCTGAACGCACCGAACATCGCCGCCTGGTACAGGGCCCGGTGCCGCAACGCCGGGTGCTTGCGGGCCATCGCGAACGTCGAGCGGAGCAGCTCGCCGTAGGGGACGTCGGTCTTCGGCGCGCGCGGCGGCAGGATGAAGCGCAGCACGACGGCGAGCACCGCCATCGCCCCGGCCGAGATCAGGAACACCACCCGCCAGCTCGTCACCTCGGCGAGCAGGCTGGCGACGACGCGCGAGAGCAGGATGCCGAACAGCAGGCCGCTGACCACGCGCCCGACGATCCGGCCGCGGATCGCGTCGGGGGACAGGTCCGCGGCGAACGGGATCAGGATCTGCACGACGACCGACGCCGCCCCGACGGCCAGCGAAGCCAGCAGCAGCACGGCGAAGCCCGGCGCGATCCCGGTGACGACCAGCCCGGCGCAGGCGACCGCGAGCAGCGTCGCGACCAGGCCGCGGTTCTCCAGCCGGTCGCCGAGCGGGACGAGCAGCAGCATCCCGGCGGCGTACCCGAGCTGGGTGGCGGTGACCACCCCGCCGGCGGCGGCTTCGCCGACGCCGAACGCCTGCCGCAGCTCGGCGAGCAGCGGCTGGGCGTAGTACAGGTTGGCGACCGTCAGTCCACAGGAGACGGCCAGCAGCAGCACGAGCCAGCCGGGCGGGGCCTTCTGTTCGGTCTCGGTCATCTGCGCCCCCAGGATTGGAACCGGTTTGATCGGTTCCCGACGGTACCAGTCAAACCGGTTCCGGCGTACTGTGACCCGTATGACGGAGAGATTCCGCGCGGGGGCGGGCCGCCCGTGCCTCGACTTCATCCGGACGCTCCGGTACCGGGGGACACCGTCGGAGACCGAAGAGCTGCCGGACGCGCCGGCGTGGGGCGCGTGGATCGACCGGTTCGGCCCGTTCGCCACGCCGGTCCGCCCGGAGTCGGCGGCGGAAGCCCGCGCGGTCCGCGAGGCGATCCACGAGCTGCTGACGACCTCGGTGCGCCCGGCGACACGGCAGCGGCTGAACCGGACGGCGGCCCTGCCGGTGCCGTCGCCCGCGCTGACGCCGTCGGGCGAACTGCGCTGGCAGGCCGAGGATCCCGCGTCGGCGATGCTGGCGCTGCTGGCCCGGGACGCGCTGGAGCTGGTGACGTCCCCGGAGTTCGCGCGGGTCCGGCGCTGCGAGGGAACCCGGTGCGGCGCGTTGTTCCTGGACACGTCCCGCCCGGGGACGCGGCGGTGGTGCTCGATGGGGGTGTGCGGCAACCAGGCGAAGAAGTCGACTTATCGAGCCAAGGCTGCTCCGGTGCGAACGCCTGGGTGAGCGGGGCCGCTCGGGATGAGTGCGGACACGCGGCTGGAGGAGCCGGCGTTCTCGGCACCGGCGGGAGACCTTCGCGGGCCGCCCGACGGTGCGGGCGTGGCTGTACCGGATCGCCGCCGACGCCTGCCTCGACCTGCCGGCCCGCTGCCGCCAGGAGCCCGCGGCCGGCGGGGACGTGCCGTGCGCCGACGGTAATCCGATTGCCCCCGGCCCGGCCGCGCGGCGATCATCGGCGGGTGTCTGCAGATGTGCGGCTGGAAGAGGTGAAGTCCGGGCTTCGCCGCGCCTTCGCCTGGCGCGGGGACCGCTCGGACGAATACCGCTACGCCGACATCACCGGCTGGTGGCGCCGGCCCGAGCTGCTGGCCGGCCTCGGGCCCGCGCTGGCGGAGCTGTTCGCCGAGCGGCCGCCGACGGTCGTGCTGGGGCCGGAGTCCAGCGGCTGCCTGCTGGGGCCGCTGGTCGCGCTGCACTTCGGCGTCGGGTTCGTGGAGGTGACCAAGAACCGGGGGACGTCCGTCGACAGCGACGCCTGGCTGCGGCGCACGTCGCCGCCCGACTACCAGGACCGGCACCTGAACTTCGGCTTCCGCAGGCACCTGCTCGGCGGCGGCGACCGCGTGCTGTTCGTCGACGACTGGATCGAAACCGGGGGACAGGCGCACAGTGCCTGGCTGCTCACCGGCGATGCCGGGGCCACCTGGCTCGGCGCCGCGACCGTGGTGGACGCGTTGCACGGCAACCAGGTGCGGCGGCGGCTGAACGTGCGGTCGCTGCTGCACGTCCGAGAGCTCTGAACAGGGCTGCTCATGATTTCGCCGTAACATCAGGTTGCGTGATGACCGATCTCCCGCTGGACCAGGTCCGGACGTTGCTCGCCGTCGTCGACGCGGGGACTTTCGACGCGGCCGCGGCAATCCTGCACGTGACGCCGTCCGCGGTGAGCCAGCGGGTGAAGGCCCTCGAACAGCGGACCGGGAGCGTGCTGGTGACCCGCACGAAACCCGTGCGGGTGACGGAGTCCGGGCAGATCGTCGTCCGGTTCGCGCGGCGGCTCGCCGCGCTGGAGCGGGACGCGCGGGCCGAGCTGGGGATGAGCGGCGAGCCCGTGCGGGTGCCGATCGCCGTCAACGCCGACTCGCTGTCCACCTGGTTCCTGCCCGCGCTCGCCGGGATCGCCGCCGAACCGCCGATCTGTTTCGAACTGCACCGGGAAGACCAGGAGCACACGACGACGTTGCTGCGCGAAGGCCGGGTGATGGCGGCGGTGACGTCCTCGGCCGCGCCGGTGCAGGGCTGCTCGGTGCGGCCGCTCGGTGCCCTCCGCTACCTGCCGCTCGCCCGGCCCGAGTTCGTGGCGCGGTGGTTCACGGGTGCGCTGCGCGACGACCTGGCGACCGCACCCGTGGTGCTGTTCGACGACCACGACGACCTGCAGGACGCGTTCGTGCGGCTTTTGGGCGGCGCCGGGGCGAGCCCGTTGCGGCACTACGTCCCGGCTTCGGAGATGGTCGTGGCCGCGGTGGAGGCGGGGCTGGGGTGGGGCATGGT
The DNA here is from genome assembly GCF_040610315.1 of Amycolatopsis sp. NPDC004169. NCBI lineage: Bacteria > Bacillati > Actinomycetota > Actinomycetes > Pseudonocardiales > Pseudonocardiaceae > Amycolatopsis > Amycolatopsis sp. NPDC004169. The sequence goes on from NZ_JBEXMD010000009.1 coordinate 58,037, forward strand.
GCCGGAAGTGCAGGCGGCGCCCGGGTTGCGGGCGGGGAGGCTGGTACCGCTCGCGGCGGACCGGCCGGTGGACGTGCCGCTTTACTGGCAGCAGTGGAAACTGGACCTGCCTGCACTGTCCACAGTGGCCGATGCGGTGGCGGCTACGGCGTTGTCGGCGTTGCGCCGCGGGGGTTCTTGACGGGTCAGGCGGGCATCAGCCGTTCGGAGCCGACATGGGCCGACGGGTCCGTCGGGTGGGCGAACGCCGGGATCGGGGGACCCCCGGGTGTGGAGACCGAGCGGCCCACGATGGTCGCGAGCTGGGCCCGCGAGCACAGCGCGAGCTTCTTGAAGATCCGCGCCAGGTAGGTCTCCACCGTCTTGTGGCTCAACCCCAATGTCCGCGCGATCTGCTGGTTCGTCCGGCCGTCGCTGACCAACCGGGAGATCTCGCGCTCGCGGCCGCTCAGCTGGGCCAGCTCCGACGGCAGGTCCGCCGTTCCGCCCTCCGGCTCCTCGCGCGGCGGGCCCGGCACGTCCGCGGGCGGGCCGTCCGGCTCCGGGTTGCGGTCGGTGTCGAGGTGGTCGAGCAGGGTGGTGAGGCTTTCGAGGACGTACCGGTGCCCGTACCGGGTGGCGATCGCGAGGGCGCGGCGCAGGTGGTGGCCGGCCTGGTCGTCTCGGGTCAGCGCGTGCTCGGCCCGGGCCAGCCAGTACAGCGGGGCGACGTCCGGGGCCAGGTCCGCGTCGGCCGCGTTGGCCATCAACGTCCTTGCCTTCAGCAGCTGGTCCTCGGCCGCCCGGCCGGTCGGGTCGGTGAGCGTCGCCATGGCCAGCAGCAACGCTCGCGGTCCCGCGTCGGCGAGGGGGTCCAGGTGGTCGGCCAGCTGGGCGAGGCCCGGGATGCCCTTCACGGACGAGAGGATCGACAGGTCGGGGACCGCCGTGGGGCGGCTGCCGACCGTGGTGGCGAGGAGCTCCGCGACCAGCCGGGCCTGCGTTCGGTGGTCGCCGGGGTCGGCGATGCGCAGCCCGATGCGGAGCAGGTCGCCCGCGGCCTCGCGGTTGCCCTCCAGGTGCAGGGCCCGCCCCGCCCACAACGCCGTCTCCGGGCAGTGGGCCACCTGGTCGAACAAGGCGCGGGCGTCGGCCGTGCAGCCGGTGACCACGAGCGCGATCGCCAGCAGCGGCACGTGGTCCGCGCACACCGGGCCGCGCGGGTCCAGCGCGCGGCGCAGCCAGGCGGCGGCGTCCGCCGGTCTCGTCCAGCGGACTTCGCGGGCGGCGTCGACCAGGATCCCGGCCGCGTCGTTCTCCTCGGCCAGCGCGCAGTGGGCCAGGTGGAACGCGATTTCCGGGGCGGGGGCCTCCCGCTCGCGCAGGGCCGCGGCCGCCCGGGCGTGCGCGCCGAGCCGCCAGGCCGCACCGGCGGCCCGGTGCGCGGTCGCGCGCAGCAGCGCGTTGCGGAACCGGAACGTCCCGGTGGCCGCGTCCACCCGCAGGATGTCCTGCGCGACGAGCTCGTCGACGGCGGCCCTGGTCGGGACTTCGCCGCCTTCCGCCACCGCCGCCAGCAGCCCGGTGTCGAACGACTCGCGCAACAGGGCCGCGGCGTGCGCGACGGTCCAGGTGAACGGGGTCAGCGTGCGGAACTCGCGCAGCGGCGACACCGGGAGCGCGGATCCGGCGGAGGAGTCCTCCGCCGCCAAGGCGCGCAGCACGCCCGGGTTGCCGTCCGCGGCGTCGATCAGGGCCCGGCGGCGGTCGGCGGGCAGGCCCGGCGGCAGCAGCGGGCCGAGGTGGTCGTCGGGCAGCGCGGGCAGCTCGATGTGCGCGACGCCGTCGACACCCTCCTCGAGCAGCGCCAGCAGGTCGCCCGGGGTCTGGCGGGGGCGCAGCGCGGTCACCAGCAGGACCGGCGCGTCCGGCGGGCGCCGGATCAGGTGGGTGAACAGGTCGACCGACGCGGGGTCCGCCCACTGCAGGTCGTCGACCACCAGCAGCAGCGGGCCGCCCGCGCTGAGCCGTTCGAGCAGCGCGCGCACCGCGTGGAAGAGGTGCCGCAGCTCCGACGGCTCGGTCGGGACGGCCGCGTCGGGCGAGTACTGGGCCAGCGCCGGGTAGATGCCGGCCAGCCAGGAGACGTGGTACTTCGGGAAGCCGTCGAGCAGCGCCGGGTGCCGGGTGGTCAGCAGGTCGTCGAGGGCGTCGGAGAAAACGCCGAAGGGCAGTGCTCCCGGCAGCGGGCCCGCCGCGCCGCAGGCGACCGCCCAGCCGCGGGCCTTCGCGTGGCCCGCCAGCGCGGCCAGCAGCCCGGACTTCCCGCTCCACGGCTCACCGCTGATCCGCACCGCGCGGACGCCGGGCTCGGCGCCGTCCACGATGCCGGTGAGCCGGGCGAGCTCCGCCTCGCGGCCCCGCGCGTCCTGCCACCACGGGGCGGCGGAACGGGGACGGGGGACTTGCGGAGCCGGCCCGGGTGAAGCCGGCTCGGGCACGTCGTTGTACCCGTGAATCGATGGCATACCTTGATCCCCCAGGATGTCGGTGTCCTCCCGATCGATGCGTCCTGATGGCCCACGACCGCCATCCACTTGTACCACAGATGTCGTACGGGTGTCGTGGATCCAGCCCCCTCGTCCACTGTGGACTACCAACTTTGGTAGTGGTGTCACGACAGCGGGGCCTCGAAGCTTTCGCGCAGCGGACGCAGCTCCTCCAGCTCGGCCAGTTCGGCGATCGTCGGGCTGAGGTAGAACGTGCGCGCGGGCAGCTCCACACCGAAGTCCTGCTGCAACTGACCGAGCAGGTCGGCCGCGACCAGCGAATGCCCGCCCAGCTCGAAGAAGTCGTCGTCGACGCCGACGCTGTCCACCATGAGCACCTTCGCCCACAGGGCGCAGAGGAACCGCTCGAGCCCGTTCTCCGGCGTGCCGTTCGCTTCGGGCACGACCGGATCGCCGGCCGCGGCGGGCAGCGCGGCCCGGTCGAGCTTTCCGTTGGGGGTCAACGGGAACGCATCGAGGGTGACGATCCGGGCGGGCACCAGGAACTCCGGGACCCGCTCGCGCAGCCAGTCGCGCAGCGCCGGCCCGGAGACGCCGTCGCCGGACGGCACGACGTAGGCGGCGAGCCGGGTGCTCCCGGCCGCCCCCGGTTCCGGCAGCGCCACGGCGGCGGTCACCGCGGGGTGCGTGCCGAGCACGGCGGCGACCTCGGCCGGTTCGACCCGGTAGCCGTTGATCTTGACCTGGTCGTCGGCCCGGCCGAGGAAGTCCAGCGAGCCGTCCGGCCGCCAGCGCGCCAGGTCCCCGGTGCGGTACTGGCGTCCCCCGCCGCCGGCCGGCGTGAACACGGCCGCGGTGGCCGCGGGACGGCCGAGGTAGCCGAGGGCGAGGCCGTCGCCGAGCGCGTGCAGCTCGCCCACCACCCCCGGCGGCACCGGTCTGCCGAGCCGGTCGAGCACCCGGACCCGGGTGCCCCGGATCGGCCTGCCGATCGGCAGCGGGCCGGCCCCCGGCGGTTCCTCGAAGGTGGCGCAGGCGGTGAAGGTGGTGTTCTCGGTGGGGCCGTAGCCGTTGGTGAACACCAGGCCCGGGTGGGCGGTCAGCAGCCGTCGCACGGCGTCGGCGGCGATGACGTCGCCGCCCGCGATCAGGTGGCGCACCCCGGCCAGCCGGTCGAGGTGGTGGTCGGCCAGCTGGTGGAAGAGCCCGGCGGTCAGCCAGAGGACGCTGACCCGCTCGGCCGCCACGACGGCGGCGAGCTCGGCCGGGTCGACCCGGCCGGGCGGCAGCAGCACGAGCCGGGCCCCGGTGGTCAGCGGCGCCCAGATCTCCAGCGTGGACGCGTCGAAGGCGACCGGGGCGGCCTGGAGGAAGACGTCGTCGGCGCGCGCGTGCAGCCAGTCCGGTTCGTGCACGAGCCGGGCCACTGCCCGGTGCGGCACGCAGACGCCCTTGGGGGCGCCGGTGGACCCGGAGGTGTAGCTGACGTAGGCGAGCGAGCCGGGGGACAGGCCGCGAGGCAGTGACGCGGACGCGGCCGGTGCCGCGTCGAACGGGATCGCCGTGCGGCCGCCCGGCACCGGCCCGGACGGCTCCGGGGCGGTCAGCACGACCCGGACGCCGGCGTCGTCGAGCAGGCCGGCGAGCCGGGCTTCCGGCCAGTCCGGGGCCAGCGCCAGGTACGCGCCGCCCGCCTTCAGCACGGCCAGCAGCGCGGCGATCAGCCCGGCCGACCGGTCGCCGAGCACGCCGACCACCTCGCCGGGCCGCACGCCCGCCTCGGCCAGCCGGCCGGCCAGCGCCTCGGCGCGCTCGGCCAGCCACCGGTAGGAGAGCGTGGTGCCGCCGTCGGTCAGCGCCGGGGCGTCCGGGGTCCGCCGGGCCTGCGCGTCGACCAGGTCGTGCACGAGCCGGGCGGGCGCGGCCGGCGCCCCGCTCTCGAACGTGGCGACCAGGGCCCGGTCGGCGTCCGAGGCGAGGTCGAGCTCGGACACCCGGAGTCCCGGGGTGTGCGATGCGCAAGCGAGTGCGCGGTCGACCTGGCCGGCGACCCGCGCGAGTTCGCCGTCGCCGTGCAGGGAGACCCGGCCGTCGGCGACCGCCAGCCGGATGCCACCGACGGCGTACTGCGGGCCGGTCAGGGTGGCGACCCGGGCGGTGAGGGTGGCGAACGCCGGGTCGGCGGCCAGGTCCAGCTCGACGGGGACGTCGCCGGTCACGGCGATCGTGTCGCTGTGCGTGCGCCGGGCGGTGACCGCCACGAGTGCGGCCAGCACCTCCTGGGGCGCTGCCGTCCCCCCGACGCTGACTCCTTCGAGCATGATCGCCGATCCTCCAGACGTCGCGGGGTGGGGCCGCCCGCGACCCGAGCGTGTCGGGGCCGTCATCCGGCTGCCAGTCAGGGAACTCCCTGATGTGCCCCGGCCGGCGGCGGAGGGATCCCCGACTTTCCCGCGCCGGTGCGGGCGGGAAGCCTCGGGGCGGAGGGGCGGGTGCGCCGAAACGGACTGGGGAGACGCCGGATGACCGACGAGCAGCTGTCCGACGCCGACCGGCTGAACCGGGCGGTCAGCGAGCTGTCCGAGGAGCGCCGGGCCCTGCTGCTCAGCCGGCTCGGCGCCCGCCGGGCCGAGCGGACGAGCACGGGGGAGATCCCCCGCCGGCCACCCGGCACCGACCGGCTGCCCTGCTCGCCGGGCCAGGAACGGCTCTTCTACCTGCACCAGCTCGACCCGGGCTCGGTGACCTACCTGCTGCCGATCCGCCTGCGGCTGCGCGGCACGCCCGACCCCGCGGCCCTGCGGGTGGCGCTGGCCGGCCTGGTGGCGCGGCACGAGCCGCTGCGCACCGGGTTCGAGGTCGGCGACGACCACGTCCCCGGCCAGGTGGTGCACCCGGCCGCCGCGGTGCCGCTCACCGAGGGCGCGGGCACCGCCGCAGAGGTCGACGCCGAGGTGTTGCGGCTGACCGGCGAACCGTTCGACCTGGCCGGGCCGCCGCTGCTGCGGGCCGGGCTGTGGCGGGTCACCGACCGGCCGGAGGAGTGGGTGCTCGCGCTGTGCGTCCACCACGCCGTCATCGACGGCTGGTCGCTCGGCGTGCTGGTCGAGGAGCTGGCCGAGCTGTACGGCGCCGCCGTGGCCGTGCGGCCGCCGGACCTGCCCGAGCTGCCCGTCCAGTACGGCGACTACGCGCTCTGGCTGCGGGACCGCCCGGCCGACGCCGTCGCCCGCGACCTGGACTTCTGGCGGCAGGCGCTCGACGGCGCGCCACCGCTGGACCTGGCAGGCGACCGGCCCCGCCCGGTCCGGCCGACCTTCGGGGGCGCCTCGGTCCCGGTCCGGATCGAGCCCGCGGTGGCCGCGGCACTGGGCGCGCACGCCCGCGCGGCGGAAGCGACCCCGTTCATGGTGCTGCTGGCCGCGTTCAGCGTCGTGCTGCAGCGCTGGTCCGGGCAACCGGACCTGGTGGTGGGCACCCCGGTGGCCGGGCGGTCGCGCCCGGAGCTGGAACGGCTCGTCGGGTTCTTCGTCAACACGCTGGCGCTGCGGGTCGACCTGACCGGCGCCGGTTCGTTCCGCGAGCTGGTGGCCCGGGTCCGCACGGTCTGCCTGGCCGCCTTCCGGCACCAGGACGTGCCGTTCGAGCAGGTCGTGCGCGAGGCCGGGGTGACCCGCCACGGCGGACGGCCGGACCTGCCGCGGGTGCTGTTCGCGCTGCGCAACGTCCCGCTGGCCGCGCCCCGGCTGAGCGGCCTGGACGTGGTCAACGAGGAACTGCCCCGCGTGGGGTCCGACCTCGACCTCAGCCTCGAACTCGCCCCGGACGACGACGGCGGCTGCTCGGGCTGGCTGGTCTACGCGACCGACCTGTTCGACGCCGGCACCGCCACCCGGATCGCCGTCGCGCTGCGGACGGTGCTCGCCGCGGTCGCCGAAGACCCCGGGCTCGCCCTCACCGCCATCCCGGTCCTCACCCCGCAGGAACGGGACCGGGTGCTGACCGGGGCGAGCGGCGCGGCCGTGCCCGCGGTGGCGCCCACGTCGATGCACGCGCTGGTGGAGGCGCAGGCCGACCGGACGCCGGACGCCGTCGCGGTGCTCGGTGGCGAGCCCCTGACCTACCGCGAGCTGGACGAGCGGGCGAACGGGCTCGCGGCCGCCCTCGTCGCGCGCGGGGTGCGCCAGGAGGACCGGGTCGGCGTCGCCCTGCACCGGGGCCCCGGCCTGCTCGTGGCCCTGCTCGGCGTGCTCAAGGCGGGCGCGGTCCACCTGCCCCTCGACCCCGACCAGCCGGCCGAGCGGCTCGACCTGATCCTGCGCGACGCCGAGCCGTCCGTCGTGGTGACTTCGCCCGAGCTCGCCGGGGGGCCCGCCGCGGCGGGCCGCACCACTGTGCTCGTGACCGAGACCGCCGGCCGGGCCGCGCGGCCCGGCGTGCCCGTCGACCCGGCGAACGCCGCCTGCCTGCTCTACACGTCCGGCTCCACCGGCACGCCGAAGGGTGCGCTGCTGACCCACCACGGCGTGGCCAACCGGATGGTGCAGATGGTCACCGGCCACCGGTTCGGGCCCGGCGACGTCGTCCTGCAGAAGACGCCGATCGGCTCCGACCCGTCGCTGTGGGAGATGCTCGTGCCGCTGTGCGCGGGCGGCCGGGTCGTCTTCGCCGAACCCGGGCGGCACACCGACGCCGGCCACCTGCTCGAGCTCATCCGCGAACACCGGGTCACCGCGTGCGACTTCGTGCCGTCGATGCTGGTGACGGCGCTGGCCGAACCCCGCTTCGCCGAGTCCGCGGCGACGCTGCGGCTCGTCGTCTGCGGCGGCGAGGAACTGCCCGCGCCGGCCGCGGAGCGGTTCCTGGAGCTGGTTCCCGGCGCCGTGCTGACGAACTACTACGGCCCCACCGAGGTCTGCTTCGACGCCACCGCGGCCGAGGTGACCCGCCCGGTGCCGACGCCGGTGCCGATCGGCCGCCCGCTCGCGGGCGTCGAGGCGTACGTGCTCGACGCGGACTTCGCGGTGACACCGGACGGGGTGCCCGGGGAGCTGTTCCTCGGCGGCGTGCAGCTCACGCGCGGCTACCTCGACCGGCCGGGCCACACCGCGGAAACCCTGGTGCCGCACCCCTTCCGCGCCGGCGACCGGCTGTACCGCACCGGCGACCGGGTCCGCCGCCGCGCCGACGGCGAGCTGGACTTCCTCGGCCGGCTCGACAGCCAGGTCAAGATCCGCGGCTACCGCGTCGAGCCGGGAGAGATCGAGAGCGCGCTGCGCACGCACGCGGCTGTCGAGCACGTCGCGGTGCGGGTCTTCACGGGCGAGGCCGGCCCCCGGCTGGCGGGCTTCTTCACGGTGCCCGAGGGGGCGACGCCGCCGGACACCGCCGAGCTGCGCCGCCACCTGGCCGGCCGGCTGCCGGCACCGATGATCCCGGCCGCGTTCGCCGTCCTCGACGAGCTCCCGCTGCTGCCCAACGGCAAGGTCGACCGGAACGCGCTGCCCGAGCCGGGGCAGCCCGCCGAGGCGTCCGTGCCGCCGGAGACGGCCCTGCAGAAGGTGCTCTGCCGCATCTGGGAGCAGGTGCTCGACGCGAAGGACATCGGCGTGCACGACGACTTCTTCGTGCTGGGCGGGCATTCCCTGCTGGCCACCCAGGTCGTCTCGCAGGTGCGCGAGGTGTTCCGGACCGACTTCCCGCTGCACTTCTTCGTCGAAACGCCGACGGTGGCGGCGTTCGCCGCGCTGCTGCGCGAGCGCGGGGTGGCCGCGGGGGTCGACGTCGACAAGGTGGCGGGCATCGTGCTGCGGATCCAGGCGATGTCGGCCGCCGAAGTCGGCGACCACCTCGGAGCGGAAGCGAGGCCGTGATGACTGCGGTGTCCGAGCAGGCGATCGAGGGCGCGCCGGCCATTCCCCGCTGGGCGACCGGGCTGACCGGGATCGCCGAGCACCGGTTCCCGCTGCCGGAGGGCGCCGGGGACAGCGTGTTGTTCGCCGCACACGCGGTGGTACTGGGCGCGCTGACCGGCGAGCCGGTGGTGACGGCCGTCCACAACGGCCGCGCGCGGGCGGTCGATCTCGGGCACCGCACCTGGCGTGAGCTGATCGCCCACGTGGAAGACGCGCCGGCGGTTCCGGCCCGCTGCGACACCGTGGTCGGGGACGGCGAGCTGGGCGCGGACGCGATCGTCCACATCGGACTCGACCGGGACGTGCTCGTCGTGCGGTGCCGCCGGGAGTGGGTCGACGACGCCTACGCCGCCCGGATCGCCGACTACCACCGCACCGCCCTGCGCCTGGCCGCGGCCGACCCGGACGCCGCGCACGCGGGCCGGTGCCTGCTCGGCGAAGCCGAACTGCGGCACCAGCTCACCGCGTTCAGCGGGGCGCCTCGCGACCTGCCCGACCGCCGGGTGCACCAGCTCGTCGCGGACACCGCGGCCGCCCGGCCGGACGACATCGCCGTCGTCGCCGGGCTCGACCGGCTCACCTACCGGGAGCTCGACGAGCGCGCCAACCAGGTCGCGCACGCCCTGCTGGCCGACGGGCTGGCCGCGGAGGACGTCGTCGCCGTCGTCGGCGAACGCGCCATCCCGTGGCTGGTCGCCGTGCTGGGCGTGCTCAAGGCAGGCGGCTGCTACCTCCCGGTGGAACCGCACTTCCCCCTCGAGCGGATCGCCGCCATGGTCACCCGGTCGGGGTGCCGGCGCGCGCTCACCGACGACGTCGGTGCCGCCGTGGTCGACCGGCTCACCCCGGGCATCGAGACGCGCGGGATCGACGAGGTCCTGCGGGCCGGCCACCCGGCCACCGACCCGGGGACGCCGGTGATCGCCGGGCAGCTCGCCTACATCTACTTCACCTCCGGCTCCACCGGCGAACCCAAGGGCGTCATGTGCGAGCACGAGGGGATGCTCAACCACGTGCTGGCCAAGATCGACGACATGGGCGTGCGGGGCGGCACGGTGGTGGCGCAGACCGCGCCGCAGTGCTTCGACATCTCCCTGTGGCAGCTGCTCGCCCCGCTGCTGGCCGGCGGCACCGTGGTCATCGTGTCGCAGCAGGCGCTGCTCGACGTCGAGCAGTTCGTGGCCGAGCTGGACCGCAGCCGGGTCGAGGTCGCCCAGCTCGTCCCGTCGTACCTGGAGGTGCTGCTGGGCCACCTCGAGCGCCGTCCGCGGGCGCTGCCCGCCCTGCGGTGCGTGTCCGCGACCGGCGAGGCGCTCAAGGCCGCGCTCGTCCGCCGCTGGTTCACCGTGCTCCCGGACGTGCTGCTGGTCAACGCCTACGGGCTCACCGAGACCTGCGACGACACCAACCACGAGGTGATGGACCGGGCGCCGGAGGGGGCGCGCGTGTCGCTGGGCCGGGCGATCCCGGGCGTGGGTGTGCACGTCGTCGACGGCAACCTGATGCCCGTCCCGCTCGGCGCGACCGGCGAGATCGTGTTCTCCGGCCGGTGCCTGGCGCGCGGTTACGTCAACGACCCGATCCGCACCGCGCCTGCCTTCACCGCGAGTCCCTTCCAAGCGGGGCAACGGCTTTACCGCTCGGGGGACTTCGGCCGGTGGACGCCCGACGGGCGGCTGGAGTTCTCCGGACGGCGGGACACCCAGGTCAAGATCCGCGGGTTCCGCGTCGAGATCGCCGAGATCGAAGACCGGCTGCTGCGCCTGCCCGGCGTGCGGGAGGCGACGGTGATCGTGGCCGGCGCCGCCGAGACGGCCCGGCTGGTGGCCTGCTACTCCGCGCCGCCGTCGCTGGCGCCGGGTCCGCTGGTGGAGGCGCTCGCGCGGGTGCTGCCCGACTACATGGTGCCGCGCGACTGGTACTGGCTCGACGTGCTTCCGCTGACCGGCAACGGAAAGGTGGACCGCAAGGAGCTGGCCCGGATCACCGGCGGCCTGCACCGGGCGATGGCCGAGGACGAGCGGCCCCGCGACGGTGCCGAGCGCCGGCTCGCCGCCGCGTGGGCCACCGTGCTGGGCGTCGCGCCCGACCGCGTCGGCCGCACCGACGACTTCTTCGCCTCCGGCGGTTCGTCGCTTTCGGCGCTGCAGCTGGTGATCGAGCTGGACCGGGCGATCTCGCTCGGCGACGTCACCGCGCACCCGGTGCTCGCCGACCTGGCCGCGGTCCTCGACACCGGCGTGCCCGAGGCCCGGCCGGTGCTGCACCGGCTGACCCCGCCGGCGGGCCGGACCCTGGTGTGCTTCCCGTACGCGGGCGGCAATGCGGTGACGTACGTGCCACTGGCCGGCGAGCTCGCCGCGGCGGGCTGGGCCGTGTACGGCGTGGAACCGCCGGGCCGGGACGGCGGCTCGGCCCCCGTGCCGGTGGCCGAGCTGGCCGAGCTGGTCGCCGGCGAACTGCCTCCGGGGCCGGTGACGGTGTGGGGGCACTCGATGGGCGTGGCCGCGGCACTGGCCACCGCGCGGCTGCTGCGCTCCCGCGGTCACGACGTCCGGCGGGTCTACCTCGGCGCCCAGGTGCCGGGGGACAGCGATGCCCGGCGGGCGCAGGCCGCGGCCGTGGCGGCACTGCCGGACGAGGAGGTCGTCACGGCGCTCGTCGGAAGCGGACGCCGGGAGCTGGCCGAGGTCGCCGGGGAGCACCGGAGGCAGCTGGCGGCGGCGTACCGGCACGACGTGGCGGCGGCGTGCGGGTACCTCGCGGAGGCGCTCGACGCGGGCGAGCGGCTCGACGTGCCGGTGACGGTGGTGCTCGCGGCGGACGACGACCCGGACGAGGTGCCCGGCGATCCGGGGGACTGGAGCCGGCTGGCCCGGGACGTGCGGGTGGTGGAGCTGCCCGACGGCGGCCACTACTTCGCCGCTTCGCGGCCGGCGAGCGTGGCCAGGCTGATCGCCGAGCAGGATTGAGGCCGGGGAGCGGACTTCCGGAAGCCGGAAGCCCACCCGGTCTCACACGTTCTGGTTGGGGAAGTAGTCCTCGCACCCGCCGTCGCGGCGGATGTCCCAGGTCGCGCAGTGCAGCGAACCGCCGTACTCGTACACGTGCCGGAACGGGATCGGCAGCACCTCGAAACCCAGGCTCGACAACAGGTCCTGCAGCGGCTTCTCCTGCTCCTCCACGATGATCTTCGACGGCGAGATGCTCAGCACGTTGATCGAGACCCACTTGGACGACTGGCAGTACCGGGGCATTTCGTCGTTGCTCGTGAGCGGCTGGGGCGCGGTCACGAACTCCCAGTCGTTGGCCAGGAACAGCTTCTCCTCGCCGCTGCTGATCGGGCGCTCGGGGTTGGTGAGCACCAGGCCCGCGCGCAGCGGGATGAACGTCGCGTCGATGTGGGACGGGAAGTAGTCCAGTGGGAAGTGCACCGGGTGCACGCGGAAGCCCCGCGGCTCCAGGTGCCGGGTCAGCCACCGGATGCCGGCGCGGTTGGTGGTCATCGACTCCTGGACGAAGACGTCCTTGCCCATCCGCGCCATGTCCGCGGCGTCGAAGACGACCTCGTCCTGCGTCACGCAGAACTCGAAGTTGTGCATCTCCTCGTGCCGCTTCGACAGCGGCCACGTCCAGAAGTCCTGGCGGTACATCTCGTCGGCCATGGACGGCTTCGGCGCCACCGACCAGGTCATCTGCGGGTCCTCGTCCCAGTACTCGTAGACGAGGCTCCGGTAGGCCTCGTACTCGAAGTACCGCGACCGCCGCGACATCGTCGCTTCGAGGACCTCGTTGCCCAGGGTGATCATCACGTCCCGCGGGCAGACCGCGCAGTACTGGTTCTCCACCTCGAACGTGGGCGTCTTGAGCGGGATCGAGTAGTCCCGCGGCGACGGGCGGCGCACCTTGACGCCCTGGGATTCGAGCAGTGAGACGAGCCCGGCGAGCTCCTCTTCGGCCTTTTCGTTCAGCTCACGGGGTTTGGGGCCGGTGGGGAACGGGCGTGGCTCGGACAGCCCGCGCTCCTGGGGCCGGTGCCCCGGCTCGGTCGGCTCGAAGCAGGCGTTCTCCGCGGTGCCCACGACGACCTCCTGGAGAGTGTCCCACTCGTTCCAGGAGTTGACGATTCTGGTGTCAGTCCGCATCGGCTCGTCACATCTCTCTGTAGGACGGTTGCTCGTCCCCATTCCACCGCCTCCGCCGGTGGCGGCCACAGTCCGGAGAACCCCGCACCGGGCGGGGTGTGCGGGGAATGTCGGACTTCGCGGGACCCGCTCCGCCGGGCACAGTGGACGGCGTGCCGCTCACCATCGACGCCCGCTTCAACGGCCCGGACGACAGCGCCAACGGCGGCTACGCGTGCGGGCTGTTCGCCAGTGCGTGCGCGGAGCCGGTGGCGGTGACCCTGCACGCCCCGCCGCGGCTCGGCGTGCCGTTGCGGACCGAGCCCGGCGGCCGCCGGACCCACCTGTGGGACGGCGGCGCGCTCGTCGCCACGGCCGCGCCGACCCGCCACCGGGTCGTGCCGCCCGCGCCGGTGCCGGTTTCCGTGGCCCGCGCGGCGGTCCCGGGCTACCGCGGCCGCCGCGGACACCCGTACCCGCACTGCTTCGCCTGCGGACCCGACCGCGAATCCGGGGACGGCCTGCGGCTCTCGCCCGGGCCGGTGCCGGACCGGGTCGACACGGTGGCCTGCCCGTGGGTGCCGGACGCGGGACTGTCGGCCGCGGACGGCCGGGTGCGCGCGGAGTTCGTCTGGGCCGCGCTGGACTGCCCGTCCGGCTGGACGGCGGACCTCGTCGCCGCGCCGAAGGTGCTCGGCTGGATGCGGGCGGAGGTGCTCCGGCGGCCGGTCGCCGGGGAGGTGTGCGTGGTGGTGGCTGCCCTGGACAGCTTCGGTGGCGGGGGGCTCGCGGCCGGCTCGGCGCTGTACGACGAGTCGGGGGTGTTGCTCGCGCAGGCCACGACCCGGTGGTACGCCCCGGCGGGGTGACGCCCGCGCCCCCGAGCAGGCCGCGGGGGCACGCCTGGCGGCCCGGTGGATGGGTGCGCGGTGGCTGGGGACGGTCGTGGGTGTGAGGGGCGGCTTCGGCGGGCGAAGGCTTCGGCGGGCCTGCCGAGCTCGGTGGCCGCGGGTGGCCGCGGCGCGAAGGGCGGCTGCGGGTGGTTGCGGTGTGAGGGGCGGCTTCGGCGGGTCTGCCGGGCTCGGTGGCTGCGGCTGGTCGCGGCACGAAGGGCGGCTGCGGTGTGCGGGGTGGCTTCGAGCTCGCGGCCGGAAACCCGGCCGCTGTACTCGGCCTTCCCGGCTCCTCGGCGGCCTTCCCCTACACCGGCGCCGGGAGCGTCCGGGGTTTTCCGGACTCATCCCGGCCCCCGGGAGCGCGGTTCGATGGTCCGGGCGGCCCGCGACTGCGTGCTGTCGACGAACGGGGAGAGCGCGCCATGCGAATTCCGACTTCGGTCGACGCGATCGGGGACAACACCATCGACCTCGACGCCGTCGACCTCGTGGACCCTCGGACGTACTCCGAGGGCGACCCGCACCCGATCTGGGCCGAGATGCGCCGGCGGGAGCCGGTGCGGTGGCACCCCGTCGGCAGCGATCTCGGGTTCTGGTCGGTGACCACCTACGAGCACGGCTCCTGGGTGCTGCGGGACCACGAGACCTTCACCTCGCAGCGCGGCACCCTGCTCAACCTGCTGGGCAAGGACGACCCCGCGGGCGGGCAGCAGATGGCCGCCACCGATCCGCCGAAGCACACCCGGATGCGGGAGCCGCTGCAGCGGGCGCTGACCATCAAGTCGGTGGAACGCTCCGGCGACCAGATCCGGGCCCAGGTGCGCCGGCTGCTCGACCCGGCCAAGTCGGGGGAGCCGTTCGACCTCGCGCAGGCCGTCACCCGGCTGCCGATGGCGGTCACCGGGATGCTGATGGGCCTGCCGGAGCAGGACTGGCCGCGGCTGACGCAGCTGACCCTGATGTCGATCGCGCCGGACGACCCCGAGTTCAACGAAGGCGCCGACACCCAGGCCACGCTGCAGCGCGCGCACCGGGAACTGTTCGCCTACTTCGCCGAAATCGTGCGGGCGCGGCAGAAGAACCCGGGCGGCGACGACCTGATCAGCCTGCTGCTGACCATCGACGTCGACGGCCGCACGATGGGCCTCGGCGAGGTGCTGGCCAACTGCTACAGCCTGCTGCTCGGCGCGAACGTCACCACCCCGTACGTGCCGACGGCCGCGCTCGACGCCGTCATCGGCACCCCCCTGCTCCACGAGGTCCTGGAAAGCGCGAACACCAACACGATCCTGACCACCGTGGAGGAATCGCTGCGCTGGGCTTCGCCGGCCAACCACTTCATGCGGCACGCCGTGCGCGACGTCGACCTCGGTGACCGCAAGGTGCGCTCCGGTGACGCCGTCGTCGTCTGGCTCGGCTCGGCCAACCGGGACGAGACCGCGTTCGAGGACCCGTTCACCTTCAACCCGCGGCGCAAGCCCAACCGGCACATCGCCTTCGGCGTCGGCGGGCACTACTGCGTCGGGCACACCGTCGCCCGGGTGACGCTGCGCGCGCTGTTCGACGAGATCGTCAGCACCTTCGCCGACCTCGACCGCGCGGGGGAGGTCGAGCACCTGTCGTCGAACTTCGTCGCGGGCATCAAGCACATGCCGGTGGTCGCGAAGGTGCGCGGATGAACCGAGGGACCCTGGCCGGTCTCCTGCGCGGCCGGGCCGAGGACACCCCGTCCCGCACGGCGTTCGAGTTCCCCGGCGAGCGGCTGGTGGTCGATTACCGCGACCTGGACCGGCGTGCGCGGTTCGTGGCCGCCGCGCTGCGCGAGCGCGGCCTGGCCGGCGAGCGCGTGGTGCTGCTCTTCCCGCCCGGGATCGACTACGTGGCCGGGTTCTTCGGCTGCCTGTACGCCGGGGTCGTCGCGGTTCCGGTGTACCTGCCGACCGGCGTGCGCGGGACGGCGCGGATGCTCGACGTCGCCGCGAACGCCGGCGCCCGTGCCCTGCTGTCGACGACGGCCACGCGCGATGCGCTGGCCCCCTCGATGTCCACAATGGAGGGACCGGAGTGGCTGCCGGTCGACGACACCGGCGAGGACACGGCGTTCGACGGACCCGGTCCCGGCCAGGACGACCTGGCCTTCCTGCAGTACACGTCCGGCTCCACCGGCACGCCGAAGGGCGTGCGCGTGCGGCACGCGAACCTGATGGCGAACCTGGCCGAGATCGGCCGGCTGCTCGGCGCCGGTGCCGACGGCCGCGCGGTCAGCTGGCTGCCGCCGTACCACGACATGGGGCTGATCGGCGGCATCCTGCAGCCGGTGCACGGCGGCTTCCCGTGCAGCCTGCTCTCGCCGGCGGCGTTCCTGCGCGCGCCGGTGCGCTGGCTGGCCGAGATCAGCCGCAGCCGCGCGACGTTCACCGCCGCGCCCGACTTCGGCTACCGGGAGTGCGTCCGGCGCATCCCCGAGGCCGAGCGCGCGGACCTGGACCTGTCGTCGCTGCGGCACGCGCTGGTGGGTGCCGAGCCGGTCCGCCGCGCGACGCTCGACGAGTTCACCCGCGCCTTCGCCGGGGCCGGTTTCCGGCGGACGGCCTTCCACCCGTGCTACGGCCTCGCCGAGGCGACGCTGCTGGTGACCGGCGGGCTGCGGCCGGCCGGGCCGGCGGTGGCCGAGGTGGGCCGCGCGGAGCTGGCCGAGGGCCGGGTGCGGCTCGACCCGCCGGCCGGGCACCCGTCGGTGGCCCTGACCGGCTGCGGTGCCGCGACGGGCGACGACGTGGTCGTCGTCGACGCGGAAGCCGGGGCGGTCGGGGAGATCTGCGTCAGCGGGCCGAGCGTCACCGACGGCTACCACGGGCGGCCGGCGCCCCGGTTCGGAGCCGAGCTGCCGGGCCACCCGGGGCGGCGGTTCCTGCGCACCGGCGACCTCGGGTTCACGCTGGACGGGCAGCTCTACGTGACCGGCCGCCTGACGGACCTGATGGTGCTGCGCGGCCGCAACCACCACCCGGAGGACGTCGAGCAGACGGCGGAGGCGGCCCACCCGGCGCTGCGGCCGGGCCGGTCGGCGGCGTTCTCGGTGGACGACGGCGACGACGAGTACCTGGTCCTGGTGCACGAGGTGCCGGCCGGGACGAGCGCGGAGACGGCGGAGGCGGTGCGCTCGGCGGTCCGGGCGGCGATCGCGACCGAGCACGGGGTGACACCGCGGGAAGTCGTATTGGTGCGCCAGGGCGCGATCGCCCGGACGACCAGCGGCAAGGTCCGGCGGGCCGAGACCAGGGGGAAGTGGCTCGAGGGCGCGCTGACGCCGGTGGCCGGCGCTTCCGCCGTCCCGGCCGCCGAGGCGGACGACCGGCTGGCCGCGGTCGTGGGCAGGGTGCTCGGCCTGGACCGGGTCCCCGCCGGCGAGCCGCTCGTCGGCCTCGGCCTGGACTCCCTGCGGGCGGTCCGGCTCGCCGAAGGGGTCGCCGACGCCTTCGGGGCCGAACTCCCCGTGCCGCGCCTGCTCGACGGGCTCACCCTGACCGGGCTGCGCGACCTCCTCGCGGAAGCCCCCGGACCGCAACCGGCCACAGTGGACACCACCGCGCCGACGCGGGCGCAGGAAGCCCTCTGGCTGCTGGACTCCCTGGGCGCCGGCCCGGCGTACCACGTGCACGGTGGCGTGCGGCTGACCGGGCCCGTCGACCCCGGACGGCTGGCCCGGTGCCTGGACGACCTCCTCGCCCGCCACCCCGGCCTGCGCACCACCTTCGCGCCCGACGCCGACGGCACCCTCACCGCGACCGTGCGCCCGCCCGGCCCGTTTCCCCTGCGGCAGGGGGAAACCGGCGACTTCGCCACCGCCCCGTTCGACCTCGCCGAAGGGCCGCTGGTGCGGGCCGTGCTGGTCCGGCGCCCCGGCGACTGGTACCTCGGCATCGCCGCGCACCACATCGCCGTCGACGGGTGGTCGCTCGGCGTCCTCCTCCGTGAGCTCGGCGACGCCTACCGCGGCACCCCGCTGCCGGCGGCGAAGCCGGTCCCGCCGCCGCACCGGGACGACGACGGCTTCTGGCGCACGGCCCTCGACGGCGCCCGCCCGCTGGACCTCCCGCTCGACGCCCCGGCCCGGCCCACCTGGCGCGGCCGCTCCTTCGGCTTCGGCCTGGACGCGGCATCCACCGAGCGCTTGGTCGAGTACGGCGCCGCGCGGCGGGCGACGCCGTTCATGGTGCTGCTGGCCGCGCTCGGTGTCGTCGCGGCCCGCTGGTCGGGCCAGGACGACTTCGTGCTCGGCGCCCCGGCCGCCAACCGGGACCACCGCAACGCCGACGCGGTCGGGCTGTTCGTCACCGTCGTCCCGCTGCGCCTGGACACCTCCGGCGCGCCCGCGTTCGGCGAGCTGCTGGACCGGGTGCGGGCCCGCTGCCTCGCCGCCCAGCGGCACCAGGCGGTGCCGCTCGACGAGATCGTCCGGCTGCTCGACCCCGACCGCTCCGACGGGCGCGCCCCGCTCGTGCGGGCCGTCCTGGCGCTGCAGAACGTGCCGCTGCAGCCGTGGCAGGCCGGGGACGTGCGGGCCGAGGCGGTCGAACTGCCCGCCCCCGGCGCGCAGTTCGAGCTGTCGGTCCACCTCACCCAGCAGGCCGACGGCAGCCTGGCCGGGCACTTCACCTACGCCGCCGACCTGCTGTCCGGCGACACCGCCCGCCGGTTCGCCGACGCGTTCCGCCACGTCCTGCGCAGCGTCGCCGACCTCGACGACGTCCCCGTCGCCGACGTCCCGCTGTTCGACGCGGCCGAGCGCGCCCGGATCACCGGCCACCTCAGCGGCGCCGGCACCGACCCCGCACCGCCGGGACTGCTGCACGAGCTGTTCGAACGGCAGGCCGACCGCGATCCCCGCGCGACGGCGGTGCTCGGCGACCGGACGCTCGGCTACGGCGAACTGGACGCCGAAGCCAACCGCCTCGCCCGGCTGCTGCGCGAGCGCGGTGCCGGCCCGGAGCGGGTGGTCGCCGTGTGCCTGCCCCGCTCGGCCGACCTGGTCGTGGCGCTGCTCGCGGTGCTCAAGGCGGGGAGCTGCTACGTCCCGCTCGACCCGGCCAACCCCACCGCCCGGCTGACCGCGCAGCTGCGGGACGTCCGGCCGGTCGTGGTGGTGACCGACGACGACCTCGCCCCGCGGTTCCCGGGGCACGCCACGGTCCGCGTCGCCGACGCGGCCGGGTTCCCGGCGCACCGGCCGGAAGCGACGGCGACGCCCGGCAACCTCGTCTACGCCATCCACACCTCCGGCACCACCGGCACACCCAAGGCCGTGGCGAACGAGCACGCCGGGCTGGTCAACCGGATCCGCTGGATGCAGGCCGAGTACCGGCTCACCGCCGGGGAACGGGTGCTGCACAAGACACCCATCGGCTTCGACGTGGCGGGCTGGGAGCTGTTCTGGCCGCTGTCGGCGGGCGCGACCGTGGTGCTGGCCCGCCCGGACGGCCACCGCGACGCCGCCTACCTCGCCGGCCTGATCCGCGAGACCGGCGTGAGCACCTGCCACTTCGTGCCGTCGATGCTGCGGGCGTTCGTCGAGGAGCCCTCGGTCGCCGGCTGCGCGGGCGTGCTGCGCCGGGTCGTGTGCAGCGGGGAAGAGCTGGCGCCGTCGACGGTCACCCGCCTCCGGGCGCTGGTGCCGGACGTGGCCGTGCACAACCTGTACGGGCCGACGGAAGCGGCCATCGACGTCACCGCCGTCGAAATCACCCCGGACCACGAGACGCGGCCGCGGCTGCCGATCGGCCGCCCGATCACCGGGGCCCGCCTGTACGTGCTCGACCCGCGGGGCGCCCCGGCACCGGTCGGGGTGCCCGGCGAGCTGGTCATCGGCGGGGTGCAGGTGGCCCGCGGCTACCTCGGCCGCGCCGCGCTCACCGCCGAGCGGTTCGTGCCCGACCCGTTCGCACCCGGCCGGCGGCTCTACCGCACCGGGGACCGGGCCCGCTGGACCCCGGACGGGCTGCTGGAGTTCCTCGGGCGGCTCGACCAGCAGGTCAAGATCCGCGGCGTCCGGATCGAACCGGCCGAGGTGGAGGCCGCGCTCGCCGGCCACCCCGGGGTCACCGCCGTCGCGGTCGACGCCCGGCCGGGCCCGGACGGGGAACCGCGGCTGGCCGGCTACCTCGTCGGCGTCGACGACGTGCCCGACAGCGCCCTGCGGTCGTTCCTCGCCGAGCTGCTGCCGCCGGCGGCGGTGCCCTCGGCGTTCGTCCGGCTGCCCGCGCTGCCGACCGGGCGCACCGGCAAGCTCGACCGCGCCGCGCTGCCCGAGCCCACGGTCGTCCAGCCGGGTGGCACTGCCCCGCGTGACCCGGTGGAGCAGGTGCTCGCGGACATCTGGGCCGAGGTGCTCGGCCTGCCGGAGGTGTCGGTGACGAGCGGGTTCTTCGAGCTGGGCGGGCACTCGCTGCTGGCCACCCGGATCGTGGCCCGCATCCGCCGCGAGTTCGGCGTCGAGCTGTCCGCCGCCGACCTGCTCGGCGGCGGCGCCACCGTCGCCGGCCTGGCCGCGGCCGTGCGGGCCGCCCGGCTGGAGCAGGCCGACCCGGACGAGCTGCGGCGGGCACTGGACGAGCTGGCCGACCTGACCGACGACGAGGTCGCCGCGCTGCTCGCGGACGACCCGACGACACCGAGGAGGACCGATGACAGCCGCGGAAACCGATGAGCAGACCTACCTGGTCGTGCTCAACGACGAGCTGCAGTACTCGATCTGGCGGGCGGACGCCGACGTGCCCGCCGGGTGGCGGGCGGAGGGCACCTCGGGCACGAAGGAAGCCTGCCTCGCCCACATCGACCGGGTGTGGACCGACATGCGGCCGCTGAGCCTGCGGCAGCGGATGGACGCCTCCTCGTGACCGGCACGCCGAAGGAGCGCCTCGGCGGCGTCATCGACGCCATGCGGGCCCGCTGGACCGGCCGTGACGTCGTCATGGCCGTCAACCACTTCAACGGCGGCATGAAGGCGCTCGCCGAAGAGCTGCGCCTGTCCGGCGCCCGGCTGCGGGCCGTGGTGATCAACACCGTGCCGCGGCCGGACGACCCGCCGGCCGAGCACGTGTTCAGCTGCGCCGAGCACGGCCTGGAGATGTCGCACCGGCAGTACGAGGCGTGGCTGGCGACCAAGCCGCCGGAGATCGTCGACTGGCTCGACGGCCTCGACCCCGGCCGCGAGTGGGAGGTGCTCGGCACCACCTACGGCGAGTTCGCCGAGCTGGGCGGCCGTCCGGCCTACGGGCACTGGCGGCCGCAGTGGGCCGGCTGGGAGGACAAGACCCGCATCGACCGGCTGTGGCAGCGGGTCGGCATCCCGGCCCCGCCGCACGCGATCGTCGACGTCGACGACCCCGGCCTGGCCGCCACCGCCGTGTCACTGGACCGCGGCCACGGCGTGATGATCGCCATCGACACCACCCTGGACGTGCTGGGCAGCTCCCAGGGCCTGCGCTGGGTGCGGTCCCGCGCCGAGCTGGGCCGGGCGGTCGAAGCCCTGCGGGTGCGCACCGAACGGGTTCGGCTCGCGACCTTCGTGCCCGGCGTCCCGTGCAGCCTGATGGGCATGGTCTTCGACGACGGCGTGGCCGTCTTCGACCCGATCGAGGTGATCACCCTGCACCGGCCGAGCACCGGGCAGCTGGTGTACGGCGGCTGCTCGACGGCCTGGCGCCCGGCGGCCGCCCGCACGGAGACGTTGCGCGGCTACGCCCGCCGCGTCGGGGAGGAGCTGTCGGCGTCGCTGGGCTACACCGGGGTGTTCAGTGTGG
The DNA here is from genome assembly GCF_040610315.1 of Amycolatopsis sp. NPDC004169. Lineage (NCBI taxonomy): Bacteria > Bacillati > Actinomycetota > Actinomycetes > Pseudonocardiales > Pseudonocardiaceae > Amycolatopsis > Amycolatopsis sp. NPDC004169. The sequence continues at coordinate 79,263 of NZ_JBEXMD010000009.1, forward strand.
ACGGTCTGTCCGGCGAGGACGGCTTCGTGGCCACCGAGCTGAACCCGCGGCACGTGTCGGGTATCGGCGTCCGGCCGGGCTGGCCGGAGTTCCCGACCCGGCTGCTCAACCGCGCCGTCCAGGACCACCGCCCCGAGGCGGCCGGGGTCCGGTGGCAGGACGTCGAGCAGGTGTACCGGGAGGTCGTCCGCGAGACACCGTCGGCGTCGCTGTGGATCGAAGTGCCGGGGACGGACCTCGGGCCGGAGGAGCGGACCACGACGGTTCCGGTCGACGGCTCGCCGGTGGCGTGCACCTACCGCCCGCAGTGTGGCGGGGTGTGGATCCTCGGCGCGTCGGGTTCGCCGGTCCCGCACGACGGCGCGCTGGGGCCGGTGACCGCGGCGCTGGCGGAGCAGCTCGGGGTGCCGGACCTGCGGTCCTTCGGGGAGATCACGGCTCGTTCGACGTTGGCCGGCTGAGGTTTCCTGCCTGTCGTGGGTGGGGGAGTCCCCCGCTCACGACAGGCAGGCGACTGCCGTCAGGCGCGTGAGCAGCTCGTCGGCCAGGCGGTGGACCCGGGCCGCCGGGAGCAGGTGCGGCCGGTGGGTGAACGCGATCCGGAGCGTCTCGCCCGGGGTGACCAGCAGGCTCAGCGCGTAGTGCGTGTCGTCACTGTGGCGCACGTCGAGGATCCGCGGGTCGTCCAGCAGCAGGTCCGGGTTCTCGAACACCAGCAGCGTGTCGAACTCCGACTCCCACGACGCCAGGCGCCGGATCGCGCCGAGGCCGAGGTGCTGGTGCGGGGCCAGGGCGAGCTGCTCGGCCCGCACCCGCCGCAGCAACGCCCGCACCGGCTCGCGGGGGTCCACGGTCACCACCACCGGCACCGTGTTGACCAGCATCGCCACCAGGCTCTCCACCTCGGGCACCTCGGCCGTCCGCCCGGACACCGTCGTCCCGAACACCGCCGGCCCGCCGCCCGTCTCGGCGGCCAGGACGGCACCCCACAGCGCCACCACGACCGTGTTCAGCGTCAGCCGGTCCGCCCGCGCCAGCGCCACCAGCCGGGCCGTCTCCGCGGCCGGCAGCTCGACGACGTGGTGGGCCGAAGCCGACGTGCCGTCCACCGGCGGGGCGAGCACCGTGGGGGCCACGCCGTCCACTGTGGACTTCCAGGCCGCGGCCGCCGCGTCCCGGTCCTTGGCGCGCAGGACGCGGAACCAGCTGCGCAGCGGCGGCACCGGGGTCTCCGCCGGGGTCAGCAGCTCGCGCACCAGCAACGTCACCGACCAGCCGTCGAGCAGCAGGTGGTGGTAGTCGAGGACCAGGTGCGCGGTGCCGCCCGGCAGGTGGACCAGGTGCAGGCGCAGCAGCGGCGGGGTGCGCACGTCGAAGGGGGTGGCCCTGCTCCGGCCGGCCAGGACGTCCGCCCGGGCCCGCGCCTCGGCCGGGGCCAGCGCCCGCAGGTCCGTTTCGCGCCACGGCAGCTCGGCTTCGCCCACGATCACCTGCAGGGGCTCCGGCAGGCCGGCGACCTCGAACGCGGCGCGCAGCGGGGCGTGCCGGCGCAGGGCCGAGACGGCCGCCGCGCGCAGGGCCGCCGCGTCGACCGGGCCGGCCAGCTCCAGCCGCAGCTGCTCGGTGTAGCTGTCGGTGTCCTGCAGGCGGTGGAACAGGAAACCCCGCTGCACCGGCGTCACCGGCAGGATCTCGGTCAGGCCGGGGTGGACCGCGCGCAGCCGGTTGAGCTGGTGGTGGTGCAGGGCCACCAGCGGCCGCACCGGGATCGCCGGGGCCGCCGCGGCCGCCGCGCCCGCGGCCAGCCGGCGCGGGGTGCCCAGCTCGAAGACCTGCCGGGTGTCCAGCGCCAGCCCGGCCCGCCGGGCGAGGACCACCAGCCGCACCGCGCCGAGGCTGTCGCCGCCGAGGGCGAGGAAGTCGTCGTCCACCCCGGCGGGGACACCGAGGGCGGCGGTGAACGCGTCCACCAGCGCCTGCTGCTCCGGCGTCTCGGCCTCGGCGGCACCGGTCGCGAACGCGGGGGCGGGCAGGGCTTTCAGGTCCACCTTGCCGTTCGGGGCGACCGGCAGCTCGGGCAGGGAAAGCACGGCGGCAGGAACCATGTGCGCGGGCAGCGACCGCACCAGCTCCGCCCGGATCGCCGTGGCGTCCGGGTCCGCGCCGACGACGTAGGCCACGAGCTGCTTGCCGCCGCCTGCCGTCGGCCGGGGCAGCACCAGGGCCTGCCGGATGCCCGGCAGCGCCCGCAGCCTGCCCTCGACCTCGCCCGGCTCCACCCGGAAACCGTTGATCTTGACCTGGTTGTCCTTGCGCCCCAGGCAGTCCAGTTCCCCGTCGGCGGTCCACCGGGCGAGGTCGCCGGTGCGGTACATCCGGTCACCGGGCGCGCCGAACGGGTCGGGCAGGTAGCGCTCGGCGGTCAGCCCCGGCCGCCCGAGGTAGCCGCGGGCCAGGCCGGCGCCCGCGACGTAGAGGTCGCCCACCTCGCCGTCCGGCACCGGCCGCAGGTCCTCGTCCAGCACGTGCACCCGGACGTTCCACAGTGGACGGCCGATGGTCGGTACCGGACTGCCGCCGGACGACCACGTGGTCGCGTCCTGCATTTCGGTGGCGCCGTAGTGGTTGTGGACGCGCAGCCCGGGGTGGGTGCGGAGGAAGCCGCGCAGGGTCTCGCCGAGCACCAGCGGCTCGCCGGACTGGACGATGTCGCGCAGGTCGGCCAGCGCCACCCCGGCCACGGCCGCCGCCTCGCACAGGGACTCGATGAGCACGTTCGGCAGGAACACCTGGTGCACCCGGTGCCGGTCGAGCCAGCGGGCCAGCCGGATCGGGTCGGTGCGGACGTCCTCGGCCGGGACGACCAGGCACTTGGCGTGCACCAGGGCGGCCAGGACCTCGTGCATGGCGAAGTCGAAGCCGATGGCCGAGAGGTTGGCCGTGCGCGTGCCCGGCCCGGTCGCGAACCGGTCGCCGTGCCAGGCCAGCAGGTTGACCAGGCTCGTGGCCGGCATCGCGACGCCCTTGGGGACGCCGGTCGAGCCGGAGGTGTAGATCAGGTAGATCGGGTGCGCCGGGTCCAGCGGGGCGACGCGGTCGGCGTCGGCCGGGTCGGTGTCCGGGAAGTCCCCGAGCGCGAGCGTGTCCCACCGCAGCACCGGAGCCGGGCCGAGGTCGAGGCCGTCCGCCGCGAGCACGGCCACCGGGGCGGCGTCGCCCACCATCACGGCGAGGCGTTCGGCCGGGTACTCCGGGTTGAGCGGCAGGTAGACCGCGCCGGCCTTGAGCACGGCCACCATGGCGACGATCGCGTCCGGCGAGCGGGGCAGGGCCACCCCCACCACCCGCTCCGGCCCGGCGCCCCGTGCGATCAGCAGGTGCGCGAGCCGGTTCGCCCGGGCGTTCAGCTCGGCGAAGGTGAGCACGCCCGTCTCGTCGGCGAGCAGCGCCGGGGCCGTCGGGTGCGCCCGCACGGCCGCCTCGAACAGCTGCGGGAGGGTGGCCGGCGGCACGGCCCTGACCTCGCCGTCGACCGGCCGGGACGACACAGCTGACCCAGTCATGCGGCTCCATCCCCTCGTGGCGGTTTCGTCGATCCTCGGACGGTGTGACCGGGGCGGGGAAGTCGGGGAAACCGCTACTCCCGCAGCCCGCGCAGCAGCCGCGGGCCCAGCACCACCAGCGCCGCGGTCGCCGCCGCCGCGACGAAGAACGGCGCCCGCAGCGAGAACTGCTGGGCGGCGAGCCCGCCGGCGAAGGCGCCGAGCGGGGCCAGGCCGTTGACGAACAGCCGGTAGGCGGCGTTGACCCGCCCGTAGCTCTCCGCCGGGATCAGCCGCAGCCGCAGCGTCGTGCTCACCACCCCGCCCAGCGACGCGGCCGCGCCGACCAGCAGCAACGCGGGCGCCGCCACCCAGGCGTCCGAGGTCAGGGCGGCCACCAGCAGCGGGACCGGGCACAGCGCGAAGGCCAGCAGCAGCGTCCGCCGCGCGCCGATCCGCGCGCTGAGGGCCGGGGTGACCGCGAAGCCGAGCAGGCCGCCCACCGCGATGAGGGCCATCAGCACGCCGTACAGCACCGGGCTGACGTGCAGCACCTCCAGCGCGTACAGGACGGCGATGCCGAGCACGCCGACGACGGCGAAGTTCAGCACCCCCATCAGCAGGCACAGCGACCGCAGCAGGCGGTGGCGCAGCAGCCACCGGACGGCCCCGGCCGTGTCGGCGGCGACCGATCCCCGTGCCGCCGCCGGGGGCCGCGGCACGGGCGGCCGACGGCGGCCCAGCGCCATGATCAGCAGCGCCGACACCACGAAGCTGACCGTGTCCACCGCGAACGGCACCGCGTACGCCCAGGCGAACAGCAGCGCCGCGATGGGCGTGCCGATGAACTCGGTGGTGACCATCTGGCCGCCGAAGAGCAGGCTGTTGGCCGAGTCCAGCGACCGCGACCCGGCCACGTCCGGGGTGATCGCCTGCGACAGGTTGTCGGCCAGCGTGTCCAGGCAGCTGAGCAGGAACGCCGTGCCGACCAGCACCGCGATGCCGGTCCCGCCGAGCACGGTGACCAGGGTGAACGCGCCCATGGTCGCGGCCCGGCCCAGTTCGCAGAGCCACAGCGTCCGCACCCGGTCGAACCGGTCGACCACCACCCCGGAGAACGGGCCGACCAGCAGCCACGGCAGCTGCCCGGCCACCGTCACCAGCGCCACCGGGAGCGGGTCACGGGTCAGCACCGCGGCGAAGAGCGCGAAGGCGGCGAACCGCACACCGTCGCCGAGGCCGGAGATGGTGGTGGCGCTCCAGAGGTACCAGAACCGCAGGTCCGGCCGCTTCGCCGTGGTTTCGGTGGCGGGCTCGGTCGAGGCCGGTGGTCGTGTGGCGGAACCGCTGGGGCTGTCGGGGTGCGGGGTGGAGGTTCCGGGTTCGGTGGTGGCCATCGCCTGGGTGGGGCGGGGAGCGTGGCCGGGTCGAGTCGGCCGGTTCGCCGTGGTTCCGGTGGCGGGCTCGGTCGAGGCCGGTGGTTGCGTGCCGGAACCGCCGGGGCTGTCGGGGTGCGGGATGGAGGTTCCGGATTCGGCGGTGGCCATCACCCGGGCGGGGCCGGGAGCGCGGCCCGGTCGAGTCGGCCGGTTCGCCGTGGTTCCGGTGGCGGGCTCGGTCGAGGCCGGTGGTCGCGTGGCGGAACCGCCGGGGCCGCCGGGGCTGTCGGGGTGCGGGGCGGAGGTCCCGGATTCGGTGGTGGCCATCACCCGGGCGGGGCCGGGAGCGCGGCCCGGTCGATCTTGCCGACGGCGGTGAGCGGGAACTCGGCCAGCCACACGAACACGGCCGGGATCATCGCCGGCGGCAGCTGCCCGGCCAGCGTCCGCCGCAGTGCCGCGACCGGCAGCTCCGGCGCGCCCGCCGCGCGGGTCAGGTAGGCCACCAGCCGGTGCCCGCCGCCGGGTGCGGGCCGGGCCACCACCAGCGCCTGGGCGATCTCGGGCCGCGCGGCCAGCGCGGCCTCCACCTCGGCGGGTTCCACCCGGTGGCCGCGGATCTTGACCTGGTGGTCCAGCCGGCCGAGGAAGTCCAGGACGCCGTCCGGCCGCCACCGGGCCCGGTCCCCGGTGCGGTACAGGCGTTCCCCGGCGCGGGCGGGGTGCGGCACGAAGCGTTCCGCGGTCTGCGCCGGCCGTCCCTGGTAGCCCCGCGCCAGCTGGCCACCCCCGATGACCAGCTCGCCGGTCACCCTGGGCGGGCACGGCACGCCCGCCGGGTCGAGCACCAGGATCTCCGTGCCCGGGACGGGCCGCCCGATCGGGATGGGGTCGGCCGCACCCGGCGCGACCTCGTGCAGGGTGACCGCGATCGTCGCCTCGGTCGGCCCGTAGAGGTTGTACAGCGCGGCACCGGGCAGCACCTCGGCGAACCGGGCGGCCAGCTCGGCGTTGAGTTCCTCGCCGCCGCAGATCACCGTGCGCAGCGCGGCCGCCCGCTCGGCGGCCCGCGGTTCGGCCAGGAAGTGGCGCAGCAGCGAGGGGAAGAAGTCGCACGCGGTGACGCCGTAGTGGTCGTGCACGTCCAGCAGGTAGGCCGGGTCGCCGTGGTTGAGCGGCTCGGCGAGCACCAGCCGTCCGCCGCTCATCACCGGCACCAGCAGCTCCCACAGCGACGGGTCCGACGCCAGCGGCGTCTTGTGCAGGACGACGTCGTCCGCGCCGAACCCGAACCGGGTGCAGAGCCACCCCAGCTGGGTCGCGAGGGCCTCGTACGGCACGACCACGCCCTTCGGCGTCCCGGTCGACCCGGACGTGTAGACGACGTAGGCGGCACCCGCACCCAGGTACGGCACGTCCGGCCGCGTGGCCGGGAAGTTCGCCCAATCCGCGTGCAGCGCCTCCACCGGAAGGGCGCCGTCCAGCGGGAGAGCGCCGGAAGTGAGCGTCACCGCGGGCGCCGAGTCGGCCCGGACGTGGGCCAGCCGGGCGGCGGGCAGGTGCGGGTCGAGCGGCACGTAGACCGCGCCGGCCTTGAAGACGCCGAGCAGCACGGCGATCAGGTCGAGGCCGCGGTCGAGGTGGACGCCCACCCGGTTTTCGGCGCCGACGCCCTTGGCCCGCAGCCAGTGGGCGATCCGGTTGGCCGACTCGTCGAGCTCGCGGTAGGTGCGCGACACCGCTTTCAAATCGGTGTCGGCGAGCACCGCCACCGCGTCCGGGGTCTCGGCGGCCCGCTGCTCGACCCACCGGTGCACCGGCTGGATCCCTGTCCGGAGTGACATGTCCGCCTCTCGTGTCCGGGGTCGGTGGCCAGCGTCCCGGCGGCGCGGCCCGGGGCGCCAGTCGGGGAAACGACCCCGGGCCCGGCGGCGTCCGGGACGTCACCGACTACCGCCGTCCGGTGGGCTGGGAAGGATGGGCCCCACCGATGTTCGTGCGCGGGATCTCTTCGGAACGAAGGTGGTTCGACTCCATGGGGAACGACTGGCTCAGTCCGGAGCAGCGCAAGCTCCTGGACCGGATGCTCGACGAGGAGGGCGTCGACCGCGGGGAGTCCCCGATCGTGGCGCGCGGTGGCGACCGGTCGGCGCTGCCGCTGTCGTTCGCCCAGGAGCGCATGTGGTTCTTCCACCGCCTGCAGCCGGCGTCCACGATGTACAACATCGTCGGCGCGGCCACCCTGCGCGGGCACACCGACCCGGCCGTCCTGCAGCGCTGCGTCGACGAACTGGTGCGGCGGCACGAGGTGCTGCGCTCGACGTTCCACCTCGTCGACGCCGGCACCTCGGTGCAGCGGGTCAACCCGCCCGGCCCGGTCCCGATGCCCGTCGCCGACCTTCGCGAGCTCGACCCGGCTGCCCGTGACGAAGCCGTGCGCGCCCGGTACGCCGAAGAAGTCGACCGCCCCTTCGACCTGACGAAGGACCTGCTGCTGCGGCCGGCCCTGCTGCGCGTGGCCGACGACGAGCACCTGCTGCTGCTCAGCCAGCACCACATCGCCACCGACGGCTGGTCGCTCGGCATCCTGCTGCAGGAACTGGCTTCCCTGTACGACGCCTACGCCGCGGGCCGGCCGCCTGCGCTGCCCGAGCCGGAGCTGCACTACGGCGACTTCGCGCTGTGGCAGCAGGACTGGCAGGCCACCGGCGCGCTCGACGAGCACCTCGAGTACTGGCGCACCCGGCTCACCGGCGCGCACGCACTTGACCTGCCCACCGGGCGGCTGCGGGTCGCCGACCGCAGCTGGGACGGCGGCATGTGCGAGGTGCACGTCCCGGCCGAGCTGGTCGGCCGGCTCACCGCGCTGGGCGAGTCCGAGCGGGCGACCCTGTTCATGGTGCTGCTGACCGCGGTGTCCACCGTGCTCTCGCGGTGGACCGGGCAGCAGGACCTGGTGGTCGGCGTGCCGGTCGCCAACCGCAACCGCAGTGAGATCGAGTCGATGGTCGGCAGCTTCGTCAACACCCTGCCGATGCGGGTGGAGCTGACCGGCGAGCCGACCTTCCGCGAGCTGCTGCGCCGCTGCCGCCAGGAAGCCGTGGACGGGTACGCCCACCAGGACGTGCCGTTCGAGAAGATCATCGAGGAGATCAACCCCGAGCGGGAGGCCAGCGCGCACACCCCGCTCATCCGGCACATGCTGGGCCTGCACAACACGCCGTGGCAGGAGCTGCGGGTGCCCGGGCTCGCCGTGGACATCCTCACCCTCGACACCGGCAAGGCCCGGTTCGACCTCGAGTTCGAGCTGACCCCGGCCGACGACGGCGCCATCACCGGGCAGCTGTGGTTCGCGGCCGACATCATGGACGAGCCCTACGTGCGGCGGCTGCTGGATTCGGTGTACGCGGTGCTCGCCGCCGCGGTCGCCGACCCGGACACCCCGGTGTGGCGGCTGCCGCTCGGTGTCACCCCCGTCGAACCCGCGGCCGGCGAAGTCCCCGCGGCTCCCGTGGCGCCCCCGGTGGACGTGGTGCCGAGCCGCGCGGAGGTCACCTCGCTCGCCCGGGACCTGCGTGACCACCACGGCGTGACCGAAGGCAGCGTGGTCGCGCTTTGCCTGCCGCACAACGCGGAACTGGCGGTCGCGCTGCCCGCCGTCCTCGCGGCCGGGGCGGTGGCGCTGCCGCTGGACCCGGGCCTGAGCCGCGCCGAGCTCACCGCGGCGATCACCGAGGCGGCCGCGGAACGGGTGCTCACCACCGCGGCCCTGACGGACCGGTTCGGGGACGCGGCCGTCGACGTGGCCACGCTCGGCTCCGCCGGCACGGACCCGCTGCCCGCGCCGGAGGCGGCCGCGGTGTGCCTGCGTTCGCGGGGCGGCACGCTGACCACCCACTCCGCTGCCGACCTGATGGCCCGGGCCCGCACGCTGGCGGACCGGTTCCCCGCCAGGACGATCGCCGTGTCACCCGGTGCCAGTCCCGATCTGCTCGTCACCGCCCTGCTGTGGCCGGGTGCCACGGTGGTCTTCGGCTCCGGGCAGGCGGACCTGCTGCTGACCACCCCGGCGCATTTGTCCACTTCGGACATCAGCGCGGCCCGCGTGCTGAGCACGGGCGAGCCGTTGTGGCCGGACGCCGTCGCGGCGTTCGCCCGCGCGTTCCCCGGGAGCGAGCTGGTCAACCTGTACTCCCTCACCGAGGTGGGCCCGGTGGCCGCGCACGTGGTGGACCCGGCCGCCCCGGTGCCGTCCGGCCGGATCCCGGCCGGCACCCCGCTGGGCGCCCGGCCGCAGGTGCGCGACGAGCGCGGCGAACCCGTCCCCGACGGCGTGGCGGGCGATCTCCACGTGTTCGCGTCCGGTGTGCTGGTGCCCACCGGCGACCGGGCCCGCTGGAACGTCCGGGGCGAGCTGGAGGTCCTGGGCAAGCCGGCCGGCCGCACCTGGGTCGACGGACGACCGGCCGAGCTCGGCGACGTCGTCGCGGAGCTGACCGCGCACCCGGCGGTGTCCCGTGCCCACCTCGCCCGCACCGAGGCGGGCGAACTCGTCGCGCACGTCGTGCCCGAGACCGCTCCGGTGGCCGGCGACGGCGGCCGCGAGCGGTTCGTCCAGGACTACCTCGCGCGGGACCCGGAAAGCGACCCGCTGCTCAACCTCACCGGCTGGCGGAGCCCGGACAGCGGCGCGGACCTGCCCGCGGCCGCGCTGCGCGAGTGGCTCGACGGCGGCGTGCGGCACATCCTGGACACCGGACCGCGGCGGGTGCTGGAGATCGGCTGCCGCAACGGGCAGCTGCTGTTCAAGCTCGCTCCGCGCTGCGACGCCTACCGGGCGACCGAGCTCTCCGGGCGCGCCCGCCGCTCGATCGAGCGGCAGCGCGACCGGCTCGCCGCCAAGGCCGGCGTCGTCGAGCTGGCCGACCTGCCGCCCGACGACCTCACCGGCCTCGGCGGGGACTTCGACACCGTCGTGGTCAACGGGCTGGCCGGCTACTGCCCCGGCCCCGCCTACCTCGAGCGCATCCTCGCCGAAGCGGTCCGGGCGACCCGGCCCGGCGGCACCGTCTTCGTTTCCGACGTGGCGGACCTGACCGCACGGGAAGCAGCGCACCTGGCCGCCGAAGCCGCCCGGCTCCCGGTCGGTGCGCCCGCGTCCCGGCTGCGGGAGGCGCTCGCCCGGCGGGCCGCCACCACCGGCGGCCTGGCCCTGCACCCGGACTGGTTCCGCGCGGTGGCGACCCGGCTGCCCGGGGTGCGGGACGTCGCCGTCCTGCGCCGGATCGGGACGCACCCCAGCGAGCTGACCCGGTTCCGGTTCGACGTCGTCCTGCACGTGGCAGGCGAGGACGACCCGCTGCCGCCCGTGCGGGAGCTGGACTGGGCGGACGTCACCCGCGAAGGACTCGCCGACGCGCTGGCCGACGGACCGGACCTCGTCGTCCTGCACGGCATCCCGGTGGCCGGCCTGACCGGGGTGGCGGCGGCGCTCGCCCGGCTCGCCACCGCGGACACCGCCGGCGAAGTGCGCACGGTCCTCGACGCCCCCGACGCCGGGGTGGACCCGGCCGAGGTGGTCGCCACCGCGGCCGGGCTGGGTTTCGACGCGGCGGCCGGGCCGTCCGGGGGCGGGTTCGCCGAGCTGACCGTGGCCCTGCGCCGGCAGGGGAGTGCCGCGGCGCCGCTGTCGCGGGTGCTCGCCGCGGCCGTCACCGCCGGCGCGTGCCCCGGCCCGCTGACCGGGGACACCGCCTTCGCCGAGTGGGCCAGGACCATGCCCGCGGTCGTCCGCGGCTGGCTGCGGGACCGGTTGCCGCTCAACGCCGTTCCCGCGTCGGTGGTACCGGTGACCGCGTGGCCGTACCGGCCCGACGGCTCCACCGACACCGCCGCCTTCACCGCGCCGGCCGGGTCGGCCCCGGAGTCCGAAGTGGACTCCGGAGAGCCGCGGACCCCCACGCAGAAGACCGTGCTGACCATCTGGTCGGACATCCTCGGCGTCGACCACATGGGGATCAACGACGACTTCTTCGCGCTGGGCGGGCATTCGCTGATGGGTGCCCTCGTCGTCGACCGGCTGCGCGAGGAGTTCGCCGTCGACCTGCCGCTGGGCCAGCTGTTCCAGACCCCCACCGTCGCCGAGGTCGCCGAGTACCTCGACGGCCGCGGCGCCCCGGGCCCGGAGGCGGTGCCCGGAGAAGCAGCGCCGGCCGCGCCCATCCGCGCGCTGGACCGCTCGGCACACCGCCGCAAGCGGCCGGCGTCCTCCCGCGCACAGGAGCGGAGCCGATGACCGACCTCCAGGAAGAAGAGCAGGACGTCTTCGTCGTGCCCACCTCGTTCGCCCAGCAGAGCATGTGGCTGGAGAACGAGCTGGACCCCGGCCAGGCCACCTACCACGTGGTGGCCGCCGTCCGGCTGGCCGGCGAGCTCGACCGGGACGCGCTCGAACGCGGCCTCAACACCGTGGTGGCCCGGCACGAGGCGCTGCACACCGTGTTCGAGCTCGACGACGACGGCCCGGTGCAGGTGATCGGGGCGCCGCCGGTGCTGACCATCGGCGTCACCGACGTCGACCCGGCCGGCGCCGAGGCCGCGGTCGCCGCCGAGGTCCGGGTGCCGTTCGACCTCGAACGGGGCCCGCTGGTGCGGCTGGCGCTGCTGCGCACCGCGCCCGAGGAGCACATCGCCGTGCTCACCATGCACCACATCGTCACCGACGGGCTCTCCTCTGCGATCTTCGTCGCCGAGCTGGCCGCCTGCTACGTCGCCTACCGCGAGGGGCGCGAACCCCCGCTGCCGCCACTGCCCATCCAATACGCCGACTTCGCCGTGTGGCAACGGGAAAACCTGACCGGCGCCAAGCTGGAGGCGCTCCGGGCGTACTGGGCGGACAGCCTCGCCGGGGCTCCCGCGCTCACGCTGGCCACCGACCGGCCGCACCCGGCCGTCCCCTCGGCCGACGGCGCCACGCACGTCTTCGCGGTCCCGGCCGCCCTCGTCGACCAGGTCGAGGCGTTCGCCAGGGCGGAGCGCGTCACCGCGTTCATGGTCTTCCTCGCCGCCTTCGACGTGCTGCTGGCCCGCTACAGCGGCCAGCGCGACATCACCGTGGTCTCCCCGATGGCCGGGCGGGTCCGGCCGGAGGTGGAGAACCTCATCGGGTTCTTCGTCAACCCGCTGCTGCTGCGGGTCGACCTCGGGGACGCGCCTTCGGCCCGCGACCTCGTCGCCCGCGTGCGGGCCGCCTGCACCGGGGCGTACGAGCACCAGGAGTTCCCGTTCGAGCTGGCGCTGGAGATCCTGCGGGAGGATCGGGGTGCCGCCGCCGGCACCCCGCAGGCGCAGGCGATGCTGGTGCTGCAGAACCAGCCCCCGGTCGACCTGCGGGCCGCGGGCCTGGCCTTCGAGCCGCTGCGGGCGGACACCCGCACCGCGGGCTACGAGCTGGCCCTCGACCTCGAACCGGACGGCACCGGGGCGTACCGGGCCTTCCTGGAGTACGCCCGGGACCTGTTCGACGAGGCCACCGCGGTGGAACTGGCGGAAGCGTTCGTCGATGTCCTCGCCTGCCTGGTCGCCGACCCCGACGCCGCGGTGGACCTGACCGCCGTGCGCGAGCCACCGCGGGCACGGCCCGCCGAGCCGCAGCCCGAACCCGCCGAGGCCGCCTACCGCGCCCCGGAAACGCCGATCGAGCTCGAGCTGCAGGAGGTGTTCGGCGAGCTGCTGGGCGCCGAGCGGGTGGGGCTGGACGACGACTTCTTCGTGCTGGGCGGCGATTCGCTGTCGCTGATCCAGCTGCGCAACCGGATCCGCGAGCGGTTCGGCGTGGAGTTCCGGGTCCGCGACCTGACCACCCGGGTCGACATCGCCACCCTGGCCCCGATGGTGCTGCAGCGGATGCTCGACCAGGACCCTGCGGCGTCGGTGAAGGAGGACTCGTGACCGCCACCCGCGCGCCCCGCCGTCCCCGGTGGTTCCTGCGGGAACCCGCCCCGGACGCCGGGGTCCGGCTGTTCTGCCTGCCGTACTCCGGCTGCGGCGCCAGCATGTACCGGCAGTGGCCGGCCAGGGTCGCCGACATCGAGCTCTGCCCGGTGCAGCTGCCGGGGCGGGAGAACCGGATGCGGGAGGAACCGTTCTCCTCCTTCGGTTCCCTGGCCGAGACGCTCTGCGACGCCCTCGCGCCCTACCTCGACCGGCCGTTCGCCTTCTTCGGGCACTGCAGCTCGGCCCTCGTCGCCTACGAAACCGCGCTGCGGCTCCAGCGGCGCGGCCTGCCGGTGCCCACCCGTCTCTTCGTGTCTTCCCAGGTCGCGCCGCACAAGGGCCCGCACGGGCGGTTCCTGGAGATGTCCGAGGACGAGCTGCGCGCGGAGGTCGTCACGCTGATCACCGAGCTCGGCGGCGTCCCGCGCCCGGACATGGTCGACCTGAGCCTCGAGGTGCTGCTGTCCGATGTGGACGCGCACAAGGCGTACGGGGTCAGCCCGCCGGACCCGTTGCCCTGTCCGGCTTCCGTGCTCGGCTGGGACGCCGACGTCGAAGTCCCGCACGAGCTGCTCCACGACTGGTCGGACCTCGGCGAGACCTCGTTCCGGCTGCTGCCCGGGCCGCACTACGGGTTCATCCCCGGTCCCGACGCGCTGCTGCGCGCGTTCGCGACCGACCTCGGCCGCACCCACCAGCCGCAGGGCGGGTGAGGCGTGGGACCCGCTGAAACGACTTCGCGCGCCGAGCTGGAAGCCGCCTTGCTGCGCCGGCTGCGCGGCAAGGACCAGGGCATCCCGCGCCGGCCGCGCCCCGCCGGGCCGGCCCGGTTCCCGGCGTCCGCGGGACAGGCCGCGGCGTGCGTCAAGGCGTGGCGCGACCCGGCGCGGCCGGACCGGATCGTCCTCAGTGGACTCCGGCTGCGCGCCGCGCTGGACGTGCCCGCGCTCGAGCGCGCGCTCGCGGCCGTGGTCCGGCGGCACGAGACGCTGCGGACGACGTTCGAGCCGGACGGCGACGACGTCGTCCAGGTGGTCCACCCGGCGATGGACGTGCCGGTGACCGTCGTCGAAGCCACCGAGGACGACTTCGCCGCCCAGACCCTGGCCGCCCTGGAACCGGCGATGGACCTGCGCACCGGCCCGCTGCTCCGGTTCCGGGTGCTCCGGCTGGCGGCCGACGACCACATCGTCGTCGTGGTGCTGCACCACGTCATCGCCGACGCCCGGGCCACCGAGGTGCTGCTCGCCGACCTCGCCGAGGCCTACCTCGGCGGCGACCTGGCGCCCCTGCCGATCCAGTACGCCGACTACGTGCTGTGGCAGCGGGAGCGGCCCGCGGCGACGGCCGGGTACTGGCGCACCCGGCTCGCCGGCGCGACGGCCGTCCCGATCCCGTCGGACTCCCCGCCGTTCGACGGGCCCGCGCACCAGGGCGACCTGCACACTGCGGCCGTCCCGGACGCGCTGTTCGCGCGGCTGCGCACGGTCGGCCGGGCGCACGGCGTCACGGTGTTCGTCACCGCGCTCGCCGCGTTCCAGGTGCTGCTCGCGCGGCTCGGCGGCGTCCGGGACGTCGCCGTCCCGGTCCCGGTCGCGGTCCGCGACCGCGCCGAGGTGGAAGGGCTCATCGCCGACTTCTCCCACCCGATGGTGAGCCGGCTCGACCTGGCGGGCGACCCGTCCTTCGAAACTCTGCTGGCCACCGTGCGGGACCGCTTCGCCGAGGACCTCGACCACGCCGACGTGCCCCGGGAGCTGTTCGACCACCTCGAGTTCGGCGTCGACCGCGAGACGGCGACCGACGGGGCCGGGCCGGCCCTGGAGCCCCTGCCGCCGCGCTGGCCGTACGCCGAGCGGCCGCTCACCGTGCGCCTCGGCCACGACGACGAGCACGCGACGCTGTACGTCACCTACCGTTGCCGCGACTTCTCCCGGCAGCGCGCCGCCGACCTGGCGGAGGATTACCTGACCGTGCTGGCCGGCTGCCTCGCGGACCCCGGCGCGAGCCCGTTCGGCCCGGGCGCCCCCGCCCTGCGGATCGGCTGCCGATGACCCGCATCCACCGCGACGCCACCGAGCTCGTGTTCGACGACGTGTTCCTCGAACTGCCCGACGTCCTGCCCGGCAGCCGGGTCATCCTCAAGATCGAGGGCCTCAACCCGGCCGGGTCGATCAAGTTCAAGACCGCGCTCGGCCTGGTGGACTCGGTCGAGCGCGACGGCAGGCTGCGGCCGGGCGGGCGGATCGTCGAGTCGTCGTCCGGCAGCCTCGGGGTGGCCCTGAGCCTGGTCTGCGCCCAGCGCGGCTACCGGTTCACCTGCGTGGTCGACCCGGTGACCAACCCGCAGGCGATCGAGCACATGCGGGCCATGGGCGCGGACGTGCTGACCGTGCGCGACCGCGACGAGAACGGCGGGTTCCTGGCCACCCGGATCCGGCTCATCGAGCGGCTGCTGCGCGAGGACCCGGACCTGGTGTGGGTGAACCAGTACGCCAACCCGGCCAACCCCGGCGTGCACGCGCGGCTCACCGCGCGCTCGATCCTGGCCGCCGTGCCGCACGTGCACTACCTGTTCGTCGGGGTCGGCACGGCCGGCACGCTCATGGGCTGCGTCGAAGCCTTCCGCCGGGCGTCCCCGGCCACCCGGATCATCGCCGCCGACTCGGTCGGCTCGGTCACCTTCGGGCAGGCGCCGGGCCCGCGGCACATCCCCGGCCTCGGCACCAGCAGGCACCCCGAGATCTGCGACCCGACCGCACCCGACGACCTGGTCCGGATCCGCGAGATCGACACGATCCGCGAGTGCCGCGAGCTGTCGCGCCGCATCGGGCTGCTCGTCGGCGGCTCCACCGGCACGGTGGTCCGGGCCATCCGCGGCTACGCCGAGCGCATCCCGCCGGGCAGCACGGTGGTCGCGATCTCGCCGGACTTCGGCGACCGCTACCTGAGCACGATCTACGACTCGGACTGGGTCGAGCGGACCTACGGGCTCAGCCCGGCCGAGCCCCTGTCCCCGAGCGAAACGGTGATGAGGTCATGAGTTCCTGGCTGACCGGCGCACTGGCCGAGCCCCGGCCCGAGTCCCTGCTCTTCCTCCGCCGCGACGAGGTCGTCGAGTGCCTGGCGGACTGCGACCCGGTCGGCGTCGTCCGCGACGCCCTCCTCGCCCACGGCGCCGGGGACACGACCCTGCCCGGCGAGGCGTACCTGGCGTGGCACAACGGGAAGGGCGCCTACACGCGCTCGATCGGCATGCCCGGCGCGGTGGCGGGCCGGGACTTCGGCATGAAGATCATCAACGCCAGCGTCACCAACCCGGAGCTCGGCATGGAGCGCGCGGGCGGGCTCGGCCTGTGCTTCGACTCCGAAACCGCGCGGGTGACCACGGTGATGGAGGTCGGGGTCCTCAGCGCCGTGCGCACCGCGGCGGTCAGCGCCCTCGCCGTCGACGCGGCCGGCTACGGCGCCGCCGAGCGGGTCGGTGTCGTCGGCTGCGGCACCCAGGCCCGGCTCCACCTGGCCCTGCTGCTGTCCCGCACGGACACCGTCACCGACGTCACCCTCTTCGACGAGCGGACCGCCGCCGCGGAAGCTCTGGCCGGGTCGCTGACCGCCCGGCACCCCGGGCTGCGGGTCACCCTCGCCCCGGGCGTCCCGGAGGCCATGGCGGGCCGTGATGTCGTCTTCTTCCTCACCACCGCGTCCGAGGGCTACGTCCGCGAGGAGTGGATCGCCCCGGGGGCGCTGCTGGTCAACGTCTCCCTCGGCGACCTGACCGACGAGGTGCTGATCGGCGCCCGCGCGCTGTACATCGACGATCTCGAGCTCATCGTCGAGAACCCGCGCCGTCCGCTGGGCCGGCTGATCGGCGAGGGCCGGATCGCCCCGGCCGCCGCCGCGGGGCCCTCGGTCACCGCGACGATCGCCGAACTGCTGGCCGAACCGGCCAAGCCGGTCGAGGAGGGCTACGTCGTCGTCAACCCGTTCGGCCTGGGCGTGCTGGACGTGGCGCTGTTCGCCGAAGTCCGCGCCCAGGCGGAGAAAGCCGGCCGGGGCCAGCGGCTCCGGCTCCTGTGAGGAGCCCACCCTGACCACGGTGAAGGAACCCGATCCCCGGTTCGCCACTCCCGACGAGCGGCCGGTTGTGCGTCGGGCGTGGCCCGCGTGGGCCGCCGGTGCGCTGGTCCTGCTGCTCGGCGTGCTTTCCGTGCTGCAGAGCGCGATCGCGCCCGCGCCGCGGCCGTCGAACGCGCCGGCGGCCGGCTTCTCGGCGATCCGGGCGCAGGCCGAGCTGGCGCAGCTCGCCGAGCAGCCGCACCCGGCCGGGTCGGCCGCCAACGAGCAGGTCCGGGACCGGCTGGTGGTCCGGCTCACCGAGCTGGGGCTGCGGCCGTCGGTGCAGCGGGCGGGCGCGGGGGACGGCGGGCGCACCTACGGCTGGGTGCAGAACGTGTCCGCGACGCTGCCCGGCACCGCGCGGGCGGGCCGGGTGCTGCTGGTGGCCCACTACGACTCGGTGGAGATCGGCCCCGGCGCCACCGACGACGGCGTGGGCGTGGTGACTCTGCTGGAGATCGCGCGGGCGCTGACCTCGGGACCGGCCCCGCGGGCCGACGTCACCTTCCTGTTCACCGACAGCGAGGAAGCCGGGCTGCTGGGCGCGCGGGCGTTCACCGAGGCGGGCCTGGCCGGGGACCCGGCGCGGGACGTCGTGCTGAACCTGGACGCCCGGGGCACGACGGGCCGGACGATCATGTTCGAGACCGGGCCGCACAGCGCCGCGCTGATGCCGGCGGTGCGGGCCGGTACGCCGCTGGCGACGTCGCTGTCCCGCGAGGTGTACCGGCTGCTGCCGAACGACACCGACTTCACGGTCTTCCGCGGCGCGGCCCACACCGGGCTGAACTTCGCGATGATCGACGGCAGCGCGCCGTACCACTCCGAGCTGGACGACCTGTCCCATGTGGACCCGGCGAGCCTGCAGGACATGGGGAACACGGTGCTGGCGGCGACCAGGACGCTGGCGGACGGCGTCCCGGCACTCACCGGGGAGGCGGAGTACTTCACGGTGTTCGGCTTCCTGGTGAGCTACCCGGCCGGAGCGGTCCTGCCGCCGGCGGCGCTGGCCCTGCTCGCGGCGGCCGCGGCGGTGTGGTTCGCCCGCCGCCGCGGCCGGCTGCGCCTGGCGGCGTCGGCGCGGTACGCGGGCGCGGCCCTGCTGGTGCCGGTGGCCGGGGCGGCGATCGGCTGGCTGGCGTGGCAGGCGCTGCTGCTGGCCGACCCGGGCGACGGCCGCTTCCTCGGCGGCGACCCGTACGACCCGGTGCTCGCGCGGGTCGGGCTGATGCTGCTGGTGCTGGTGGTGTCGGCGTTGTGGCTGCTGTGGCCGGCCCGCCGGGCCCGCCCGGCCGAGGTCGCGGCGGGTGGGACGGCGATCCTGGCGGTGCTCGCGGTGGCGACCGCGCTGCTGCTGCCGGGGGCGGCTTATGTGTTCACCTGGCCGGCGTTGGCCCGGGCTGCCGGGCTGGCGGTGACGGCCTGGTTGCCGCCGGAGTCGCCGTGGCGGGCCGCGGTCACCTGGTTGTCCGGCGTGCCGTTGGTGGTGCTGGTGGCCCCGCTCGGGTGGCTGCTGTTCGGCACGGTCGGGCTCGCCCTGGCGGCGGTTCCGTTGCTGCTGCTGGGTTTGGCGGCGGTGACGGTGGTCCCGGCGTGGCGGACGCCGCCGTCCACCCGGCCGGCGCTGGCGGTGGCGGCGGTCGTGGCACTGGCCGGGACGGGCCTGGTGGTGGCCGGCGCCGCGGCCGACTCGGGCGACCCGGCCCAGGCGAGCTTGGTGTACGCGCTGGACGCCGACCGCAACCAGGCGCTGTGGGCGACCGAGGGCGACGGATCGGGCGCGTGGGTGGAGCAGCGCGCCCCGCACGACGATCCGGGGCTGGAGCAGCGGTTCCCGGGGTTGTCCGGCTCGGAGGGGATCCGCAGTGGCCCGGCCCCGGTGGTCCCGGTACCGGCGGCCACGGTGAAGGTCGTGGGCGAGACGGCAACCGGTGACGCTCGCCGGGTCCGGCTGCGGATTTCGGTGACGGGCCGCCCGACGCGGGTGGTGCTGTACGCCGCGGGCTCGGTCGTCCAGGCGGCGGTCGGGAATGCGACGTTCCCGGGCGGAACGAACCGGCCGTCCACGGAGAGCGACTGGCGCTGGGGGCTGACGCTTTCCGCACCACCGCAGGAGGGGGCCGAGGTGACGCTCACGGTGCGAGGGCCGGTCCGGCTGTCGGTGGTGGCGCAGAGCGCGGAGTTCCCGCTGTCCGCATTGGACAGTCCACGACCGGGGTCGGTGCGGTGGGGAGGCTATGCGAGCGGCCTGACCTTCGCGGCGCGGTCGTACCGGATCTGAGCCGGGCCGGTCAGCGAGCGGTCCGGCTGCCGGCTGTGATCCATCGGATCGGAAGCAAGAGCGCGACGATCCGCAGTCCACGGCGAGCCGCGTTTCGGCGCCCCGAGACACGATCGAGGGACGCTTCGTAACAGCACTCGGGCAAAATTCGATGGGTGTACCGACGACCACTCCGTTTGTCCAGTCGCGAGGAGCGCGGTGAATTCGGGTACCACTGCGATCATTGTCGCGGGTCTCAGCATCGTCGTGATCGGCATCGGTCTCCTGGTTGCCGCCACAACCCACGGCGAACTGCTGCTGCGAAGGGTTTTCCACCCGCGCACCGGTTCGCCGATTCCCCACGGAGCATGGTCGGCACTCCGCGTGCTGGGCGTCTTGGCTGTGGTGATCGTGATCCGACACCGACGACCTCGTCGACGGCGTCGTCCGTGCCGACCACGTCGTCGCCGACCCGAACCCCGACCGAGGAACCCTCCGAGATGTTCCTCTCCGACATCAAGGTCGGCGACAGCCGCGGGTTGAACCAGAACCCCGCCCTCACCTTGGATGGCACTTTCTACCCGGACAGCATCGAAGTCGGGTGCATTTTCGGCATGGGGAAGACGCTGGCACCGTTCGCAGTGGGCGGTTACCGCACTTTCGACGCCACGATCGGCGTGAACGACGCCGATCCGTCACCGGAAGTCCAGCAGGAGATCCCGTGCACGTTGAAAATCCTGACCGGCACGAAAGTCCTGTGGCAGGACACGGTCAAGCCGTCCGAGGTGAAACACATCTCCTTCCCGTTGCAGGGAGCTGCGCGGATCAACATCGAATGCAACCTCAACGGGCCGGCCAAGGGGTACAACGTCGGCCGGTACCCGCTCGGATTCGGCTCGGCCAAGATCGTCCGTTGACCGGCGCTCGCCTCATCACAAAGCGGTGCGGCCTTCCTCGAAGAACGCCGCGATCGCGGCCGCGTCGCCGAGCTCCGACACCGCGCGTGCCGCGCCGAAGGGTGCGTTCCAGAAGCCGCCCTCCCGCGGGGTGAACGGACCGACGTAGGCATACGGCTCACCGACGTACCCGTCGCCGGGGGAGACCCCGTAGTTCACCTCCGCCACCGAGATCGCGACGTCGAAGTGCTCGGGCCACAGGATCGGGACCGACTCCGGCGCGAAGGCCCGCAGCGCGCGGTCGCCCTCGGTGAACGCCCGCACCAGCGCGGCCAGCACGTCGGCGGCGAAGACGATCGGCTCGTCCGGCCGGATGCCCGGACCCCCGGAATAGACCCCCGCCGGGGCGCCCGCTTCGATCCCCGCCTCCGCCGCGACCTCGGCGTACGTCCGCCCGGCCAGCCGCAGGCGGGTGTCACCGGCCACCAGCTCGGCACCCTCGACGCGCAGCGCGGGCCCGGCTGCCGTGGCGAAGCCGCCGTCGGTGACCGACAGGTCGATGCGGCCCGTCGCGCGGTGCTGGGGGCCGGCCAGCAGCAGCTCGGCCACGCCGTGCAGGGACCTTCGGGTCGGTTCCCAGTCCATCCGAACTCCTCGTGTAACGCCCGGGCCGGTTCCGGGCACTGAGCCTGCCGTCGAAGCAGTGTGCCCGAACTCCTCCGAAAGGACGACCATGCCGACCTACGACGACCTGCGCGCCCTGTTCCTCAACGGCACCCTCAAGCGCTCGCCGGAGCCCAGCAACACCGACGGCCTGATCGACGTCAGCCGCGGGATCATGGAGAAGAACGGCGTCCGGGTCGAGGTGCTGCGGGCGATCGACCACGACATCGCCACCGGCGTCTGGCCGGACATGACCGAGCACGGCTGGCCCGCCGACGCCTGGCCGGCCATCTACGAGAAGGTGCTGGCGGCCGACATCCTCGTGCTCGCCGGGCCGATCTGGCTGGGGGACAACAGTTCGGTGATGAAGCAGGTCATCGAGCGGCTGTACGCGTGCTCGCACCTGCTCAACGACGCCGGCCAGTACGCCTACTACGGCCGCGTCGGCGGTTGCCTCATCACCGGCAACGAAGACGGTGTCAAGCACTGCGCGATGAACGTCCTCTACAGCCTGCAGCACCTCGGCTACACCATCCCGCCGCAGGCGGACGCGGGCTGGATCGGCGAAGCCGGGCCCGGACCGTCCTACCTGGACCCGGGCTCGGGCGGCCCGGAGAACGACTTCACCAACCGCAACACCACGTTCATGACGTGGAACCTGCTGCACCTCGCCCGGATGCTCAAGGACGCCGGCGGCATCCCCGCGCACGGCAACCAGCGCAGCGAATGGGACGCCGGCTGCCGGTTCGACTTCGCCAACCCCGAATACCGCTGAGCCGTGCCCGGCGTCGGCTTCGTCAACCTGTTCGCGGTCGCGGCCATCGCGCTCGCCGCGCCGCTGCTGCTCGGGCTCGTGCCGAAGCTGCGGGTGCCGGCCGTGGTGCTGGAGATCGGGGCCGGGATCGCGCTCGGGCCGTCCGGGCTCGGCTGGGTGCAGCCGGACCTGCCGGTGCAGATCGCCGCCCTGCTCGGGCTCGCCTTCCTGCTCTTCCTGGCCGGGCTGGAGATCGACGTGCACCGGCTGCGCGGGCGGGCGCTGCGGGCCGCGCTGCTGGGATACGTCCTGACGCTGACGCTCGGGCTCGCCGCCGGTGCCGGGTTCGCCGCCGCCGGGTGGGTGCGCAGCCCGCTGCTGGTCGCCGTGGCGCTCTCGGCGACGTCGCTCGGCCTGGTCGTGCCGGTGCTCAAGGACGCCGGGCAAGCCGAAAGCGGGCTCGGGCAGGCGGTCATCGCCGCCTCCTCGGTAGCCGACTTCGCCGCCGTCCTGCTGGTCTCGCTGCTGTTTTCGGCCTCCGGTGGCAGCACGGGCGCGCGGCTGGTGCTGCTCGCCGCGTTCGGCGGGCTGGTCGTCGTGACCGCCGCCGTGATCGCGCTGGCCGGCCGGTCGCGCCGGCTCGGGGCGACCCTGGTGCGCCTGCAGGACACCACGGCCGAGATCCGCGTCCGCGCGGCCGTCGCGCTGCTCGTCGCGTTCGTGGCACTGGCGGAAACTTTCGGCCTCGAAAGCATTCTCGGGGCGTTCCTGGCGGGCGCGGTCGTCGGCCTGCTCGACCGCGACTCGGCGTCGCACCCGCGGTTCCGGGTCAAGCTGGACGCCATCGGGTACGGCTTCCTGGTGCCGGTCTTCTTCGTCACCAGCGGCCTGCGCCTCGACCTGTCCGGGCTGCTCGCCGACGCGGCCGCGCTCGCCAGGGTTCCGCTGTTCCTGGCCGCGCTGTTGCTGGCCCGCGGGGTCCCGGCGCTGCTCTTCGCCCGCGAATCCGGGCTGCGGCAGGCGATCGCGGCCGGCCTGCTGCAGGCGACGTCGCTGCCGTTCCTGGTGACGGCCACCCAGATCGGTGTCCTCACCGGACTGATGACGCCGGTGACCGCGGCCGCGCTCGTCTGCGCCGGGCTGCTTTCGGTGCTGGTGTTCCCGGCCGCGGCACTGTCGCTGCTGCGGCCGCGGGACCGGGCGGCCGTAAGATGACCGTCACCTGTTTCGCCCGTGCCGGCGCTTATATTCGTCCGGTGAGCCAGCTCCCGCCGGACACCGAACTCGTCGCCGCGCTGCGCGGCGGGGACGACGGCACCTTCGCCGCCGTCCTCGACGCGTGGTCGGCGTCGATGCTGCGCCTGGCCCGCTCGTTCGTCTCCACCCACGCCTCGGCCGAGGAAGTCGTCCAGGACACCTGGCTGGCCGTGGTCAAGAGCCTCGACGCGTTCGAGGGGCGCTCGGCGTTCAAGACCTGGGTGTACCGGATCCTGGTCAACACCGCGAAAAAGCGCGGTGCCGCCGAGCACCGCAGCATCCCGTGGGCCAGCCTCGCCCCCGACGGCGAGGACCGCGGGCCCACCGTCGACCCGGCCCGCTTCCGCGGGCCCGGCGACCGTTACCCGGGCGGATGGCGGGAGTTCCCCGCCGCGTGGCCGTCACCGGAAGGCACCGCGCTCGCCCTCGAAGTCCGGCGGGTGATCGCCGGAGCGCTCGACGAGCTGCCCGCCCGCCAGCGCGCTGTCATCAGCCTCCGCGATGTCGCCGACCACAGCGCCGACGAGGTGTGCGAGCTGCTCGAAATCACCGCGGCCAACCAGCGGGTACTCTTGCACCGCGCGCGGGCCGTGGTGCGGGAACGGCTCGCGGAATACCTGGGCGCCGAGGGGAAACCGGCATGACGTGCGAAGAGTTCGTCGAGCTCGTCACCGCTTTCCTCGAGGGAGCGCTCGGCCCGGAGACCGAGGCCCGTTTCGTCGAACACCTGGCGCTGTGCGAAGGCTGCGAAACCTACCTCGACCAGTTCCGCACGACGATGACGGAACTGGGCTCGCTCCCCGCCGAGACGCTGTCACCCGAAGTCCGCGACAGCGTCCTCGGCGCCTTTCGCGATTGGCACGCCCGATGAACACTTCCCGAACGTCCTTTGGAGACTCATCCGCCGACCGCGTCCGCCCCGCGACGCGGGTGCTCGCCGTGGTGATCGTGCCGTTCCTGGTGGCGGCCTTCGTCATCTGCTACCTGGTGCCGACCCGGACGGCGCAGCTGTTCGCCTGGGGGATCAAGCCGCCGTTGACGGCAATGCTGCTGGCGGCGGTCTACCTCGGCGGAGCGTTCTTCTTCGTCCGCGTGGCGACGGCGAAGCGCTGGTCGGAGGTCGCGCTCGGCTTCCCGCCGGTGGCGTTGTTCGCGTCCCTGCTCGGCGTTACGACGGTGCTGCACTGGGACCGGTTCAGCCACGGTCACGTTGCGTTCTTCGCCTGGGCCGGGCTGTACTTCGCCGCGCCGGTCTTCGTGGTCGTGATCGCGGTCGTGAACAGCCGGGCGGCTCGCCAGGCGGTGATCGCCGCGGAACCACGGCTGCCGTCGCCCGTCCGGATCGTGCTGGGCGTGACCGGGCTGGCCGAACTGGTGGTGGCGGCGGGGTTGTTCGTGCTGCCGGGCGGGGTGGGCGGTCTGTGGCCGTGGGCGGTGACGCCGTTGACAGCCCGCACGTTGGCCGCGGTGTACGCGCTCGGGTTGGCCAACGTCCTGATCGCGGTGGACGGCCGGGCCGCGCGGGTGCAGATCCAGCTGGAGGTGCAGACGGTCATGCTGACCCTGATCGCGATCGCCGTCGTCCTGCGGCGCGGGGACTTCGCCGCGGGACCGGGCGCCGGGTACGCGTTCGCGGGCATCGTGCTCGCCGAGCTGGCGGTGGTCACGGTGGGGTTGGTCGGCATCGCGCGCAGGGGAGCGGCCGCGGCGCGGCTGGGGCACGTCGGAGGTCACCGGGTGTAGCACGCCTTCCGGGGTGGTTCACCCGGTTGCCCGGTCGGTGCGTCTCCGCGCTGACCGGCGGTTGGTGAAGTGGTCCTTGAACCTTCCTTGAGTACCGCGCGACACGCTCGCCTGCGGTCGGAAGCAGGACCCACCCACCATGACCGACGAAGAACGGCCGTGCCGTGGGCACGATACTTTTGCGACTGGGGAGCGAAGTGGCATTCGAGCGCGAACACCGCACGGCGGGACCGGAAACCGAGGTCCTGCTGGCCGAGCAGTGGCCGCTGAACCGGGCCGAAACGAGACGGAAGCTGGAGCAGGACCCGGCGCTGCGCGTGTCGGCGGAGGTCGAGTCGCTCGTGTCGCTGAGAGGGGTCGTGCGTGCCGTGTCGCCGTCGGCGGTCGTCGTTGCCGTCGATCTGCTCGGTAGCGGGGACGAAGCCGCGCTGGCCGAACTCGCGGTGCCCGTGCTGCTCATCGGCGAGCAGGACGACGGCGACCGCGTCGCGCGCCTGCTCTCCCCGCGCGTGCGGGGGTTCGTGTGCCGATCGGACGGCGCGTCCGAACTGGCCGGCGCTGTGCGCGCGGTGGCCGCCGGCCAAGCCAGCCTGCCGCCCGCGGTGGCCGGGAAGCTGCTGGACACCCTCGTGCGGAACCCGCCGCGGCCGGCCGTGTTCGACCAGCTCACCCAGCGGGAGCAGGATGTCCTGCAGTACATCTCGCAGGGGCTGACGACGGCCGAGATCGCCGCCGAAATGGTCGTGCAGACCAGCACGATCAAGTCGCACATCTACCACCTGCTGCAGAAGCTGCGGGTGCGGGACCGCACGCAGGCCGTCGCACTGGCCTACCGGTCGGGCATCGTGCACGTGCCCGCGCCCCGGTTCGCCGACCGTGGGGACGTGCCGCTGCCGTCGGTGTGAGAAAGCGTTTTCGATGGCCGGGCACGTTCGTGTCCGGCCATCTCATTCGTTTGGCGGAGAACAGGACAGGGGACATCTCAGACCGGCGGCGGACGCGTCGCGCGAGTGCTCTGCCGTAGTTTTCATCGGAGTCGGCCGTAAATCGTCCCGAGGAGCAAGATGGCCAGCCTGATCTCCGTCGAAGAATGCGAATCCCTCACCGTCAAGCAATTGCAGTCGCTTTACCGGGACCACGTGAGCAGGGCCCAGGTCTCGCTCATGTCGACGTTCGGTTTCGGCAAACGGCTGGTGGAAAGCGCGGACGGGGTGTGGATCACCACCCGCGACGGCGAGCGCATCCTCGACTTCACCGGCGCGGTCGGTGTCCTCAACCACGGCCACAACCACCCGCGCATCCTCGCCGCGAGAAAGCGGTTCCACGATCTGCACCGGATGGAGGTGCACAAGGCGTTCTTTTCGCCGTACGTCGCCGCGCTCAGCCACAATGTCGCCCAAGTGCTGCCCGGTGACCTGAACATCTCCTACTTCCCCAATTCCGGTGCCGAGGCCAACGAGGGCGCGGTCAAACTCGCCTACAAGTACCACGAGGGCAACCGGAACACGATCCTGCGCTCGGACATCAGCTTCCACGGCAAGCTCTTGGCCACCGGCAGCCTGACCGGATCGCGGGAGAACAGCTTCGAGTTCCCCGGCATCCCCAACGTTCCCTACCCGTACGGCGACGTCGGAGCCGTGCGCGAGCTGGTGGCCGCGCACCGCAAGGCCGACGGGACGTCCGACGTCTACGCGATCCTCGTCGAGCCGTTCAGCGCTTCCACCATGCGTCACTGGAGCGAGGACGCCCTGCGCGAACTGCGGGAACTCTGCACCGCCGAAGACATCGTGCTGATCTTCGACGAGATCTACACGGGCTGGGGCAAGACCGGCAGCCTGTTCTACTTCATGCGCCACGAGGGCTTGGTGCCCGACGTGCTCACCTACTCGAAGTCCTTCGGCGGCGGCAAGGCGTCGATCTCCGGCTACACCGTGCGCGAGCCGCTGTTCCGCCAGGCCTACGACCGGCTCGGCGACGTCATCCTGCACACCACCACCTACTACGGCTTCGGCGAGGAGACCGCGACCGCGATCGAGGCCGTCAACGTCGCGGTGGAGGAGGACTTCCCGCGCCGGGCCAGGGAGATCGAAGCCGTGCTCGGCGCCGGCCTGGAACGGCTGCAGAAGGAGTTCCCCGAGACGATCACGCGGGTGTCCGGTACCGGCTCCCTGTTCGGCGTCTTCCTCGACAGCGGACCGGCCATCCTGAACATGGCCGCCCGGCTCGCGCCGTCGGGGTTCGCCAAGGACCCGAAGTTCCGGACCAAGCTCGTGACCAGTGCGGTGATCAGCGAGCTCTACCGCGAGCACGGGATCCTGACCTACTTCAGCCCCAACGGCGACACGCCACTCGTGGTCGCGCCGTCGCTGGTGGTCGGCCGCGAGGAGATCGAACAGTTCCTCGACGCGCTCGGCAAGACCCTCGCCAAGGGCCTGCCGCGGCTGCTGGCGAAGTTCGTCAAGGACCGCGTGAGGGCGCAGTGGTGAGCCGGGTGCTGGTGACCGGCAGCAGCGGGATGCTGGGCGGCAACCTCGTCCGGCGGCTGCGGGCCGACGGCGCCGAGGTCGTCGGCGTCGACCTGAACCCGCCGCGGGAACCCGTGGCCGGGGTCACCGAGGTCCGCGGCGACATCCGCGATCCCGCGCTGCTCGACCGGGCCGCCGACGGCGTCGACGCCGTGGTGCACTGCGCAGCCGCGCTGCCCAGCTACGCCGACGACGAGATCCGCTCGGTCATCGTCGACGGCACCCGCAACGTGCTGCGAGCGAGCCGTGACCGGGCGGTGCCCCGGGTCGTGCACATCTCCTCGACCGCCGTCTACGGCCTGCCGGACGTCGTCCCGACCCCCGAGTCCTACCCGCGCCGCCCGGTCGATCCCTACAGCCGCGCCAAGACGGCGGCCGAAGAGGTCTGCGAAGCCTTCCGCAGCGACGGGCTGTGCGTGGCGGTGCTGCGGCCCAAGACGTTCCTGGGTCCGGGCCGGATGGGCCTGTTCGCGATGCTGTTCGAGTGGGCGGCCGAAGGCCACAACTTCCCGGTGCTCGGCCGCGGCGACGTGCGGATCCAGATGTTCGGCGTCGGCGACCTCGTGGACGCCGTCGTCACCACCCTCGGCGCCGAGCGGGCGATCGCCGACGACACCTACAACCTCGGCGCCGCCGACTTCGGCACCATCCGCGAGGACTTCCAGTGCGTGCTCGACGCGGCCGGCCACGGCAAGCGGGTCGTGTCGCTGCCGGCCAGGCCGGCGCTCACGGTGCTCCGGACGCTGCAGCGGTACAAGCTGTCACCGGTCTACGGGCGCCTGCTGCACAAGCTGATGGCCGATTCCTACGTCAGCATCGACAAGGCCCGCGAGCGGCTCGGCTTCGTCCCGCGGCTGTCCAACCGGCAGGCCATCCTGGACACCTACCGCTGGTGGTGCACGCAGCGCGGGCCGTCCCGCAAGCCGGCCGCCGGTGCCGGCCGCACCTCGCGCGACCCGTGGAACCAGGGCGCGCTGGGCCTGGTGAAGGCCCTGTTCTGACCCCCACGGACGGATCGACGGAGAACCCATGATCGAGCGGACCCCGCTGGTATCGGTGATCATCCCCAACTACAACTACGCCCGTTCCCTGCGCCTGTGCCTGGAAGCGCTGGCCGGCCAGACCTACCCGCGCCTGGAGGTGATCGTCGTCGACGACGGCAGCACCGACGACTCGGTCGCGGTGGCGCGGTCCCTCGGCGCCGAGGTCGTCCGAACGCCCGTCAACGTGGGCTGCGCCGGCGCCCGGAACGTCGGCGCGGAAGCCGCGACCGGCGAGGTGTTCTTCTTCCTCGACTCCGACGTCGGCCTCGCGCCGGACGCGGTCGCCAACGCGGTCACCCTGCTGCGCGCCGACGAGCGCGTGGGCGCGGTGTGCGGCATCTACGACGCCGACCCGCTGATCGACGACGGGCCCGTCGAGCGCTACCGCAGCCTGCAGCTGCACTACGTCCAGGTCGCGTGCGAGGGCCCGATCTCCGGGATCTACCCGGCGATGATGGCCATGCGCGCCGAGGTGTTCGCCGCGGTCGGGCCGTTCAACGCGAAGCTGCGGCACACCGAGGACGCCGACTACGGCGCCCGGCTGGGCCGGGACTACGAACTCCGGCTCACCTCCGCGGTGCGCGGCCGGCACGACCACGACGACAAGCTGAAGGTGTTGCTGAGCAAGGTGTTCACCCGGTCGCTGCTGCGGGTGCCGCTGTTCGCCGGCGGTCAGAAGCTCGGCAAGGGGCCGGAATCGCCGGCCCGCGCGGCCGGCAGCCTGGCCGCGCTGGGCGCGGTGCTGACCCTGCCGCTGCCCGTGCTCGCCGGACCACTGTGGACGGTGGTGCCGGCCGGCCTGCTGCTCGGCTCGGTCGCCGCCGACGGCGCGATGTACCGGTTCGCCGCGCGCCGCCGCGGCCTCGGGTTCGGGCTCTTCTTCGTCGGCACCAACCTGGTCTCCAACGTCGCCATCGCGGCCGGGGTGCTGACCGGCGCGGCGCAGTGGGTGCTGTCCCCGCGGTTCCGGCGGCTCTACGACGAGGTCCCCGCATGACGGCGGAGACGCTCGAGGAACCGGAGCGGTTGCTGCCGCGGCAGGTCCGGTGGTGCGCCGGCACCCGGGTGCTCGTCGGGCTCGCCGCGGCCTGGCTGCTGTTCACCGTGGCCTACGTCCTGTTCACCGGCGACCTGTGGGTGTGGCTGCTGCCCGGTCTCCTCCCGCCGCTGGCCTTCCTGGCCGGCCCGGTGCTGGTCGCGCTCGCCCTCGCGGTGCCGCGCCTGCTGCGGCGGCGGGTGCCGAAGACGGCGTTCCGGCTGGTGCTGGTGCTGGCCGCGGCCGCGCTGGTGACGGGCGCCGGGCGCAGCGGGATCAACGTGGCGGCGCTGGGCGGTGGCGGGGACGCGGCCCCGGCGGGTGCACCCGCCGTCGTCGCCTGGAACACCGAGTACTGGGACCAGACCGACGACCCGGACCGGTTCTACGCCTACCTGCACGCCCACCCGGCCGACATCTACCTGCTGCAGGAGTACGTCGACCAGGTCGGCTCCGACGGCGCCCGGGACGCCGGCGACCTGACCCGGCTGCGCGCGGAGTTCCCGGGCTACCACATCGTGGCCCGCGGCGAGCTGCTGACGTTGTCGCGCTACCCGGTGCTCGCGCAGCCACGGGTGGGCCCGGACCGCGGCCTGCCCGACGGGGTCCCGTACGACGAGGTGTTCGAGAGCGCGAAGGTGCTGCGGACCGACCTGCAGGTGGGCCGAGCGGTCCTGAGCGTCTACAACGTCCACCTGCCGGTGCAGGTCGACGTCACCCGGAACCCGCTGAGCCACGGCTTCTACAGCTACGTCCACGCGCGGGACGGCCTGCGCAAGGCCCAGCTGGCCGGGCTCGCCGAGGACGTCGCCGCGAACCCGAACCCGCTGCTCGTCGCGGGTGACTTCAACACCAGCCCGGCCATGGGCGACCTCGACGGCCTGCGCGGCACGCTCGTGGACGCGGACCGGGCGAGCTCGTCGCTCTACCCGGGGTCCTGGCCGGCGTCCGCCCCGCTGTGGCGGCTGGACTGGACGCTGACCACGCCGGGTGTGCGGGTGCACGACTACGGGTTCGACGACCCGGCCGGGCTGTCCGACCACGACCTGCAGCGGACCCGGATCTCGCTGGCCGGTGGGCGGTGACCCGGCGCGGGCTGTTCGCCGTGGTGCGGGCCGGCTGCTACGCCGCGGTGCTGGGGTTACTGGGGTACCAGCTGGTCACCCACCGCGGCGACGTCGTCCCCGTGGTGACGTCGCTGGGCTGGGGCCGGTTCGCCGCCGCGGTCGCGATCGCGGCGGCGGGCGGGTGGCTCGGCATGCTGGGCTGGCGGGCGCTGCTCACGGCGTCCGGCTGCCGGCTGGCGACACCGGTCGCGGCGAAGGTGTACTTCGTCGCCGGGCTGGGCCGCTACCTGCCCGGCGGCCTGTGGCCGGCCGTCGCGCACGCCGATCTCGCGCGCCGGCTGCGCGAGCCACCCGGCCTGCTGGCGAGTGCGTTCCTGGCCAGCGTGCTCGTCTCCACGGTCGCCGGCCTGGCGGTCGGTGCGGTGGCGGTGCCCGCGCTGGCCGCGGTCCAGCCCGCGTGGTGGGTGGTGGTGCCGCTGCTGGTGGCCGGCCTGCTGGTGATCGGCACCCCGCCGCTGACCCGGCTGGTGGCCGCGATCGTGCGGCGGCGCACGGGCAAGGACGTGCCGCTGCCCGGGCCGCGCGCGGTCTTCGGCGCGCTGGGCCTGATGGCGGCCGGGTGGCTGCTCGCCGGGCTGCACCTGGTGGTGCTCACGCACGGGCTGCCGACGGGCGGCCTGCCGGGCGCGGCGGTGCTCGCCGGCGGGTTCGCGCTGGCGTCGGTCGCCGGCGTGCTGGTGGTCGTGCTGCCGGCCGGGCTCGGCGCCCGGGAAGCCGTGCTGGGACTGGCGTTGACCGCCGCGCTCGCCGGGCCGCCGGTGCCGGCAGTCGTGGCCGTCGTCGCGATGAGCCGGCTCGTGGTGACCGCCGCGGACCTGCTCGCCGCCGGGGCCGCGGCGTTCGTGCGCCTGGCCCCGGAGCCGGTGGGCGTGACGCCGGCCGCGGCCGAGTGACGCCGGCGGGCGGAACACCCGCCCGCCGGTAAGCCCACCTCCGTCACCCTCGGCACCGATCGGTCGAATCCGCGTCGAAACCGGGTCGCCGCCACGAGATCCGCCGGACGGCCCGGCCGGTGGCGCATTTTTCGCGGATTTCGACTGGTTGGTCATTTTCGATTAATCGCGAATGGTGGGTACCGGACGGTGTACAATACGAACTCGGGGGTCGGTGACGGGCGGGCGGACCGGAGCAAGGGTTCCGGCGTTTCCGCAGTGCGCCCGAAAGTCGCTTCCGCATTCGTTCTGAAAAAACATTTTCCTGCGAAGGAGAAAGCATGGGGGACCGCACCACCATCACGATCCTGGGCAACTTGTCCATCCGCGGGCGACATCGCACCGAGGCCGCGCCCAGCGCGCCCAAGGAGCGCGAAGTGCTCGCGCTCCTGCTGTTCAACTACGCCCGCGTCGTGCCGGTGCACCAGCTGATCGACGAGCTGTGGCCGTCCGAACCGCCCCGGCGGGCGCGGACCGCGCTGCAGACCTACATCCTCAACCTGCGCCGCCGGCTCGCCGACGGCCTGCGCCTGCCGCCCGCGCACGTGCGGAACGAAGTGCTGGTGACGCGCAGCGAGGGCTACCGGTTCCAGCTCGAGGACAGCGTTTTCGACCTCCACGAGTACCTGAACCTGTCGGCCGCGGGCGAGCGCGCGGCCGCCGCCGGGGACGACGTCCCAGCGGTGGACCTGTTGCGGCGCGCGGAAAAGCTGTGGACCGGCCCGGTGCTGCCGGACATCGATCTGGGGCTGCCGCTGAAATCGGAGATCACCCGGCTGGAGCAGCGCCGGGTGGCGGCCAGGGAGCTCCGCATCGAGAGCGAGCTGCGCCTCGGCCGGCACCGGGAACTGGTCAGCGAGCTGTCGATGCTCGTGCACCAGCACCCGTACCACGAACGCTTCCACGAGTACCTGATGTTCTCGCTGCACCGCGTGGACCGCCGGGTGGAGGCCCTGGAAGTCTTCGAGCGCCTGCGGCACGCGCTGACCAGCGAGCTGGGGTTGCAGCCGTCCGAGCGGGTGCAGAACCTGCGCCGCGGCATCCTCGCCTCGGACGAGGTCGCGCTGGCCCTGACCTGACGTTCGCGCGCCCGGCCGGCGCTGGCGCCGGCCGGGCGGGGGGTCAGGCCGGTTCGTCCCGCGGGTCGCCGGTCGCCTTGGCGAGCACGAGCAGGAAGGCCGTGGCCACCGCGAGATCGATGGTGAGCCCGACGACGTCGATCTTCGGGCGCCCGCCGAACCTGCGCCGGCGCGTCACCGATACCGCGGATTTCCGATCGTCGTTCATGGTGCCTCCCGTTTCGCCGTGGCCGGGAATGACGTTACGGGTGCTGCTGCGCATTGTCCTCAGGCAAAAAACGGTGATTTCCGGCCGCGTTTCTCAGACCAGAGACTGAGGCGGTGTTCAGATCAGGCCGCGGTCCCGGGCGTAGATCGCCGCCTGGGTGCGGTCGCGGAGACCGAGTCTCGCCAGGATCCGGGAAATGTGGTTCTTCACCGTTCCCTCGCTCAGGTACAACCTCGTCGCGATCTCCCGGTTCGTCGCCCCGGTCGCGACCATCCGCAGCACCTCCGTCTCCCGGCTCGTCAACACCTCCGCGGACGCCGGGTGCGCCGACAGCGCCGCGGCCACGTGGCGGGCCGCCGTGTCGTCGAGCTGGGTGACGCCCGCGTGGGCCAGGCGGACCGATTCCGCCAGCTCCGCGGCCGGCAGGTCCTTCAGCAGGTAGCCGGCCGCCCCGGCCCGGAGGGCCTGCACCACGTACTCCTCGTCGTCGAACGTCGTCAGCATCACCACGCGGCAGGCCGGTGCGCGGCGGCGCAGCACCGCCACCGCGTCGACGCCGTCCATCTCCGGCATCCGCACGTCCATCAGCACCACGTCCGGGCCGAGCGCCAGGGTCCGCTCGATCGCCTCGCGGCCGGTGGCCGCCGTGCCGACCACCGCGATCCCCGGCTGGATGCCCAGCAGGGACGCGATGCCCTCGCGGACCAGCCGCTGGTCGTCGACCACCAGCACCCGCACGCTCACGGCACGGTCACCGTGACCCGGGTGCCCGCGCCCGGCTCGCTGTCGACCGACACCGTGCCACCGACGAGCGCGGCGCGTTCCCGCAGGCCCAGCAGGCCGTACCCGGACCGGGCCGCGCCGGGGTCGAAGCCGCGGCCGTTGTCGGTGACGACCAGGCGGGTGGCGGCGCCGAACGTGACCGACACCCGCACGTGGTCGGCCCGGCCGTGCCGGCGGGCGTTCGTGACCGCCTCCTGCGCGGCCCGGTGGAGCGTGGTGACCGTCGCCGGGCCGAGGTCGGGTTCCTCGCCGTGCACGTCGAGCGGCACGCCCAGCTCACCCAGCACGGCGGCCAGGGAACGGCCGCCGCCGCGCAGCGTGCCCACCGACGTCCGGACGTCCTCCAGCGCGTACCCCACCGACCGGCGGGCGTCGGCCAGCGCCTGGCCGGCGACGCCGGAGTCCCGGCCGGCGAACGCGGCCGCCTTCTCCAGCTGGATGGAGACGGCAGTCAGGTGGTGGCCGAGGCTGTCGTGGATGTCGCGGGCCAGCCGGTTGCGTTCGGCCGCGGCGGACAGCTCCGCGACCCGCGACGCCGCCCGCCGCTCCCGGACGGCGACGTCGGCCATCGCCAGGGCCAGCACCAGGCCGGTGGCGAACATGAGCACGTCGGACACGGACTCGGTGTCCCGGTACCAGCCGGGCACCCACACGGCGAACCCGCCGACGAGCACCGCCAGGCAGAGCCCGCCGAGCACCAGCCCGGCCGGACGCCCGAACGTCAGGTACGCGGCGAACGGCACCAGCACGAACAGCGCCCGCGCCAACCCGGACCCGTCGAGCGCGGCCACGGCGAAGAACAACACCACCCGCGCGGCGAGGAACGCGGCGGGCCACCGGGCCACCCGCCGCTCGACGGCGTCCAGCGCGAACAACGCCCCGATCCCGGCGACGAAGCCGGCGAGCCGGACCCCGTTCGCCGGGCCGAGGCCGGCGACCGCGGAGTACACCCCGGCCAGCAGCACGATCCCGTACACGGCACCGGAAACCCACGGCACGATCCGCGTCACCATCACCCGAGCCTACGGCCGTTCGCCGCCGTCCGGAGGCAAGTGTGGCCGGACGGCACGTGCCGTCCGGCCACGCGGACCCGGCCCGGCCGGCACTTCCGGCGGGCCGCCGCGGTTCGTAGCGTTCGCGGAAACTGTTGCCTGCCAAGGAGATTCCCATGCTGACCCGACTGGGTGCCGGGTGCGGGGTGCTCGCCGGCCTCGCCATCGCCGTTCCCGGCCTGATCGAGGCGTTCACCGGTGAGACCGCGCCGACGAGCTTCGTGCTCGGGCTGTCACCGGCGTTCGCCGTCCCGCTGCTGACCGTGCTCCACCTCCGGCAGGCCACCGCGGCCGGCGCGTTCGGTGCGGTGGCCTACACGGTGAACGCCGTCGGCCTCGGCCTGTTCGGCGGCGCGGCCTTCACCCTGAACCTGGCGTTGTTCTTCCTCGACGACGCGGTGACGAAGGAGCTGCTGCGCGGCCCGGCCGCGGTGGCGCTGCAGGGCAGCGCGCTGGTCTTCGCCGCGGGCGCGGTGCTGTTCGGGGTGGCCATACTGCGTGCCGGGAGCCACCCCCGCGTCCCGGCGGTGGCCTACCTCGTCGCGCTGCCCGTGCTGGCGGTCGCGGCCCGGCTGCCGGACACCCCGCTCACCAGCGTCGTGCACGTCGTGGCCGGGGGGTCACTGGTGTGGCTGTCGCTCGGCGTCACGCGGGCCCGTCAGGACGCGACCGTGAACTCCAGTGCGTAGCGGCCGTTCGTCACCGGGACCGCGCCGCGCAGGGCGAGCCCGCACGCGGCGGCCAGCTCGGTCAATTCCTCGACGGTGCGTTCCCGGCTGCCGAAGCACATCAGCATGAACAGGTCTATCGCGGTGTCGGCCCCGTGTCCCCGCACCGGCTCGATCAGGACGACGGACGCGTCCGGCGCCGCGGCCCGGCGGCAGCCGGCCAGGATTTCGCGGGCGTGCTCGTCGTCCCAGTCGTGCAGGATGTCGGAGAGCAGGTAGGCGTCGGCGCCGGTGGGCAGCGGGTCGAAGAAGCTGCCGGGCACCGCGCTCGCCCGGTCGCCGAACCCGTCGGCCGCCAACCGCGCGGCGGCGGCCGCGGCCGTCGGCGGCAGGTCGAGGATCCGGCCGCGGACGCCGGGGTGCGCTCGCAGGATTTCGCGCAGCAGCGGCCCGTCACCGCCGCCCACGTCGACGATGTCGCGGAAGCGGCCCCAGTCGAAGTTGCGGGCGATCAGCGGGGCCTGCTCCCGGAACCGCCAGTTCATCTGGGCGTCGAACGAGGTCCGCAGCTCCGGGTCGGCGTCGAGGTCGGCCCAGAACTCGCGACCGTACCGGCGCGGGTAGCCGGGAGCGCCGTCGGTGACCACGGAGAGCAGCTCGACGAAGGCCAGCTCGGCGCGGCCCCCGGCACAGGTGATGTCGAGCAGCGGCCGGACCCCTTCGGGGGCGTCCTCCCGCAGCTGGGCGCCGAGTGCGGTCGGGCGGTAGTGATCCGCGTCCCGTGCGAAGACCCCGGCGGTGACGAGGTGGTCCAGCAGCCGGGCCAGCGCCGCGGCGGACGTCCCGGTCAGGGCGGCGAGCTCCGCCGCCGTGGCGCCGTCCGGGCCGGCGTGGTCGGCCAGGCGGAGGGTCGCGGCCACCCGCACGGCCATCGGGGTGGCCAGATCGGCCAGGGACATGATCGACCGGGCGTCCATTCCCCCGAGCCTAGCGAGTCACCGGCGCCTTTCCCGATTCTCAGGTCGTCAGCGCGCTCCGGACCGCCCGTTCGACCAGGATCGGCACGAAGGCGTGGATCCGGGCGCCGGCGAACCGGGCCCGTTCCCGGTCGACCAGTGCGGCGAAGGGCTTGATCAGCTCCGGGGGCGGCGAGCCGAGGCCGGCCCGGACCGGCGCCGCCGTCGATCCGCTCCCGCACGATCGGCGCCTACACCGCCGAAGTCGGCATTCGCCCGGCGATCGACGGACCGCGGCGGCGCTGCTCGGCTTCGTCCAGCTCGATCGCTGACCGAGGTGGCCCGCGTCAAACAGTCGCCAGCGCGCTCCGGACCGCCCGTTCGACCAGGATCGGCACGAAGGCGTGGATCCGGGCGCCGGCGAACCGGGCCCGTTCCCGGTCGACCAGTGCGTGCAGGCGGCTGCGGGTGACGTTCGTGTAGTCCCGGCCCAAGCGCTCCTCGAGCTGGGCGAGGTGGGTGTCGAGCTGCTCCGAGGCCATGGTGTCCAACGTGCTCATCGCTCACCTTCCGGTCGGTGTCGTGGGAACTACATGCCCCATGAGACGACCGGGAGGTGAACCCGAGGTGAACAAGAGAAGCCTCAGCGGCGGCCGGGGCCCGCGCGGTAGGCGGCGACCCTGATCCGCAGGCCGCGCAGGTGGACCAGGTCGATGGCGAACGTCGACGCCGTCCGGTACCCGGCGGCGGGCTGTTCCGTCCGGCAGGGACCGGCGAAGTAGACGAACTCGTCGTCCGGGTCGTACCGCGGCTCCGACCAGACCGCGGCCTCACCGGCCGCGCGGTCGCCGCGGCGGGTGCGGGCCAGCCAGTACACCGGCAGCTTCAGCACCTCGCCCAGCGCCTTGTCCAGCGCGGCGAGGTCGGCCTCGGCGACGGCGAGCCCGCGGCCGCTCCACACCCGGGGCGCCCAGTCGCCGTCCGTGGCGTGGGTGAACGCCGCGGTGTCGCCGGACGCGGTGATCGTCCAGTCGGCCACGGTGGTGAGGGTCGGCATGGCGGCTCCCTGTGGTCGAGGCCCCCAGGCTCCAGCACACCGTAGTGGATCATTTCGGCACGGTGGTACCACTGGCCGCACGCGGGTGCCGGGTGCCCGGCCGGTGCCCGCCGAAGAGCCTGGTCAGCGGCGGCGCGTCGGACGCGAGTCAGGCCTTTGTTCATCCGATATTCATTCAGGGATCACCGGAAGCGGGTTGGTGTGCCAGGCTGGGCAGCGTGCACCCCGAACAGGACTTCGTGCCCCGGTCCGTGGCCGAGCTCGCCGCCGATCCGGCGTGGACGGTCACCCGCACCGGCACGACCGGGCAGTGGCTGACCGCCGAACGGGTCGTCGAGCGCGACGGCTACCGCCGGCTCATCGGGCTGACCCCGATCCGGCCCGGCACGGTGGCCCTCATGCTGTGGGCCGACGGCGAGGTCGTCGAGCACGTCCGCGGCACCGAAGCCGAGCTCTGCGCGACCGCGCACCGCTGGGCCGCCGAGCTGCCGGCCGGCGAACGGGCCTGAAGAGCCCGGGGCACCGGGCCCCGTCAGTCCACTGTGGTCAGCCGCAACGTGGCGATCCCGCGCATGTCGAGCGTGGTGCCCGCCGGGGCCTCGGCGTACCGGAGCAGGACCTGGTCGCAGCCGGGGCACCGGGCGACGTACCCCATCGGCGCGCCGTACACGCGGGCCGCGGCGAGCGGACCGGATCGGCCGCAGCCCGCGCACACCGCGACCGCCGCCGTCACCTCGGCGGTGAACACGCTGCTCAGCGGCCCGGCCAGGACGTTGCCGTCGAGGTGGTCGTCGGTCATCTCACCCTCCGAAGCGTTCGGCGCGCACGCGGGCCGGGTCGTGGCCGGCGTCGATCAGCAGGCCCGTGACCGTCTCGACGAACGACGTCGGCCCGCACACGTAACAGGTCGGTTCGTCCCCGGCGGGCAGCCCGTACGCCGCCAGGTCCGCCGCGTCGATCCGGTGCGGCGCACGCTCGACGCCGTCCGGCGCCTCCCGCGTGTACAGCACGGTCGCCTCCGGGCGGTCCAGCTCGCCGGCGAAGTAGACGTCCGAAGGGGTCCGGACCGAGTAGAGCAGC
Organism: Amycolatopsis sp. NPDC004169; assembly: GCF_040610315.1. Taxonomy (NCBI): domain Bacteria; kingdom Bacillati; phylum Actinomycetota; class Actinomycetes; order Pseudonocardiales; family Pseudonocardiaceae; genus Amycolatopsis; species Amycolatopsis sp. NPDC004169. The sequence goes on from NZ_JBEXMD010000009.1 coordinate 117,417, forward strand.
CGGAACGGCGGGCTCGTCGCCGAGCGGGCGCGCAGCATCGCCATCAGCGGGGCGACGCCCGAGCCGCCGCCGATCAGCAGCACCGGGCCGGGCTGCTCCGGCCGCCAGACGAACCAGCCGCCGAGCGGGCCGAGCAGCTCGACGACGTCCCCGACCTCGATGTCGCGCACGAGGTACGGCGAGACTTCGCCGCCCGGGACCAGCTGCACGGTCAGTTCGACGAATTCGCCGTCGGCGGGGGCGGACAGCGAGTAGCTGCGCTGCGCGGTGTAGCCGTCCTCGGCCGTGAGCCGGAGGTCGGCGTGCTGCCCGGCGAGGTGGCCCGGCCACCCCGGCACGGCGAACCGCAGGGTGCGCGCGGTGGCCGTCTCGTCGCGGATTCCGACGAGCCGGGCGGTCAGCCGGCGGTGGCCTAGTCGCCGTCGTAGCGCTGTTCCCGCCACGGGTCTCCGTAGTTGTGGTAGCCGAGCTCTTCCCAGAACCCGGGCTGGTCGTCGAGCAGCAGCTGCAGCCCGCTGATCCACTTGGCGGACTTCCAGAAGTACAGGTGCGGCACGAGCAGCCGGACCGGCCCGCCGTGCACCGGCTCCAAGGGCTCGCCCTCGAACTCGAAGGCGAGCCACGCCTTGCCGTCGAGCACGTCCTCCAGCGGCAGGTTCGTGGTGTATCCGCCGTGGCTGTGCGCCAGCACGTAGTCCGCGGCGGTTTCGACGTCCTCCAAAAGGACGTCGAGCGACACGCCGCGCCACGTCGTGCCGAGCTTCGACCAGCGGGTGACGCAGTGGATGTCGACGGTCGGCTCCTCGGCGGGCAGCGCCATCAGCTCGGCCCAGGTCCAGGCATGCCGTTCGCCGCTCTCGGCGGTGACCGTGAACGACCAGTCGCTCGTGGACACCGGCTGCGTCGGCCCGGCCGAGAGGACGGGCAAGTCCTCGGTGAGGTACTGCCCCGGCGGCAGGGCGGCGTCCTGCTCGCGACGCCCGTGGAACGCCCGGCTGAAGACGGCCACACATCCCCCTTTCGTCGGGCGCTCAATCTAACCCACCCACCGGGTCGAACGGGACCCACACGTTCGTGCGATCCCGGCCGGGAGGGCGCACCACCCTCCCGGCCGGGTCGCTCAGCGGCGCACGGTCACCGAACCGGTCAGCGGGCCGAGCCGCACGGTGTGCGTGCCGCGGGCCAGGTTCGGCAGCTCGAACGTGACGCAGGCGGTCTGGCCCGGCCACACCGGGACCGGCCGTTCGGCGGCGACCACGCCGTCGACCCACAGCACCGCCTGGTACTCGCCGGCCTTTTCGCCGACGTCCTTCACCGAAGCGGTGACCCGGGCGGGCGACCACCCGTGGCCTTCGCCGGTGCGGAGGTCGGCCACGGCGAAGCGCGGCGAGGGTCCGGGAGCCCGGTCTCGGACGAAGATGTCCGAGCGCCCGTTCGTGTCGTCCTCGACGAGGTTCGTCGCCTCGCTTTCGAACGCCACGTACTTGCCGTCGGTGCTGATGGACGGGAAGTCGCTGTAGGCATCGCCTTCCTGACCGCCGAGCGCGCCGGACACCTTGTCCGTCTTCGCCGTGCGCAGGTCGCGCACGAACACGTCGGACGCGGCGTCGCCGTCGCCGGGCACGAGGTTGCCGGCGAAGCTGAAGAACGCGACCGCGGTCCCGTCGCCGCTGATCCTCGGGCTCGCCGTGTAGGAATCGGCCCCGCCGGTCCCGGTCGCCGCCTGCGACACCAGCGTGTTCGCGTGCGTCTGCCGGTCGTAGACGTAGACCTGCGACGGCCCGTCGGCCGGGCTGATGACGTAGGCCACCTTCCGGCCGTCCGCGCTGAGCGACGGCTGCGTCGCCTCCGCCCCGCCCGGGGCCGGGATCGCCTCCGTGGTCCCGGTCCGCCGGTCGCGGACGAACACGTCGCGGTGGCCGTTGCCGGCACCGGGCACGAGGTTCTCCGCGCCGCTTTCGAAGGCGACGAACCGGCCGTCGCCGCTGACGCTCGGCTCGAGCGAGTCGCCGTCGGCCGGGGCGCCGCCGGCGCCTGCCGAGACGAGCTCGGTGGTCCCGGCCACCCGGTCGCGCAGGAAGATGTCCTGCTTGCCGTTCGTGTCGCCCGGCACCAGGTTCGTGGCCTGGCTGAGGAAGACCGCGTACCGCCCGTCGGTGCCGAACACCGGCTGCCCGGACAGCCCGTCGGCCTGCTTTCCGCTGGAGGACACCGAAATGAGCTCGGTCCTGCCGGTCCGGCGGTCGCGGGCGAACGAGTCGGGGATCCCGTTGGTGTCGCCCGGCACCAGGTTCGCCGCGCCGCTGAGGAAGCCGACGTACCGCCCGTCCGGGCTGATGGTCGGGCTGATCGACCAGGCGTCGGCGCCGGTGCCGTCCGGGGCCGACGAGATCCGCTCGATCGCCCCGGTGCGCCCGTCCCGCGCGAAGACGTCCATGTCGTCGTTGGTGTCGCCGGGCGCGAGCTCGCCGGACGCGCTGGCGAACGCGATCACGCCGCCGTCACCGCTCATGGCCGGCCAGAAGGTGTGGGCCTGGATCTGCCCGCCGTCCCGGGTGATCGAGACCCGCTGCGTCGCGGGCGGCCGCGGGAGCGCGAAGTCGGCCGCGGCGGGCCGGTGCCCGCTCACGACGACCTGCCGCGGGGCCGTGGCCGAGATGCCCGCCGCCGAGGCGGTCACCCCGTAGGTGCCCTCGGGCACGTCCTGGACGGTGTAGCGGCCGTTGCCGTCCGAGACGGCGGTGAGCTCGTCGAGCACGTCGAGCACCCGGACCGTCGCACCGGGCACCGTCGAACCGGTCGGCCCGTAGGTGACGCGGCCGCTGATGGTGCCCCGCGGGGTCGGTTTCAGCGTGACGCGCAGTGCCGTCTGCTTCCCGGTGGTCACCACGGCCCGCACCCGCTCGTCGCGGTAGCCGAACCGGGACAGCGTGAGGTCGTAGGTGCCGGCGGGCACCCGGATCTTGAAGTGCCCCTCGGCGTCAGCGGTGTAGGACCGGCCGGTGGACGCGACCGTGATCGTGGTCTTCGCCAAGGGCTTCCCGGACGCGGTGACCGTGCCGGTGATGCCGCTCGCGAGCCGCGCTTCGGCGACGGCGGCGGCCGCGTCGATCCGGCCAGCGCCGAAGCGGGTGTTCGGCCGCGCGCCGTAGCGGTTGTCGAAGAACGACGTGCCGGTGAGGATTTCGAGGGTTTCGTCCGGGGTCAGCTTCGGGTTCGCCTGCAGCATCAGCGCGACCGTGCCCGAGACGTGCGGGGTCGCCATCGACGTGCCGCTCAGCAGCCCGTACTCGCCGCCGGGCAGCGAGGACAGCACGTCCACGCCCGGCGCGGACAGGTCGGGCACGACGTAGCTGTCCGGCCAGCTCGCCGGGGCGTCCACCCAGTCCTTCTTCCGCACGACGCCACCGCACGAGAAGTCCGGCACGTTGTCGCCGTCGTCCGTCGCGCCGACGCCGGTCGACTCGAAGACGTTGCCGGGCGCCGCCGAACCGCCGGGGACGCAGTCGTTGCCGATGGCGAAGGCGGGGAACGCGCCCGCGAGGTGGATGTTGCGGGCGGGCTCGACCATTTCGCTGCTGTAGCCCTCTTCACCGAGCGACATGCTCACGACGTTCGCGGGCTTGCCCGCCGGCTTGCCGTCGGCGTCGTACGGCGCGATCGCCCACTGCATGCCGGCGATCACCTGCGCCAGCGTGCCGGAGCCGCCCGGGATGACGAGGCCGGCCATCAGGTCCGCGCCCGGGGCGACGCCGATCTGCGTGCCCGAGCTGTGGCCGCCCGCGATGGTGCCCGCCACGTGCGTGCCGTGGTAGGAGCTGTCGTGGGGCGTGGAGTGCACCGGTGAGCCGTCGGCGGCGAACTCCAGCCAGCCACCGGGGTGCTCCGGGTTCGCCGGGTCGGCGCTCACCAGCTTGCCCGCGAGGTCGGGGTGGGCGGTGTCGATGCCGGTGTCGAGGATGGCCACCCGCACCCCGGCGCCGGTGGTGCCGCCGGCCTGGACCCGGTCGGCGCCGATCTTCGACACGCCCCACGCGACGGCCGCGTCCGCCTGGGCTTTGGCCTGCTTGCGCTGCGGCTCGGTGGGCGTCTTCAGCGTGAAGTTGGGGATGACGCGGTCGACCAGCGGCAGCGCGGCCACCGCGTCCAGGGTGGCCGGGGTGGCCCGGACGAGCACCATGTTCTTGAGCCAGAACGTGTTCACCACCTGGTCGCGGCGGGCGCCGACCAGGTCGGTGACCGGGGCTTGCATGGCCTTCGCCGAGTCGGTGAGCGTCCGGCGCGCCGCGTCCGGCGAGGACGGCGCGAGGCCCCGGTCCTTCAGCACGACGACCGCCTCGAACCGCGTGCCCGGACCGGACCGGGCACCGGCGATCCGGTCGAGCAGTTCCTTGGCGATCTTGTGGTGCGCGGCGGCAGGCGCGTCCGGTGCGGCGGCGGCCGTCGCCGGCAGGGCGCCGAGTGACCCGGCGGCGACGAGCACCGCCAGGGCCAACCGGCGGCCGCGGGTCCGCGAGGCGGACAGGGACATGGGGGAACTCCTTCGCTCCGTCAGGTTCCGGCGGACATGCGAGACGGCGCGCCCCGAGTGAGGTTGCGCGCCGTCGACGTCCAAACGGTGCATGAGTGATCAACGCGTGACAAGCTCACCGAGGCGGCGAATTCCCGCCAGGTGGCGGAAACCCGACAGGGGAGGTGGGGCGGTGCTGGAGCCGATCGGGCTCGGTGACGCGGAGGAGGCGATCTACGACGCGCTGGTCCGGCGCACCCGGGCGACGGCGGCCGAACTCGCCGAGGACGCCCACCGTTCGCTGCCGGTGACCCGGCGCGTGGTGCGGACACTCGTCGGGCTGGGCCTGGCGACGCAGGCGGCCGGGCGGCCGACGCGTTACGTCGTCGTCCCGCCGGACCGGGCGATCGAGGCGGTGCTGCGCGAACGCGAGGCCGCGCTGCGCGACACGCGCCGCCACATCGGCACGCTGATGGAGATGTACCGCGCGAGCACGCGGTTCGCGCACCCCGGCGAGCTGGTCGAGGTGATCACCGGGCGGGACGAGGTCAACGAGCGCTGGGGCCGGATGCAGCAGGACATCCGGGTGCAGATGCGCGGGTTCGACCGGCCGCCGTACGCCGCGCCCCGCGGGGCCTCGGACTCGAACGAGGTCGAGCTGGGCCTGCTGGGACGCGGGGTGAAGTGCCGGGTGGTCTACGACAAGAGCGCGGTCGAGCTGCCCGGGCGCATCCACGACATCGAGCTCGGGATGCGCCACGGCGAGCAGGCCAGGATCGACGCCGACGTCCCGATGAAGCTGGCGATCGCCGACGACCGGCTCGCGATCATCCCGCTGATGCGCCCCGGCGACCCCGCGCTCACCGCGTCCTACCTCATCCACCCGTCACCGCTGCTGGACGCGCTGATCGCGTTGTTCGAGGCGGTGTGGACGCGCAGCGTGCCGGTGCGGCTCGGCCCGGCCGAGCCGGGCGAGCTGTCCGCGGAGGAGGCGAAACTGCTGATGCTGCTGGCTTCCGGCGCGACCGACAAGGCCGCCGGGCGGGCGCTGGGCTGGAGCGAGCGGACCGTCCAGCGGCACGTCACCAAGCTGATGACCCGGGTCGGGGCGCAGACGCGGTTCCAGATCGCGAGGGAAGCCACCCGGCGCGGCTGGATCTGAGGACCGGTTCGAGCACGGCGTGGTGAAGTCAGGACAGGTGCGCCGACAGCAGCCAGGCGGGGACCGACTTGCGGCCGTTGCCCTCGTCCCGCACGTCGCTACCGGCGAAGCCCGCGAAGTCCGGGAAGTTCTCGGGGACTTCGGCGTGGATGCGGGCCGGCCGGATCTCGTCGATCGTCCAGTACGCGCCCACCACCTCCCGCAGTTCCGCCGCGGAGACCGGGTTGACCTTGTCCGATGGCACGGTCGCGCTGTCGAAGACCAGCACGAAGTAGGACGCGCCGGGCGCCGCTGCGCGCACGATCGATTCCTGGTAGCCGTGGCGCAGCTCGACCGGCATCGAGTGGAACAGGGTGCTGTCGACGATCGTGCCGAACCGGCCGTCGTAGCCGGTGAACGTGCTGATGTCGGCGACCTCGAAGCGGGCGTTCGGCACGCGGCGCCGGGCCGCCTCCGCCCGCGCGAGCTCGATCGCGGTCAGGGACAGGTCCAGACCGACCGTCGTGAAGCCCCGCTCGGCGAGGTGGAGCGACGTCGCGCCCTCGCCGCAGCCGGCGTCGAGGACTTCGCCGTGGAAGAGGCCGGCGTCGATGAGCGCGGCGATCTCGGGTTGTGGTTCACCGAGGCTCCACGGCGGCCGCAGGCCCGGCCCCATCTCGGGAGCCTGGCCGCGGTAGGCGGAGTCGAACAAGGAGGGGTTCGTCATGCACCCCAGAGTGTCAACCAGGTTGATACATGTCAACATGGTTGACATGGACAGCTTCCGCGACGAGCCGCTCGGCTACCTGCTGCACCGGGTCACCGCCGCCCTGCGCGCCGAGGTGGCCGCCACCGTGCTCGGACCCGCGGACCTGGCCGCGCCCGCGTACGTCTGCCTGCGGATGCTGGCGCAGTCGCCGAAGTCCAACGCCGAGCTGGCCCGCGAGGCCCAGGTGTCGCCGCAGGCGATGAACAAGGTCGTGCGCGAGCTGCAGGAGCGCGGCCTGGTGACGCGACCGGCCACGGTGTCGTCCGGCAGGTCGCTGCCCGCCTCGCTGACGCGCGAGGGCGTGGCCGTGCTCGCGCGCCTCGACCCGGCGGTGGCCGAGGCCGAAGACCGGGTCCTTTCCGGGCTCGGCGACCACGATCGGCGCGAGCTCCGGCGGCTCCTCGTGGCGGCGTTCCCCCGCTGACGAAGATGCGACGTGTCGTGATTCGGACGCGCCCGCCCTAGTGACGGATCACGGCGCCGGGGCGAGCCTGGTGCGATGCACTGGAGATCATCTGTAGTGGTCGTGGCCTGCGTCGGCACCCTCGCCGCGGGCACCGCCGGAGTCGCGAACGCGGCGCCCGGCCCGCACGCGGCAGCGTCCGCCGCGGGTGCCGAACGCCATTCGGTCACCCTGCTCACCGGGGACGTCGTCCAGGTCGAACGGCAGCCCGGCGGCAAGCAGGCCGCCACCGTCCAGCCCGCGCCGGGCCGGGAGAAGATCCGGTTCCACCAGCAGGAGGTCGACGGCCACCTCAGCGTCTTCCCCGAGGACGTCACCCCGCGGCTGGCCTCGAAGCAGGTCGACCGGACCCTCTTCGACGTCACCGAGCTGATCGCCGAGGGCTACGCCGACGAGCAGTCGGCGAGCCTGCCGCTGATCCTCACCTACGGCAAGGGCACCGACCTCCGGAAAACCACCGCGAACGCCGACCTCGGCGCGACGCTGAGCAGCGTCAACGGCCGGTCCGCGCGCGCCCGCAAGGCCACCGCCGCCGCGTTCTGGGCCTCGTCCGGGAACATCGAGCGGATCTCCCTGGACCGCAAGGTCCGCGTCTCCCTCGACCGCAGTGTCCCGCAGATCGGCGCCCCCGAGGCGTGGGCCGCGGGCTACGACGGCACCGGCACCACGGTCGCCGTGCTCGACACCGGCTACGACCCCACCCACCCCGACCTGGCCGGGCGGGTGAGCGAGGCGGTCAACTTCACGACCAGCCCCGACACGACCGACCACTTCGGCCACGGCACGCACGTCGCCTCGACGATCGCGGGTTCCGGCGCCGCTTCGGGCGGCAGGCTCAAGGGTGCCGCGCCGGGCGCGAAACTGCTCGTCGGCAAGGTGCTCGACGACGACGGCTTCGGCTACGAGTCCTGGGTCCTCGCCGGGATGGAGTGGGCCGCGCACTCGGGCGCCAAGGCGGTCAACATGAGCCTCGGCGGCGGCCCGACCGACGGCACCGACGCGCTCAGCGTCGGCCTCAACGCGCTCAGCGAGCAGACCGGAACGCTCTTCGTGGTGGCCGCGGGCAACGACGGCGACCAGGGCGCCTACACGGTCGGCTCGCCGGGCACCGCCGAAGCGGCGCTGACCGTCGGCGCGGTCGGCCGTGACGAGAAACTGGCGTCGTTCTCCAGCCGTGGCCCGCGCCTGGGCGACAACGCCGTCAAGCCGGACATCACCGCGCCCGGCGTCGGCATCGTCGCCGCCCGCGCCGCGGGAACCGCCATGGGCGACGTCGTCGACGACCACTACACCGCCGCCTCCGGCACGTCGATGGCCACGCCGCACGTCGCCGGCGCCGCGGCGATCCTCGCCCAGCAGCACCCCGACTGGACGGGCAGGCAGCTGAAGGACGCGTTGGCCAGCACGTCGCTCACCGCGACCGGGCTCTCGGTGTTCGAGCAGGGCGGCGGCCGGGTCGACGTGGCCCGCGCGGTCAAGCAGAAGGTCTTCGGGACCGGCACGCTCGACCTCGGCGCGGTCGAGAACGGCAAGGCGCCGGTGGCCAAGCAGGTCACCTACACCAACGCCGGAACCACCCCGGTTTCGCTGAAGCTCGCGCTCGACGCCAAGTCCCTCGCCGGTGTCCCCGCCGCCGACGGCATCCGGGTCGACAAATCCACTGTGGACGTTCCGGCCGGCGGGCGGGCGACCGTCACGGTCACCGGCGACCCGGCGAAACTGGCGGCGGGCACCTACAGCGGACGGCTCACCGCGACCGCCGGCGGCGTGGTCGTGCACACCGCGCTCGGCGCGGACAAGACCGCGCCGAAGCACAAGGTCACCCTCACCGCGCTCGACCTGCAGGGCAAGCCGACCGTGGCGCCGTGGCTGCTGATGTACGGCGAGGACTACCGCTTCGACGTCAACACCTGGCTGGGCGGCGAAAGCCTGACGGTCGAGCTCGGCGACGGCGTGTACTACCTGACCGCCGAGGTCGACGGGACCCGGGACGGCCTCACCGTCTCCCAGGTCGTCCTGCCGGAGCTACGGATCAGCAGCGACACGACCGTGGTGCTGGACGCCCGCAAGGCGGTGAAGGTGGACATCCAGACCCCGCAACCGTCCGAACAGGCCGGGATCTGGAGCTACTACACCTACCGGGAACTCGGTCCGCGCCGGATCGCGAACTACGCCATGCAGTTCGACTACACCCGCGAACTCCGCGTCACCCCGACCCCGAAGGTGACCACCGGCGCCTTCGAGTTCGGGTCCCGCTGGTCGCGGATCGCGCCGCCGTTGACGGTGAACGTCCTGGGCGGCCGGGACGCGTTGACGAACCGCTACCTCGCCGGCTCGCCCAAACTGGACGGCTGGCGGCTGCTGCAGGCCGTCTCCGCGGGGCGCGGCAAGCCGGCGGACTTCAAGAACGTGCGCGGGAAGGCCGCGATCGTCGACCCGGACCCGGCGGACTACAACCGCGACGAGGTCGCCCGCGCGGCCGCGGACGCCGGGGCGGCGATCGTCTTCATCGTCGTGCCGGACGGCTGGGGCACCGCCTCGGTGCCGTCGATCAGCGCGGCGCCGTTCCTCAGGATCCCGACCGTCCAGCTCGACCGGGACGAGGGGCTCGCGCTGCTCGAGAAGATCAAGCGGTTCCCGGTTTTCCTGAGCCTGCAAGGGGTCGCGGTCAGCCCGTACCTCTACGACGTGGTGCAGACCGAGCGCGACCGGATCCCGGACAAGCCCGTCCACCGGGTCACCGCGGCGAACACCGCGACCGTCACCACCCACTACCGCCAGACCGGCAGCGGCGGGGAGGCCAAGGAACAGCGGTTCGCCTGGAAGCCGTGGCAGGACTTCGCCGTCAACGAGTACCAGCGGTACGTGACGACGCCGTCGACGCGGGTGGAGTACGTCAGCTCCGGGGACGTCCTGTGGCAGCACCGGGTCAAGCACGGCCTGATCTGGGACGAGATGTCCCCGCTCCAGGGCGGCATGACCGCGGCGCCGCGCACGTACACGGGCAAGGAGAACATCACCGAGGACTGGTTCGCGCCGGTCGTCCGGCCGGCCATCCCGCGGGGCGTGCCGGGCGCGGAGTCGACCCGCGAAGGGGACAAGCTGCAGATCCGGATCCCGGAGTTCGTCGACAGCGAGGCCGGGCACTACGGCTTCAACGAAGGCGACGACCAGGCCGGGCCGGCCGTCACGTCGGCGAAGCTGTTCCGCGACGGCAAGCTCGTGTCGGAGCAGCCGTACGCGTTCGGCACGTTCCCGGCCGGCGCGGACCCGGCGACCTACCGGCTCGACCTGTCGGTGCGCCGTGACTCGCCGGAGTGGCTGTTCGGCACCAGCACGCAGACGTCGTGGACGTTCCGCTCGGCCCGGTCGGCGTCCCCGGCGCTGCTCCCGCTGCTGCAGCTGGACTACGCGGTCGACGCGGACGCCGGCAACCGGCTCCCGGCGGGCCGCAAGGCCAGGATCGGCCTGAGCGCCCGGTTCCAGGACGGGATGGCCGCGCCGGACGTGCGCTCGGTGAAGGCCTGGGCGTCCTACGACGACGGCAAGACCTGGCGCGCGGTCGACGTCAAGCGCACCGGGAAGTCCTACGAGGCCACGATCGACCACCCGTCGCTCCGTGCCACGAACTCCTACGTCGCGTTGCGGGTGCAGGCCACCGACAGCGCGGGCAACGCCGTCGACCAGACGGTGCTGCGGGCGTACGGGCTCAGCTAGCGGCGGCGTCGCTCAAGGGCTCCGGGTGCCTCCCGCTTCGCGGCAGGAGGTACCCGGGGCTCGGCTCGTCCAGCCAGCCGAGCTTGCTGGCCTGCCAGGCCAGCTGCATCCGGGTGCGGGCGTTCACCCGGCGCATGAGGTCCTGCAGGCGCCGCTGGACGGTCCGGTAGCTGACGTTGAGCTGGGTGGCGATCGACTTGTCGCTGACCCCGCCGATGAGCAGGGACAGCAGCCGCCGTTCGTCGGGGTCGAGGTGCGGCGTGGGCGCGGTGTCCCCGATCCGCAGCGGTGACGCGCGTTCCCAGTAGACCTCGAACAACGCGACCAGCGCGGAGAGCAGGCTGCTTTCCCGGACGAGCGCGGCCGTGGGCTCGCCGGTGCTGTCGTGGCTGACCAGCGGGCACAGCGCCACCGAGCGGTCGGAGATGGCCAGGCGCACGGGAAGCTTGGAGATCGAGCGGGCGATCTCGCCGCCTTCGATCCCTTCCAGGACGTTGACGATCCGGCCGGGTTCTTCGAGCAGGCCGGTCTCGTAGATGACGCGGTACTGCACACCGCGGGCCTGGGCCAGCGCCTCCTCGACGTTCTCCGATGCCGCCATCGCGACGTTGCCCTCCAGGCAGAACCAGAGTGACTCTTCGCGCGCGCTGCGCTGGATGGCGAGGGCCTGCCGCCGGATCGCGTCGACCCCGGTGATGACCTCGACGAGCTGCGCGGAGTCCCGCCGCCGGGCGCTGCCGCGGTACTCCTCGGCGAGCTGGGACACGGCGGCCCTGGCGGCTTCGAGCTTCTCCTGGCCGTCGACCAGCAGAGGCCCGAGGGAGACGTCCGGCGGAGCGGACACGAAGTGCCCGTCGGCCCGGTTGACGAGCCCCTTCGCCAGCAGGACGTCCAGGATGGGTTCGACGTCACCACGGCGCACGCCGCTCCGGGCGGCGATCTCGTCGGGCGCGGTCCGGTACCCGCCGACGATCACCCGGTAGACCCGTTCTTCGTCGGGCGTCATGCCCAGCGCTTCCAGCACAGTGCCTCCAGCCCCGCGGCCAGCGGGTTTCCACCGGTGTCGACAACTCGTGGACAACGTACAACGCGCCCGTTTAATGTCCGAAGTGTTCGATCGGCGAAGGAGGGACCGGCGGATGCGCGCGTTCTGGAGGAAGTCGGCGGCAGTGGGCTCGGCGGTCGCGCTGATGGTCGGGCTGGGCACCGTCCCGGCCCACGCCGCGGTCTACGTGAGCTGGGAAAACCGGGGAAACGGCGAGTGCCTGGACTACCGGTCCGACTACGGGCCGTACACCACGGCGTGCAACCGGGGGACGTACCAGGCGTGGATCGCGACGCTGGGAACGGCGCCCACCGCGCTGCGGCAGCAGAGCACGCGGCTCTGCCTCGTCGCCCGCTCGGGCGAAGCGGTGATGCGCGACTGCCTCGCCTCCGACCCGGCGGCGCTGTGGCGGATGGTGGCGGCGACGTCGGGCTACTACCAGCTGCGGAACAACGTCACCGGTACCTGCCTCACCGGGGAACAGCCCGGCGGACGGATCAACCACGTCACGCTGAAGGCCTGCGGGGCGGCTGCGGACGCCCTGCCGGCCTGGGATGCCTACGTCAACTAGCCGGTCGACCCGGGGGAGCGGATGAGTGAACCGGATCACACTTTCGGCCTCGTACCGGTCAGTTCCGTGCCGCCGTCGGACTACGAGTACCGGGCTGTCGTCAACGAGTTCCACCCGGACGTCCTCGACCCGTCCACGGTGATCCGGATTCGGGAGTTCCTGCCGGGGATATTCCTCGAAGAGAACTTCAACCGAGAGCTCGAGTGGGTGCACGCCGAGAGGCCGATCGCACCGAACGGCGCGAGGGGCGCGAGCGAGCGCGAGACGGTGCGGATCGACGAGGAGGCCGCCCGCCGTTTCGAGGCGATCCAGGCCGAGCGATACCGCGACCACCTCCCGCCCGACGGCCGGTTCGGCTACGCGGCGATCACCCCGCCGGAGAGTCCCGGCCTGGTCCGCTGGTGGACCGGCGAGCACGGTTTCCGGCGGGAGGAGAACTTTCACCCTTGTGACCGCCGTTGGCGTCAGGGCTTCACCTTGTCGCACATCGACCGTGGTCCCTTCTTCCCCGACGCCGTCGCCACCGAAGCCGGGTGGTGCGGATCGACGAAACACGCCTCTACAACTTCACGGTTCTGCAGGCCCAGCGGGAACGGCGCCGGAACCGGCCCTGACCGCAGGGCTCGACACCCTCCTGACCAAGGCCACCACTTACTCCAAGTCGTGAAGAAGCGAAGGCCCGGCCGCCGTTCGGCGCTTTACAGCCCGTCAGAAGCTGCCTACGGTGCCCTCGCACCCCATCCGGCCGGTCTGCGCCGACCACGGCTGAAGGAGTTCAGGTGTTCCGCAACCACAGACGCAGTACCCGCGCCACCGTCACGGTGTTCGCGGCGGCGGCCCTGCTCGCGGTTCCCGCGTTCACCGCCAGTAGCAGTGCCGAACCCGCCGTCACACCCTGGCTCGACACCCATCGCCCGGTGCCGGCGCGGGTAGAGGCGCTGCTGCACGCGATGACGCTGCCCGAGAAGGTCGGGCAGATGGACCAGCAGCTGGTCAGCACGCTGACCGACCCGAACGGCACCACCTGCGGCAACAACGGCTTCAACCTGCCCAACCCCGAGTGCATGAAGAAGATCCTGATCGACGCCAACGTCGGCTCGGTCCTCGCGGGCGGGACCGAGAACCCGGTCGACACCACGGGCAAGGGCGGCGTCGGCAACACCGGCTACGACTGGGCCACCGAGTACAACACCATCCAGCAGTTCGCGATCAAGAACTCACGCCTGCACCTGCCGGTCGTGTTCGGCATCGACGCGGTGCACGGCTTCGGCCACCCGTGGCAGGCGCCGCTGTTCCCGCACTCCATCGGCATGGGCGCCACCTGGGACCCCGCGCTCGCCCAGGCCGGCGGCAAGGCGACCGCGGACGCCCTGCGCGCCACCGGCTGGAACTGGAACTTCGCGCCGGTCCAGGACATCGCGCGCGACAACCGCTGGGGCCGCACCTACGAGACGTGGGCCGAGCAGCCGGTCCTGTCGGCCGCCATGGGCGCCGCGAACATCAAGGGCATGCAGACGCCGGGCAGGCGCGGCGAGCTGAACGTCAGCGCGACGGTCAAGCACTTCGCCGGGTACTCGCAGTCGATCAACGGCCACGACCGGGCCGAGGCGCTGCTGCCGATGAACTACCTCCAGACGACCATCCTGCCGCCGTACGCGGCCGGGATCGACGCCGGCGCCGGGACGGTGATGGTCAACTCCGGTTCGATCAACGGTGTTCCCGCCACCTCGTCGCACCACCTGCTCACGGACATCCTGCGCGGCCAGCTGCACTTCCAGGGCGTCGTGATCAGCGACTACCAGGACGTCACGGCGTTGCAGACCGCCTACCACATCGCGGCGGACCTGCCGGGCGCCATCGCCGCGGCCGTGAACGCGGGTGTCGACATGAGCATGCAGGTCTCCGACGCGGCGGGGTGGCAGGCCGCGATCCTGCAGGCCGTCGACACCGGCCAGATCTCGCGGGCGCGGATCGACCAGGCCGTGCGCCGCATCCTCACGCTGAAGTTCCAGCTCGGCCTGTTCGACCAGCCGTGCGTGGCCGACCCGGCGAAACCGTGCGTCGACGCGAACGCGGCCAACGCCGCCGTCACCGCGGGCCGCGACCAGACGGCGAAGGCCGCGCGCGAGTCGATCACCCTGCTGCGCAACGAAAACAACGCGCTGCCGTTGCCGTCCGGCGCGAAGGTCGTGGTCACCGGTCCGAGCGCGGACTCGATGACCAACCAGCTCGGCGGCTGGAGCGTGAGCTGGCAGGGCGTGGCCGGTGCCGGGCACGTGTGCTGCATGGGCCCGGAGAACCAGATCCCGCCGGGCACCACGGTGCTGAACGGGATCCGGGCCGCGAACCCGGCCGCGGTCTACGCGCCGGACCAGGCCAGTGCCGTCGCGGCCGCGGCGGACACCAGTGCGTACGTCGCGGTGGTGGGGGAGAAGGCGTACGCGGAAGGGCTGGGCGACAACCCGGCACCGGCGCTGGCCCCCGACCAGCAGGCGCTCATCTCCGCGCTGGAGGCGACCGGCAAGCCGGTGATCGTCGTGGTCGTGGCGGGCCGTCCGGTCGGGCTGGGCCCGGCGGAGAAGGCGAACGCCGTGCTGATGGCCTACCAGGGCAGCACGGAAACCGGCACCGCGGTGGCGGACGTCCTGTTCGGCAAGGCGAACCCGGCGGGCAAGCTGCCGATCAGCTGGCCGTCCGACGCACCGGCGGTCGGCGCCGATTTCGCCGGCACGGCCCCGTCCCCGCTCGGCGACCAGCCGAAGTTCTTCGACCAGCTGCCCAGCACGGCGTCCGGTCCGGGCAACGCGTACAACCCGCAGTACCCGTTCGGCTATGGCCTGTCGTACACGACGTTCACCCACACGAACCTGGCGGTGACGCCGAAGGTCGCACGGAACGGCACGGCCACCGCGACGTTCACGGTCACCAACACCGGAACCCGCGCGGGCACGGACATCGTGCCGGTGTACGTGGCCCAGCCGGTGAGCCCGGTGGCCGTCCCGCCGCAGCGGCTGGTCGGCTTCGCCAGGGTGACGCTCGAGCCGGGCCGGTCCCAGGTCGTGAAGGTGACGTTCCCGGCGAGCACGCTGGCGGCGAGCGGGTCGGACATCGACGCGTCGGGGCCGCCCGTGGTGGTGCCGGGCAGTTATGTGCTGCAGCTGAACAAGAACACCACGACCCCGTACGCGGTGGACGTGTCGGCACCGTTCGAGATCCGTTAGCAGGAAACAGCTTTGCGGGGCGACGCCCGGCGTCGCCCCGCAAAGCGTGGCTATGACCGGGTTGCCGGGATTTCGTAGATGATCCCGAGCCCGTCCTCGTCGTCCCGGTCTTCGCCGACCTCGACGAAGCCGTACTGCGAGGCCAGCCGGTAGGAGGCGGTGTTGCCGGGGCTGATCGTGACCCGGACGGTGTGCACCCGCGGCTCGCGGGCGGCGCGCGCCAGCAACGACTCCAGCGCCGCCCGCGCGTAACCGCGCCGCCGGTGTGCCGGGTCGACGGCGTAGCCGATCTCCACCATTCCCGCGGTGTCGGGCGGTCCGTGGTAACCGGCCGTTCCGACGGCCGATTCCCGTTGCCGGTCCCAGATCACGCCGGTGACCCAGGCGGCGCTGCCGGGATCCGCGGCGACCTGCCTGCTGCGCCTCTCCCACAACCGGCGCCGGTCCGGGCCGGCGAGGTAGGCCGTCAGGGGTACCGGACTGGTCGCGTTCGCTCCGGCCAGGTCGCCGCGGGCGAGTGCGTCGAGCGTGGGGCCGGTCAGCTGCACGATGCGAACATCCGGTTTCGGCGCGTTCGAAGTCGCCGGGTGGTCGTTCTGCACGGAGGCAACGTGCCACAGATCCGAACCCGGTGCACCCCGATATCGGCCAGTGCTGGTCGGATCGTGCGCGCTAGCCTGGGCGCAGCCCGGCCAGCACGAGGGTGATGACACCGTCGGCTTCGGTCCGCCACTCCGGGCGGTCGTGGGCCGCGCCGATGCCGTGCAGGGCCATCATGATCGCGCCGGGGCTCACGTCGTCGCGGACGGTGCCGTCCCGCACGGCCGCGGTGACCAGGTCGGTGACCGCCTGCTCCAGTTCCCGGCTGCCGTCGGCGAGGGCGTCCGAGCCGGCCGCCATGAGCGTGGCCAGTGTCCGGGCCAGGCCCACGTGGGCGCCGATGTGGTCGACCGTGTCCCGCAGGAACTTCGCCAGCGCCTCCGCCGCGGGCAGCGTGGCCTGCAGTTCGCGGGCGCGCTCGCACAGCGTGGCGACCTCCCCGCGGTAGACCGCCTCGGCCAGCGCCTCCCGGGTGGGGAAGTGGCGGTACAGCGTGCCGGTGCCCACGCCGGCCAACCGGGCGAAGTCGTCGAAGCGCAGGTCGAAGAAGTCGCCGGCGTCGAAGACCTCCCGCGCCTTGGCGAGCAGGGCCTCGCGCTTGCGCCGGGCGTCGGCCCGCAGCGGCTTGTCGGCGGTCATGCGCTCCCTCGCGTTGACAAATGGAGATGACCTCCATATTTTCTAAGTGGAGATGATCTCCAAATCAATCCTACCGCACGAGGTGCAGTGTGAAGATCCTGATGTTCGGCCGAGGCGTGGTCGCCACCATCTACGGCTGGGCCTTGCAACGAGCCGGCCACGACGTCGAGTTCTACGTCCGCCCGGGCCGCGCGGCGACGTACGGGGACGCGGTGGACCTGGAGCTGCTCGACACGCGGCGCCGGGTGCGGGGGCAGCGCGTCGTCGAGAAGTGGCCGGTGCGCTACCGCGAGGAGCTGGCGCCGGACCACGACTTCGACCTCATCGTGCTCAGCGTGCCGCACCACCGCCTCCCGGAGGCGGCGGCCTTCCTGGCCCCGCGGATCGGCCGGGCGACGGTCCTGGTCTTCGGCAACATCTGGACCGAGCCGGCGGCCGCGATCGGCGCCCTTCCCGCCGAGCAGGTCGCCTGGGGCTTTCCCGGTGCGGGCGGTGGTTTCGGCGCGGACGGCGTGCTCCACGGCCAGCTGCTGCGATCGGTCATCTTCGGCACCTTCGGCAGGCCCCCGACCGACCGCGAGCGGGCCGTACGCGAGGCGTTCCGCCAAGCGGGGCTGCGGATCAGGGAGCGCCCCGACTTCCGTGGCTGGCTGTGGGTCCATTTCGCGTCGGACGCCGGCCTGCTTTCCCAAGGAGTGCGCCAGGGTTCCCTGTCCCGGCTGACCGGGTCGACGGGCAGCATCCGCGAGGCGCTGCTGACCGGCCGCGAGCTGCTGCCGCTCCTCGAGGCGCGCGGCGTCGACCTGCGCCGTCACCGGGGTGGTCTGCTGCTGTTCCGGGCGCCCACCTGCCTGACGGCTCCCGTGCTCGCCTGGCTGACCGCCCGTGTCGCGCTCGCGCGGGAGAGCTTCGCGGCGCATTCCGACCCGGACGCGGAGGAGCCGCGTGAGGTCTGCCGGGACACCCTGGCCGAAGCGCGGCGGCTGGGCGTTCCGGTGCCGCGGTTGGCAGCGGCGGAACCGTACTTCGCCCGTGAGGGCGCCTGAGCCGCCTCACCGGGGCTCGGCGATCCGGAGGACGACCTTGCCGCCCGGGCGTGGTGACTGCGCTAGTTCGATGGCTTCGCGCCAGTCGTCGAGGGGGATGACGCGGGCGACGGGAATCCCGAAGCGCCCCTCGGCGGCGAGCCGCGCGCACTCCGCGACGACGTCGTAGCGGTGCCCGAGAGGCCCCTCGGTGAACGCGTCGCGAGCGCCGGATGCCCGGGCCTGGGCCAGATTGCTGATGGTCAGGACGTGCCGCGGATCGGTGACCGTGCGCAGGAGTTCCGGGATGGTGGCCTCGTCGGGCGGCGACACGTCGAGGACGACGTCGACGGGGCCGCCCGCCAGTTCGCGGATCCGCTCGGCCATGCCCTGGCCGTAGGGCGTGACCTCGGCTCCGGTGGCGCGCAGGGCGTCGGCGTGGGCAAGGCCGGCGGTGGCGAGCACCCGCGCCCCGTTCCGGCGGGCGAGCTGCACGGCGGCGAAGCCCGTGGTGGCACCGCCGCCGCTGACCAGCAGGGTCGTGCCGGCGGTGAGGTCGAGCAGGTCGAGGCCGAGTTGCGCGGTGTCGACGGCCATGGGCAACGCGGCGGCGGCCGCCGGTTCGAGGGCGGGTGGCCGCGGGAACCAGACGTCGAGCAGCGCGTGATCGGACGCGCCCGCGGTGGGTCCGGTGAACGGAGCGGGCCCGAACACCGCGTCCCCGAGCCGGACGCCGGTCACGTCGTCGCCGACGGCATCGACGGTGCCGGCGACTTCGAGCCCGACGCCGCGGGGCAGATCGCCGGGGTAGAGGCCCCGGCACAGGGCCAGATCGGCGGGGTTGACCGTGCAGACCTCCACGGCGACCCGGATCTGCCCCGGTCCCGGCCGAGGCGGTTCGGTTTCCTCGAGCCGCAGGACGTCGAGGGGCTCACCGGTGTGGTGGAAACGCAGGGTGCGCATGGCGATCTCCTGACAAGGGGGTGAGTGACAGCAGATGCTGTCGTCACTCGACGGTACCACGGTGACGACAGCATCTGCTGTCACTATGCTGGGCCCATGGCACGCTGGGAGGGCAACACCCGTGAGCGGCTCGAGCGCGCGGCGCTGGAGTTGTTCCGTGATCAGGGCTACGACCGCACGACGGTGGCCCAGATCGCCAAGCACGCGGGCTTGACCGAGCGATCGTTCTACCGCTGGTTCACCGACAAGAGAGAGGTTCTCTTCGCCGGCGACGAGCTGCAGGCGTGTCTGGAGGCGGGCATCGCCGAGGTGCCGGCGGGAACGGGTGCGCTGGCAACGCTGATGGCCGCGTTCACGGCGGTCCCCGAGGTGCTGCGACCGCGCGAACTGCTGATCGAGCTGCGGGCGGTCATCGCGGCCAACCCGCCGTTGCGGGAGCGCAGCTTGATCAAGGAAGCAATGCTGTCCGAGGCAACAGCGGCGGCGCTACGCGGCAGGGGCCACGACGAGCAGACGTCAAGGCTGGCAACGGCTTTGGGCATGGCCATCCTGGGGACGGCGACCAGACGCTGGGTACTCGGCGAGGACGGCTTCGCCACGCTGTTGGCCGAGAGTGCTGCGGATCTTTCCGCGGTCGCCGCTGATCTGCCGGCCGCTGCCGCGCCACGCGAGGGGCGTTAGCGGGAGAAACCTCGTGGCGTCGTGTTCGCCTATGCGCGCCAGTCGTGGCGCCGGTAGGTCGGGGCGAGGACACCGAAGCCGAAGTAGTCGGTGCCGGGCAGGCCGTCGAGGAATCGACGGGTCGAGCCGGCGAGCGGTTCCTCGTCGAAGCCGTCGAGCCGGACGACACGGTCCTCGCCGGCGGCGAGGTCGGCGGCGTGCCAGCCACACATGTCCCTGTTGTCGGTGCGGGCGAAGACGATGACGTCGGCGGTCGGTGCCAGCTCCTCCTCGTCGTCCTCGTCGATCAGGTCCTCGATGAGTTCCCGGTGCGTGCACATTTCGTCCGGCGCTTCGAAGTGCAGGAAACCACCGAATGTGCCGACTCCGGCTTCCCGGTAGAGCTCGGCCAAGGCGCCCGGCAGCGGCATCCCGTGCTTTTGTGAGAACGCGGCGATGTCGGCTGCCGCGACAACGCCACCGGTTCCGGACACCGACACCCCAGGCCACATGGCGGGGCAGCCTATCCGGGCACGGGTTACCGCTCGGCGTCAGGACCGCGCGCTAGCCCGCACTGCCTGGTGACAGCCGTCGGGTGATCCGGCCGAACAGCTCCGCCAGCGGCTCGCCGACCTCCCGGCCGAATTCGGTCAGCCCGTAGGTGACCTGGGGTGGCGTCGTCGGCTCGACCCGCCGCCAGACGAGGCCGTCCTGGACCAGGGCGCGCAGGGACTGGGCGAGCATCTTCTCGCTGATGCCCTGGATGCTCTCCCGCAGCTCGTAGAACCGGAGGTCGTTGCGCTGCAAGGAGATCAAGACCCAGACGCCCCAGCGGCTGGTCACGTGGTCGACCACTTCGCGCGCCGCGCAGTCGGTGTGAAACACCTCATACCGCGCCTCGCCGCCAGACCGTGTGAGCTGTGCGCCTCCCGTCATGTCATGAGCTTACCCAAAGGTATGCCCTTACCGAGAGTTAGCCCGGTTTCGTAGCGTCGACGCCACGAGAACATCGACAAGGGAGCTGTTCATGATCGTGGTGACCGGGGCGACCGGAAATGTGGGCCGGCCGTTGACGCAGGCGCTGGCCGAGGCGGGGCAGCAGGTGACGGCGGTGTCGCGGCACGCCGCGGCGGTGCCGGACGGCGTCCGGCACGTGACGGCCGACCTGGCCGGGCCCGCCGGCCTCGAACCCGCGCTGGCCGGGGCGAAGGCGTTGTTCCTGTTGCTGTCCGGCGACCTGCACGCCGCCGGAGCCGGCCCGGCCGACGTCATCGGCAAGGCCGCGGCCGGCGGGGTGCGCCGGGTCGTCCTGCTGTCCTCGCTGGGCGTGGCCACCAGGCCGTTCGGCACGACGCGGATCGCGATGCGGGCGCTGGAGGACCTGCTGCGGGAGTCCGGCCTGGACTGGACCATCCTGCGGCCGGGTGGCTTCGCCTCCAACGCCCTGTGGTGGGCCGAGTCCGTCCGCACCCGGCAGGTGGTCGCCGCGCCCTTCGGCGACACGGGGGTGCCGATCATCGACCCGGTGGACATCGCCGACGTCGCCGCGGCCTGCCTGCTGGACGACCGGCACACCGGGCAGGTGTACGAGCTGACCGGCCCCGAGGTGATCACGCCGCGGCAGCAGACGGAGGTCATCGCCGCCGCGCTGGGCTCGCCGGTGCGGTTCCACGAGCTCACCCGCGAGGAGGCCAAGGCCGGCATGACCCGGACCATGCCGGGCGAGCTCGCCGACGACACCCTGGACATCCTCGGCTCCCCGAGCCCGGCCGAACTGCGTGTCAGCCCGGACGTCCACCAGGTCCTCGGCCGCGCCCCGCGCCCGTTCGCCGACTGGGTCGCGCGCAATGTCGCCGCGTTTCGCTGAAGCTCCAACGCCTACGCGCCGCCGCTCTGATGGATGGGGTCGAGCCCGCGTGCCGAGGCACGAGCGGACGTCAGCTGCGGCCCAGCCGTGCCCCGTCTGCGTGTTCGCCGCCGACCTGGTCGTGGATGGCGGTGTCGAGGTCGGTGGCGGTCAAGCCGAAGGTGTCCGCCGTCTCGGTCGCGTCCATGCGGAATGGCGCGTACCACTGGTAGTCCATTTCGGCCAGCTCGCGCGCGATGGGCACGACCAGCCCGGCCGTGCGCATCACGAAGCGCGGCAGCTGGATCAGCTTGATCGGCGCCCGGCCCGCGGCGAGGGCGTAGCGTCGCGCGAGCTCGCGGATGGTCACCGCCGGCGGGGAGGGCACGTGCCAGGCCCGGCCCCACGCGCGTTCGTCCTCGGCGAGCGTCACCAGGGCGTTGGCCACGTCGCCGTTGAAGGTGAACGTGTGCGGCATGTCCAGGTGTCCGCTGATCCACGCGGCGCGGCCCTTCTCCAACGCCGGTGCGATCAAAAGGGGTAGATGCCGTTGGCGTCCTTGCCGATGTAGTCGGAGCCGCGGACTTCGACGGTGCGGATACCGGCGGTGAGGGCCTGCTCCCATACCCCGCCGAACACGCGGAGCTGGTCGTGATGGCGCAGATGGCAGCCGAGGGTCTGGACCGCAACGCAGCCGACCCGCGGTACTGGCACTCCGCTGACGGGCTTCCCTGCGGCTATTCCCTCGATCGGCCCGACCGCGAGACTGATCCCGCCGAAGTCGCAGTCGTCGAGCGGGCTGCCGGCAGGACGATGCGCTGCGACCTCGGGTTGCACCTCTTCGTCGGCGACCCTGCCGGGCGCCCCTTGCTGGCCCGGCTGGCACAGCGGGTCGCGGCGCAGACCGAGGGCTGGGTGTTCGTCGAATTCCGCACTCGTCCTTCCGCGGGCCTGTTCGAAGACCTGGAGAGGGGTGGTCGCTGCATCCGCGTCGAGGAGTACGTCTATCTCGACGCACCGGCGATGGCGGCCTGGTGCGCCCATCCCGCCTTCCATGTCGTCAAATAAGGATCTTTCCCAGCCCTCGTCGGCCGGATGCGCGAAGTCATCGTTCTTGATCGTGCCGCTGCTCGAGGCCATCGAGCAGCAGGTTCACCATCCGCCGGCTGAACGCCACTCCCTCATCCGGTCCCGGGACGCAGAGGTGGGCCACGGCGCGCAGCAGGTCGTCGGCCGAAATGTCCGGGCGGATCTCCCCGGACGCCCGGGCGGCGTCCAAAAGCCCGGCGAAGGCCGGTTCCAGTCGTTGGAGCAGGCGGGTGCCCAGGCCCTCGAAGGTGGGGTCGCCCGAGTGGAGTGCGGCCGCGAGCCCGCGTTTGGTGGCGACGAACTCCGTGTACCGGTCCACCCATTTCGCCAGCGCCATCCGCGGCGGGAAGGACTCCGAGAGCGCCGGCGCGATCGCGATGCACTCGTCGACCTCGTGGCTCAGCACCGCCAGCACCAGGTCCGAGCGCTTGGGGAAGTGGCGGTACAGCGTGGCAACCCCGACGCCCGCTTCCGCCGCGATGGCTTTGACGTGGGCGTCGACGCCGTCGCGGGCGAACACGGTGCGGGCGGCGGACAGCAGTGCATCGATGTTGCGCTGGGCGTCGGCGCGCGGCGGCCGTGCAGCCATGGGGCATGCTCCCGTCTTGCTAAGTGGAATCCGATTCCGTATGGTAAGTGGAATCAGACTCCACTTACTGTAGCCGGAGAAGAGTGCGCACTCCATGAACAAGTACATCGACCTCGCGCTGCGCATCCCCGTCGGTCCCGGGACCCAGGCCGTCTCGTACAACCCCGTGACACTGGCGGCAGCGAACCGTCCGCTGCCGCTCGAGTTGCGCCTGTCCATCCCGGCCGGCGACGACCGGGTGCCCGTCATCCTGCTCTCGCACGGAGGCGGTGCGTCCCGGTACCTGCCTTCGAAGGACGGCTACAGCCCCCTGGCCGACTTCTACGCGTCGCACGGGTTCGCGGTCATCCAGCCCACCCATCTGAGCTCGAAGATCGGCGGCCTCGGCCTGGACCCGTCGGCGCCGGGGCACTCGATGTTCTGGCGCTCGCGCATCGACGACATGCGCCTCATCCTCGACCGCCTCGAGGAGATCGAGGCGCAGGCCCGCATCCCCGGGCGGCTCGACGGCGACCGGGTCGCGGTGATGGGGCATTCCGCCGGAGCGCAGACGGCCGGTCTGCTGCTGGGAGCAAGCCTGCCGGGAGAGCCGAGCACGCTCGACCCGCGGATCAAGGCCGGCGTGCTGCTGGCGCCGGTCGGCAACGGCGACGGGCTGCTTCCCGCCGTGCTCGGGCGCTATCCCGAACTCGACCTCGACTTCTCCTCTCTCGCAACGAAAACGCTCGTGGTTTGCGGAGACCAGGACGACAGCCCTTACCTGACCTTCCGCGGCCCGGCCTGGCACACCGATCCGTACACGCACGCGGTCGGCGCTGACGCACTCCTGACGCTCATCGGCGGTAAACACTTCCTCGGCGGAATCATGGGCTACGACCTCAAGGAAACCGACGACGAAGACCCGGAGCGGCTCGCGATCACCCAGCGGATGACGTGGGCGTATCTGAGCTCCGCGCTGGGCGTCGATGAGACGGCCTGGCCGGCCGCCACTCATGCATTGGCCGAAAACTGCGCGGAACTCGCCACGGTCACGTCCAAAGAGGAGCTTGGAGGCTGAGCCTGCGAGGAGCTTCCGGTGCCCGAGTTTCTCCGCCGCGGCCGCGGTGCCGTGCCAGGGCCGCGAGCAAGACGAGGTCGGAACTCAGTTCACGCGGGGTCAACTGCTTCGACTCGGTGATCTTCCCGGCGAACCCAGCTTGCGGAGCTGGGCCTCGATTTCCACGAGGGCCTCGATGTCCTCCATGCCGACCACGCCGGCTGCCCGGACGGCCCGGAACCGGCTGTACTTCGTTACCGGGTGGTGGCGTTCGCGATCCGGGGCCTCACAGTCGTGAGGCCGTCCGGACCAGCTCGGCGAGGACGCGGGACCGGCTGTGCGCCGGCCAGACGATGTGGGTCGTCACCGGAGGGGCGTCGCTCAACGGGACCGCCGCGTGCTCCTCCCACAGCCACGTGCGGGCGGACTCCGGGAAAACCGCCACCGTGCGGCCGAGGGCGATCAGCTGGGCCAGCTGCGTCTGGTCGTGGATCTCCGGTCCCGGGCCGGGCCGGTAGGTGCCGTTGCCGGCCCAGCGGGCGAGCGGAAGGTCGGGGACGTCCGCGATCTCGGTCAGCGACAACGTTTTCCGCTTGGCCAAGCGGTGCCTGGCCGGCAGGATCGCCACCTGCGGCTCCGTCATCAGCGCGACGCTGTCGAACCCGGTCAGGGAGTTGAACGGCGTGTGCATGAGCGCCACGTCGGCGCGGCCGTCGCGCAGCATCTCCTCCTGCTCGCACGTTCCGCTCGGCAGGACCTCGATCTCGGCGGCGCCGGGCTCGGCCGCGTAGGCGTCGAGGAGCTTGTTCAGCAGTTCGTGGAACGCGCCGGCCTTCACCGCCAGCACCAGCCGGTCGCGGGCGCCGGCGCGGCGGGTGCGGCGGACCGCGGCGGCCGTCGCGTCGAGCGCCACCCGGCCCTCCTGCCGCAGGATCTCCCCGGCGCCGGTCAGTGAGACACCGCGGCGGTTGCGCTCCAGCAGCGTGACGCCGAGACGCCGCTCGAGCTGCTGGATCGCCCGGGACAGCGGGGGCTGGGCGATGCCGAGGCGCTCGGCGGCCCGGCCGAAGTGCAGTTCGTCGGCGACGGCGATGAAGTACCGCAGCTCGCGGGTCTCCAGGGTGTCCATGCCACAGCGTAGCTGTGATACCTCGCGAGTATCACCGTGCACCGGATCGGTGTTGGCCGCCCGGCCCGGCAGCGGGTGAGGATCGACGGCATGAGCACTGATCAACTCGAACTTTCCCTGCCCGGCGGCACCTGGTCCCTGGGCGAGCTGACCGTGACCCGGTTCGGCTACGGCGCCATGCAGCTGGCCGGCCCCGGGGTCATGGGCCCGCCCGCCGACCGCGAAGGCGCGCTCGCCGTCCTGCGCAAGGCCGCCGACCTCGGCATCACCCACATCGACACCTCCGGCGCCTACGGCCCGCGCGTCACCAACGAGCTGATCCGCGAGGCGCTGCACCCCTACCCCGACGAGCTGCACATCGTGACCAAGGTCGGCGCGCGCCGTGACGACCAGGGTGGCTGGCCCCCGGCGCGGCAGCCCGCCGAGCTGCGCCGGGCCGTGCACGAAAACCTCGAGACCCTCGGCGTCGAGCGGCTCGACCTGGTCAACCTCCGCCTCGGCAACGCGCAGGGACCGCAGCCCGGCTCGCTCGCCGAGGCGTTCGAGACCCTGGTCGAGCTCCAGCGCGACGGGCTGATCCGGCACCTCGGCGTCTCCAACGCCACGGCGGAGCAGGTCGCCGAAGCGCGGGCGATCGCGCCGATCGTGTGCGTGCAGAACGCCTACAACCTCGCCCACCGGCACGACGACGAGCTGATCGACGCCCTCGCGAGCGACGGCATCGCCTACGTGCCGTTCTTCCCGCTCGGCGGGTTCAGCCCGCTGCAGTCCTCGACGCTGTCGGCCGTCGCTGCGCGGTCGGGCACGACGCCGATGTCGGTCGCCCTGGCCTGGCTGCTGCACCGGGCACCGAACATCCTGCTCATCCCGGGCACCTCGTCGGTCGCGCACCTCACCGAGAACATCGCGGGCGCGGCAACCACCCTGTCCGCCGACGACCTGACCGAGCTGGACAAGATCGGCCGGCCGTGACGCGCAACGTTTGCGAGTGCCCGTTCACCCCGACGCGGCAGCTGAATTGTGCGGCTCGCCGAACCAGTGGGCGAGTGCCGGCTCGAGATCGTCCGGATTCCCGGCCCAGCACACGTAGCCGTCCGGGCGGATGAGCATCGGTTCGGCGCCGCTGCCCTGCCCCGCGCGGTCGACCCGGTCCGGCCAGAGGGCGGCGACCTTGGCGAACCTGTCGAGCGGGTCGAGGAGGACGCCGCGGCCGGGGCGCAGGAGCTCGTGCGACCGGACCGGGCCGAGGTCCACGTCCGGCGCGGGGAGCCCGACGAGCGGCTGGTCCCCGGCGCCCGGCATCGGGTAGCGGATGCCCATGCCGGACAGCATGTCGTCGAGGTGGTACTGCACGTCCCGCAGGTGCGCCAGCGCGGCGAACAGGTCCTTGACGGCCACCACGTCCGGGTCGCGGGTGCCCTGCTGGTCCATCAGCAGGCTCTGCGCCTGGACGTTGCGCAGCACGGCGGCCGCGACCGGGTGGCGTTCGGCGTGGTAGGTGTCGAGCAGGTGCTCCGGGGCCCAGCCCCGCACCGCGGCGGCGAGTTTCCACCCGAGGTTGAGCGCGTCCTGGAGCCCGGTGTTCATGCCCTGCGCGCCGATCGGGAGGTGGACGTGGGCGGCGTCGCCGGCCAGGAACACCCGTCCGTGCCGGTACCGCTCGGCCTGCCGGGCCGCGTTGGTGATGCGGCGGGCGTAGCGCAGTTCGAGCAGCTGCACCCGGGAGCCGAAGACGGTCCGCAACCCGTCGCGGATCTCGTCTTCGGTGACCGGGACCTCGCGGGGCAGCGACCGGCCCGGCCCGCCCAGTGCGAGCCGCCGCAGCGGCCTGCCCTGCGGGTCGGTGCCGAGCGGGAACACCGACACCCAGTGCCCGTCCTCGCTGCGGGCGTGCGTCATCGCCGGGGTGTCGCCGCTCAACCGCACGTCGGCGGCGACCGTGGTGGTCGTGCCCGGCCTGCCGGGGAACGCGGCCCCGAGCAGCGACCGCACCGTGCTCCGGCCCCCGTCGGCCGCGACGAGGTAACGGCAGCGGATGACTTCGCCGCTGGCGAACGTCGCGGTGACGCCGTCCTCGTCCTGGGCGAGGCCGGTCAATTCGTGGTTGCGCCGCACGGAAATCCCCTGTGCCGCAAGGTGCTGCTCGAGGAAGCCCTCGATCACCACCTGGGGAACCGACCGCCACGGGTGGCGGTGCCTGCCCCGGGTCAGCGGGAGCGTGATGCCGGCGAAGTGTGCGGTGCCTGCCGGGTATTCCCCGGTGGCCAGCAACGGTTCCAGCAACCCGCGCTGGTCGAGTGCCTCCTGCGTGCGGGACTGCACGCCGCCCGCCTTCGACAACGTGCTGCGCTGCGCCAGCTTGTCGACCAGCACGGCCGGCACGCCCGCCACCCGCAGTTCGTTGGCCAGCATCAGGCCGGTCGGGCCCGCGCCGACGATGAGCACATCGGTGTCCATGGGTTCTCTCCTGGTGGTCGTCGATCAGGACGAGCGCAACGCTCCGCCGGCCGCCGTAATCAGGCCAGAAGTGCCGCGTATTGAGCCGATATCCGACGGGAACTACCCTCAAGGCGGTGGAATCCGACTACGACGAGCTGGACCGCCGGCTCGTGCACGCCCTGCAGGTCAACGGCCGGGCCCCTTTCAGCGCGATCGCCGAAGTTCTCGGCGTCGCGGATCGCACCGTCGCCCGCCGGTACGCCCGGTTGCGGTCGACGGGAGCGGTGCGGGTGCTCGGCGGGGTCGACCCGACGGCACTGGGCGCGGTGCTGTGGTTCCTGCGGGTGCGCTGCGCGCCCGCCGCGTCGCTCCCGGTCGCCGAGGCGCTGGCCCGCCGCCCGGACACGTCCTGGGTGAGCATTTCCTCCGGCGGCACGGAGATCACCTGCACGGTCCGCACGGAGAGCGAAGCCGACAGCGAGGCGCTGCTGCTGGCGAAGCTGCCGCGCACTCCGCGCGTGGAGGGCGTGACCGCGCACTCCGTGCTGCACGCGTTCTACGGCGGCCCGGACAGCCTGGTCGCCAAGCTCGGTTCGCTGGACGAGGCGGCGATCGAGCGGCTGCGCCCGCCCCCGGTGCCCCACCGGCCGGGGCCGGTGCGGCTCGACGACGGCGATCGCCGTCTCCTCGCCGCGCTGGCCGCCGACGGCCGGACCGAGCTCGAGCGGCTGGCCGCGGTGACCGGCTGGTCGCCGACGACGGTCCGGCGCCGGATGACCGAGCTGCGCGAACGCGGCGTGCTGTACCTGGACATCGACGTCGACGGCAGCATGTTCGGCGTCGGCTCGCGAACGCTGCTCTGGCTGTCGGTCGCCCCCGCGCACCTGGAAGAGGCCGGTGCGGCACTGGCCGGGCACCAGGAAATCGCGTTCGCGGCCGCGACCACCGGGCCGACGAACCTGTACGCCAGCGTGGTGTGCGCGAACCAGCGGGAGCTGTACCGGTACCTGACCACCCGGGTCGCCGCGCTGCCGTCGATCACCCACGTCGAAACCGCGCCGGTGATCAAGACCGTCAAGCGGGCGGCCAACTCTACAGTGGACAGTCCGGTCCCGGCTTCCCGGCCGCGCGAAGGATTTCACCGATGACCGCGGGCAGATCCGGTTCCGCGTGCCGGTGCGCGGCCCGCGCGTAGTAGCGCGACCGGGCGACCTCGAGCGGCACCACACACCGCACTTCCACGACAGGCCCCGGCAACTGCGCCACCAGCGGCCGGGTGTAGCCGAGCCAGGTGCTGTCGATGACCGCACCGGGGCAGCGACGCGCCACCCGGAGAGCGGCCAGGACGGCCGCCCGCCCCAGCCGCCGCGACTCGTCCACCGTCCGGGGACGCCCGAGGCCTTCGGCGAGTGCTTCCTTGATCTCGTCCTTGGCCAGTACGGGCAATCCCAGCCGCGGCCCGAGTGCGGCCGCCAGCGTGCTCTTGCCCGCTCCGGGCCAGCCACCTACCAGCACGAACACGAATTGCTCGCCGCCGCTGCCCCCGCGGGCCGCACGCAGAACCCGTTGCCGTCCGGATCCGCCAGGATGACGATGCCGTCGTCGCGGGTGTCGAGCCGAGTGGCGCCGAGGGAGGTGAGCTCGTCGACCGCGGCCTGCTGGTCGCCGTCGTCCGGAAGCAGTTCGAAGCGCTGCTGGTTCGGCGTCACCGGTGTGCCGTCCCAGGTGTCCCAAGCGATTTTCGTGCCGCCGTGCGGTGACTGGATCGCGGTTTGCTCGCCACGGTCCCACACCAGGGGCCAGCCCAGGGCTTCGCTCCAGAACGTGCCGACCTGCCGGGAGCCGGCGCAGGTGAGTTCGCCGAGCGGGCCGCACCCGGCGAGGTAGTCGTTGCCGGGCTCGATCACGCAGAACTCGTAGCCCGCCGGGTCGGCGAGGACGACGTGCGTCTCTTCAGGGCGTTGGCCGACGTCGAGATGGTGGGCGCCGAGCTTGATCGCCGTGGCCACGGTCTGCCGCTGGTCGTCGAGGTCGGAGCTGGTCAGGTGCAGGTGCATCCGGTTCGAGCCGAGCCGGCCGGGGCGGCCCGGGACGAACCGCAGGCCGAGCTGGGTGTCGTCCCCGGGAAGCAGCAGACCGCCGAAGTCTTCGATCGGCTCCCGGCCGAGCAGGCCGGCCCAGAAGCGGGCCGCTGCGGCCGGGTCGTCGGTCTCGAAGGTCACCGCCAGCAGTCGCATCACCGGAAGGTAGACACGGTCTCGAGGCGGCGGCAAATCATTATCAAGCCGGCGAGCGGACATCGGCGCGCTACTGTTTGGAACCGACTTCGCGCCGACGCTCGATGGGGGCGCCAACTTATGAGCATGCCGGACCTCGAGGTATACGCCACCACAGCACAGGTAGTGGACGCAGTCTGCGACCCGAACGCGTCGACGCCGGCCGTGGCGCGCGAGGGACGTCGACTGTCAACCTCGCTCCCGGGATTCACGACAGGAGACGCCATGGCGTCCACCGTGCTGGTCGCCGCTGCCCATCGTATGGCCGTATACGACAAACGAGCCCACCGGGGCTTGGAACTCCTGGGCGAAAACCCGGCCCTCGTCCCGAGGGCGATGCGGACGCTACATGCAACTGGTCGAGAGATTGCTCGTCTTGGCTCACCAAAGAATCATCTCGAGCTCATCGCTCGTTGTCTGCATTTTTGTTGTCGAAAGACGATTCATCATAGAGCTCAGCTGGCCACATCAGGCTTCTCTGCCGCAGCGAGCGGACATCGAATTTCGTCAACGTGCCAAGGTCCAAGTTTGCCGCCTTCAGGCCAAGTTCAGCCAGGATTGACTCTTTCATTGGGCCATTCTCCATGTATCGGACGATTTGCACCGCGCGTCGTAGTCTGGCGGGGGATTCGAGTAGTTCGTCAATCTTGTCGGCAACCTTCTCTGCATCGCCTTCGAGCTTATGTGCGCGAGTAAAGAACAATTTTGCCACGTATCCGGGCAATGCGCCCAAGAACGCCGTTGCGATACCTGGAGCCAATGCGCCCCCCAACATGATGTACATGGCTCCCGTGCCGATCAATATCGCGGCAGAAGCCGCGGCGACCAGAGCGCCAGTTGAACTTGCCTTACGACTGCGGAGAACCGCCGAGTAGTGATCCGCGCGCACGACCAGAAGGGTCTTGCGCTCTGCATCGTCGGTTCGATCCTCGGCGATGGCGAACTTTTGAACAAAATGCTCAGAGCATCGCGCTGACTAGCACGATGTTCCAGCGCTCTTTTCAGATCTGATCGATTTAGAACACCAAACAGACGATTTCGAGCGCGGGTGGGCAGGTAGGATAGAACCCAGGCGCCCGCTGTCCCCATGACAGTCAAGCTGCCGATCAGCCAGACGAGGAGGCTTGAGCGCTGATCGCCAATGCTCGATGCCAAAGATGCAGTAATCATGTCTACCCATGACGTGCAACCTGGCAGGTCTGCTACCGGAGGCGGCGAATCGTTACGCTTTTGAAATTCTGGGGCTCATGAATACCATTTTTCGCAACCGCAGCCGCTGGATCGTCGTGATTAACGAGCACGCCACGTGGTGCGAGGTATTCTGTCTGCAAATATTTCGAGGCGATTGAAGGTGCACCGTCCTGGGCGTGGGACGAGATGGGGCATCCAAATACCGTCGCGTGGTCAGCGTAGCGGCTTGTACGAGCCAGGGCGTGCCGGAGAACTCACGCCTCGACGGAAGATGCCGGGGTTGTCGCGTCAACCTGCGCTCGTCGGCAGTACAGGACCTCCGAACCGCCTGCCTCCGGCTCCGCGCGCCGAAAGACATCACTCCTCCCCGGCCCACCGGCGGACCGCGAACCGGCTGCCGTCGCGGCGGACCTCGGCCGCGCCCGGGCCGGCGAAGTGGGCGGGGACGACGAGCTCGCCGGTATCGGCGGCACGTTCGAGTACCGCGTGCCGAGTGCCGGCGGCCCGCCGCGGGTCTTCGCAGAAGCAGCTGCTGTGCTCCGGGGCCACGATCTGGGCCGGGCTGTGCAGCAGGTCTCCGACGAACACCGCCCGCTGGCCGCCGGATGACAGGCGCAGGACCGACGAGCCCGGCGTGTGGCCCGGGGCGGCTTCGAGGGTCAGGTTCCGGTCGATGCGGTGGCCGTCTTCCCACAGCTCGGCCCGGCCGAGCACGGGCGCGACGCTGTCGGCGTAGACCAGCAGGCTGCCTTCGCGGCGGAGCTGCTCGTGCGGCGTGCGCGGCGCGGGACGGCGGTGGGCGTTGGCCGGGTGGAAGTACACCTGGTCGACGCGCGGGATGAGGTAGGTCGCGCGGGGGAAGGTGGGCACCCAGTCGCCGTTGCGGAGCTCGGTGTTCCAGCCGACGTGGTCGTAGTGGATGTGGGTGTTGACCACGACGTCGACGTCCTCCGGCCGGACGCCCGCCGCGGCCAGCCGCTCGAGGAACGGGGTTGCGAGGTGGTCGAACAGGGGGATCTGCGGCCGGTTCCGGTCGTTGCCGACGCCCGTGTCGACCAGGATCACCCGGCCTTCGCTGCGCAGCACCCAGGTCTGCACCGCGCCGCGGTAGCCGCCGGTCTCCGGGTTCCAGTGGTCGGGGGCGAGCCAGCCGGCGTTGCCGGTCCAGAGCTCCGGTGGGCTGCCGGGGATGATCGTCCGCGCCGGGGCGATCTCGCCCTGCCACTCGACGACCTTGGTGACTTCGACTTCGCCGATGTGCATGCCGCCACGCTAGGACGCCCGGCTGAGCGTTTCCATGCGTGAACTGCTCGCCCTGATGCTCGATCGTCTCAGCGCTACGCTGTCGGCGTGGACGTGCTGAGTGACGCGATCGCCGCCGTGCGGGTCGGGCAGCCGACGTCGAACCGGCTGCAGGCCGGTCCGGACTGGTGCTACCGCTTCGCGCCGTACGACGGCGCGGGTTTCCACGTGCTGCTGCGCGGCAGCGGCTGGCTGCTCCCGGACGACGGTGAGCCGGTGGCGCTCGCCCCCGGTGACGCGGTCCTGGTGCCGCACGGCCGCGCGCACGTCCTCTCCTCGACGCCGGACGCGGCCGGCGCGGTGCCGTTCGAGACGGCGGTGGCCGAGCCGGCGGGCCGCACCGAGTTCCTGTGCGGCAAGTACCGGCTGTTCCACGCGCGGCGGCACCCGCTGCTCGCCGGCCTGCCGGAGCTGGTCCACCTGCCGGCCGAGATCGGACGCCACCCCGAGCTGCGCGCGGCGATCGACCTGCTCGGCGGCGAGGTGAGCGAGCGGCGGCCGGGCTCGGCCACGGTGCTCACCGGCCTGCTGGACGTGCTGCTGGTCTACCTGATCCGCGCCTGGCTGGCCGACCACCCGGGCACGGGCTGGCCGCAGGCCTTGCGGGACCCGGAGGTCGCGGCCGCGCTGGAAGCCCTGCACGAGCACCCCGAAGCGCCGTGGCGGATCGAAGACCTGGCCGCCAGGGTCGGCCTGTCCCGGGCCACCCTGGCCCGCCGGTTCACCGCGCTGACGGGCCGTCCGCCGATGGCGTACCTGACCTGGTGGCGGCTCACGACGGCGGCCCGGCTGCTGCAGGAGACCGACCTGGCGCTGCCGTCGATCGCCGCGAAGGTCGGCTACACCTCGTCCTTCGCGTTTTCGCACGCCTTCAAGCGCCACTTCGGTGCCGCACCGGGCGGTTTCCGGGGCGGCGACCGGACCTGATCGCCGCCGGTGCCGGGGTCGCCGCCGGGCCGGCTGTGGCCGGGCTGGCACACTCGGGCGGTGCTCTTCGGATACGTCCTCGCCGTGCTGGCCGCCATCGCCTCGGGCAGCGGCTCCATCCTGGAGTCGGCCGGGGTCCGGCGGGCCGGCGCCTTCGGCGGCTCACCCCAGGACCTGGTCGCGCTGCGCCGGCAGCCGCTCTACTTCCTCGGGGTGGGGGTCGATCTGCTCGGGTTCGTCTTCGCCGCGGCCGCCCTGCACCGCCTGCCGCTGTTCCTCGTCCAGTCGGTCCTGGCGTTCAGCGTCGGCGTGACCGCGACGATCTCCGCGATCCTCGGCGTCCGGCTGGCGGGTGCCGGCTGGGCCGCACTGGGGGTGGGGGCGACCGGGCTGGTCCTGCTCGGCCTGTCCGCGGATCCGGGCCCCGCGCGCCTGCTGCCGCCCGGGTGGAAACTGCTGCTGGTGGGGGTGGCGGTGGTGATCGCGGCGATCGCGTTCACCGCCCAGCGCGGGGACGGCCGCTGGACGCCGATGGTGCTGGGGTTCTGCGCCGGGCTGGGGTTCAGCACCGTCGGGGTCGCGGCGCGGACGCTCGACGTGTCCGGGCCGGTCTGGCGCCTCGCCCTGGAACCGGCGCTGTGGGCGATGATCGCCAACGGGCTGGTGGCGGCGGTGGCGTTCGCGATGGCCCTGCAACGCGGCCGGGCGACGGCGGTCACCGCGATCATGTTCACCACCAACACGGCGGTGTCTTCGCTGATCGGCGTGGTGGTGCTGAACGACCGCGTCCGCGAGGGCTTCACCGCCGCGGCGGTGGCGGGGTTCGTCCTGGCGGTCGCCGGGGCGATCGGCACCGCGCACTACGCGGCCGCCCACCGGACGGAGCCCAGTACGGCCGCCGCGTGAACCAGTCCCTTGTGGACTGCAGCCAGTGCGGAACTCAAGGCCATGTTCGTCCGTTCGACGGTGCACCGCACGGTGGTCCGCGCACTAGGCTCCGCCTCCATGATCGAGGACGACGTCCCCGCCGATCCGGTCGCCTTGCGCCGTCCGGCCTACCTGGCTGACCTGGCCGGTGGCGTGGACCGGTTCTTCGAGCCCCGCCGCACCAGTTGTCCGTGGTGTGCCTCGGAGGCACTCAGTGCCCGGGTGCGCACGACGGACCTGCTGCAGCACAAGCCGGGCCGGTTCGTGCTCGACGAATGCCGGGACTGCGGGCACGTCTTCCAGAACCCGCGGCTGAACCCGGCCGGGCTCGAGCTGTACTACCGGGACTGCTACGACGGGCTCGGCGAACAGAACATGACCGGGATGTTCGAGAGCAACCGAGCGGGCTACCGCTCCCGGGCCGAGCTGGCCCGGGACAACGGCGCCGCGGGCGAGTGGCTCGACGTCGGCATGGGACACGGGCACTTCTGCCAGGAAGCCGCCGCGGTGCTGCCCGGTGTCGCGTTCGACGGTCTCGACCTCGGCGACGCGGTCGAGCTGGCGCGCCGGGAGGGCCGGATCCGGACCGGTTACCAGGGTTCGTTCGTGGACCTGGCCGAGGACCTCGCCAGGCGCTACGACGTGGTCAGCATGTACCACTACCTCGAACACACCACGGACCCCCGGCGAGAGCTGGCGGCGGCGGGAACGGTGCTGCGGCCGGGCGGCCTGCTGGCGATCGAGCTGCCCGATCCGGAATGCCGCTGGGCGGGGGTGCTCGGCCGGTGGTGGATGCCGTGGCTGCAGCCCCAGCACCTGAACCTGATGCCGATCGGCAACCTCCGCGCGGAGCTGGCGGCCCACGGGTTCACGGTGGTCGCCGAGCAGCGCGGCGAGCCGCACGCCGCGATCGACGTGCTGGCCGCCGCGCTCATGGTGGTCAACGCGCTGACCATCGCCGGGGAGGACCTTCCGTGGCGGGCCACCCCGCCGGCACGGTGGCGGCGGATCCTGCGCAAGGCGACATTCGTCGCGTGCGTGCCGGTGTTCGTGCTGGCCTCGCTCGTGGACCGGATCACCGCGCCGCTCGGCCGGCGGCGCGGGTGGTCCAACGCCTACCGGGTGGTGGCCCGCCGGGACGCCGGTTAGCCGTCCGGGAAAGCCTTGGTGCCGAACTCAGCCGGACACCGCGCTGTTGATCGCGCCGAAGTCGACACCGCCTTCCAACGCGGTGTAGGTACCGTGTTCGAGCAGTTCGGCCGCGGCCCGCTGGGCGACGGCGTAGGCGGCCTGCGCGATCGCCGTGCCGACGCTGATCCGGCGGACGCCGATCGCGGCCAGCTCCGCGACCGTCGGCGCGCCCGGCCACACCATGACGTTGACCGGCAGCGGGCTCTCCTTCACCAGTACCTCGAGCGTGTCCAGGTCGACCAGGCCGGGCACGAAGAGGCTGTCCGCGCCCGCGGCGGCGTAGGCGCCCGCGCGGGTCAGGACGTCGTCCAGCCGGCCCTCGGGTGCGCCGATGCCGAACAGGTGGACGTCGGTGCGGATGTTGAGCCACAGCTCGGGCAGGCCGGCCGCCGTCGCCGCTTCGCGGGCGGCGCGGATCCGCTCGGCCTGCGCCGGGGCGTCGAACAGCGGGCCGCCGGGGGCGGTCGAATCCTCCAGGTTGATCCCCACCGCGCCGGCCTCGACGACCGCGCGGACGGTGGCCGCGACGTCGTCGTAGCCGCCCTCGATGTCGGCGGTCACCGGGACGTCGACGACCCGGACGATCCGCGCGACCAGCGCCGCCATCTCCTCGCGCGTCAGGCCGTGCCCGTCGGGGCGTCCCGCGGACCAGGCGACCCCGCCGCTGGTGGTGGCGATCGCCGGGGCGCCGGCCCGCGCGATGAGGGCCGCGCTGGCGGCGTCCCAGGCGTTCGGCAGCACCAGCGTGCCTTCGTGCAGGGCACGCAGTTCCTCGGCGAGTTCCCGCCGGTTCGTGGACATCCGTTCTCCTTCTCGGTGCTCAACCGGCCGATGTGGACACACCGGCGGCGATCAGGTGGGTGGCGGCGAAGGCGCGCCAGGGGTGCCAGGCGGCGGGGTCGAGTCCGCGCGACGCCGTCTCGAGGGTGAGCCCCGGGAAGGCGTCGGCGTGGCCCAGCCGCAGCGCGATCGCCTGGGCGGTGTTCGGCTCGATGCCGGGCACGGCGGTCAGCGCCGCGGTGCAGCCGGCCAGGCTCGCGCTCGCGTCGAGCAGGTGCTCGTCGGCGGCCACCGCGGCGGCGAACGTGCGCAGCGTCCGCTCGGTCGCCGCGGACAGCCGGGCCCCGGTCAGGTCCGCCTTGGCCAGGGTCGCGGCCGACGGGAACAGGTGGGTGAGGCCGTGTTCCAGGCCCGGCACCGGCCGGCCCGCCGCCTCGACCAGCCCGGCCAGCTGCCGCCGCACCCGCGTGCGGCCGCTGTGCTGGCCGAGCACGGCCGCCACGGCGATCTCGAAGGGCCCCCACGCCCCGGGCACCCGCAGGCCGGGCCGGGCGCGCAGCAGCGGGCCGAGTACCGGGTCGGCGGCGAGCGCGGCTTCGGCCGGTGCCGGGTCGGCGTCGACGCCGAACACCCGCCCGACGCGGTCGACGACGTGGATGAGGCCTTCCCAGAACGGCATGTGCGCGGTGAGCAGCAGGTGGTCGTCGCCCCCGCGCGTCACCTCGATGACGCCCGCCTCGCCGTCGAGGCTGATCGTGCGGCGGTAGACGCCGTCCCGCACCGACTCCACGCCGGGGACCGCGCGCTCGGCCAGGAACGCGCTCAGCGCCTCCCAGTGCAGGGGCGGCGAGAACGGCAGCCGCATCACCAGCCCGCCGTCCGCGGCGAGCCGGTCGGCCTTGCGGCGCCGGTTGCGCAACTCGACCGGGGAGGCGCGGAAGACCAGCTTCATGTCCCGGTTGAACTGGCGGAGGCTGCCGAACCCGGACGCGAACGCGATGTCGGCGACGGTCAGGTCGGAGTCGTCGAGCAGGCGGCGCGCGAAGTGCGCCCGCCGCGAGCGGGCCAGCCCGTCCGGCGTCACGCCGAGGTGCTCCCGGAAGAGCCGGCGCAGGTGCCGCGGCGACACCGCCAGCCGCGCGCCGAGGGCCGCCTCGGTCCCGGTGTCCAGCACCCCGGCGATGATCAGCTGCACCGCGCGGCAGACGAGCTCCGGCGCGTCGGCGGCGACCGGGCCTGCCACGCGGTACGGGCGGCAGCGCAGGCAGGCCCGGAACCCCGCCGCCTCGGCCTCGGCGGCCAGCTCGAACGTCTGCACGTTCTCCGCGAGCGGCTTCGCCCCGCACCCGGGACGGCAGTAGATGCCCGTCGTGACCACGGCCGAGAAAGTCGTCATGCCCTCAGGTTTAGGGGATCCGGGGCGGCCGGCGCTAGCCGGATCCGGACATGACCGTTCCCCGTTCCGGGCTACGCGACGAACAAGTACGCGCGGATTTCGTTGGAGTTCTCGACCCGCCAGCTGAACTGGGTGACGGTGTTCTTGGGGCACGCCTTGGCGAGCGGAACCCGGCTCTCGCCGTTGCCGGCGAACGCCTTGATGTAGGCGCACTTGCCGTCCGCTTTGGTGTCCTTCACCCAGCCGCCGATGGTGATCCCGCCCGATGCGCAGACCAGGTTCCACGCCGCCTGGCCGCCGTCGACCGTGACGTCGTCGAACTGGGCTCCGCAACCGGCGAGGATGGTCGCACCCCCCGCCGAGGGGTTTTCCCCTGCTGCCGCCGGGACGCCGACCGCCAGGCCGAGTGCGGCGATCCCGGCCGTGGTGAGCGCGATCTTCGGCAAATTCTTCATTGTTCTCCCTCCGGCTGTTTCGGCCTCTGGTGGCGCACCGCCACGAAGCCCCAGCATGGACCGGTGCTCCGTGACCGGCCATTCCCTTGCACCTGAGCGGAAACCCGCTGGTCACGCGGGATCGTCGGCGGCGTGGCCTGCGGTTTGAAACGTGGCGGCCGCTCCGTCCGATGGACCTGCTGGGAGAGCTCGCCCGGGGAGACGCGGCCTCCCCGCGGAGGCAGACGATGTTGCGGATTCACTTCGAACCCGAGGACCTCGCTCGCACTCGGGTGGCCGGTGGCGTCGATCCCGTTTGGGAGATGGTGTTCAGCCGGCTCCGGCTCCACGAACGGGACAGGAAACCGGTGTTCGAGCCGTGGGTACGGCGGGTACGCGGTGCCGAACAGGGCAGGGAAATCAAGGCCGGACTGCAGATCCTGCGCACGCTGAGCCCGCTCGGCCCGTACTTTCCCGACTTCCTCACGCCTCCCGAGGGCGCGCTGGGGCTGAAACCGGCGATCGACGCCATCCGTGCCACACCGCGCAGCCGGTTGCGCCGGGAGCTGCAGCTGCTGTCGGCGAGCGCGCCGCTGCCCGGGTGGGTGCACTCGCTGGCCGCCGGGGACGCGGAACTGCTGGAAAACCTCGGTGACGCCCTCGCGGCCTACCACCGGGTGGCGATCGAGCCGCACAGCGATTGCATCGACGCCGCCATGGAGCTCGATCGGGCCCACCGGTCCAGAGTGCTGCTGGACAGCGGCGTCGAAGGGCTGCTCCTGAGCATGCGGCCGCTGATGCGCTGGCGACCGCCGGTGCTGGAGGTCCACTACGACATCGATCGCGACCTGCGTCTCGGCGGCCGCGGTCTGCTGCTGGTGCCGTCGTACTTCTGCCGGCGCGTACCGATGGCCTTGGCCGACCCCGGCCTGCGTCCCACTTTGGTGTACCCGGTCAACCACGACTACGTCTGGAAGTGCCCGCCGGCCGCAAGCCGCTCTTCGGACCGGGCGTTGGCGACCTTGCTCGGCTCCACCCGCGCCGCGGTGCTGATGGCCGTCGGCAACGGGGCGACGACAACCGAACTGGCGCACCGGCTCGGCACGTCGCTGTCGTCCGTCAGCCGGCACACGGGGGTGCTCCGGGACGCCGGGCTCATCTCGACCTGCCGCGAGGGCGTGGCGGTGCTGCACACCAAGACGCCGCTGGGCGCGGCCCTCCTCGGATCCGGTGCGCTGACGGCGTCCCGGTCCGCCGGATGACCACGGCACTCGGCGTCGAGACCGGGACGCGGCCGCCCGGAACCTGGCCGGCGGCTGCGGCCAGGACCGGTCCGGCCAGGGGGGTCAGTACGGGTTGCGGGTGCAGATGTGGTGCGCGGTTCCGTGAGCGCGGGGGGTGAAGCAGGCCACGGACCGCTGGTCGGCGTCGTTGAGCATCATCGACCACATGGAGTTCGCCCCGTTGAGGTAGTCGGTGTTGTAGGGGTACTCCACGTCGAACGAGCTGTCCTGGTAGGACGTGTTCGGGTTTCTCTTGACCCACAACGTGTCACTGCGCTGGAGGCCGAACGCCCTCGCCCAGACGGTCCGGCACCTCGGGCTGTACCGCAGCTGGATCGTCACTCCCCAGAACGCCAGATCGGCGTTCTCGTTCGGGCCGATCGCGTCCACCGTCCGCGCGTCGCCGGAGCACTTGTACCAGTTGGCCGGCCCGCCCGGCGGGTGCACCACGAAGGTGTTGGGGTTCTCGTTGTCGCACGCGCTGCCGCACCAGTCGTCCGGGGAAGCCTGTGCCGGTGTGCTGACGAACAGCGAGGTCAGCAAAGCGACCAGGACGGCGATCACTTTCGTTCTTCGCATCGGTTTTCCTCTCCACAGGTGGTCTCGGGGCCGGAGGGCGCCAGGCTGCCAGCCCACCCGGCGTACGTCGAGACCCTTGCCGTGAGCGGAAACAGGTGCACTGTGGACTCGCCCGGCCGAAGATCTTCTCCGGCGCTCACCACGTGATCAGGAGCCGCCGGAGTCCTCGGGTCAGGCTCTCGGGCTGCCACGCCAGCTCGTCGTCCCGCTCGGCCACCTTCAGCCCGGGCGTCCTCGTCACCAGAGCGTGCAACGCGACCTGAAGTTCCATCCGCGCCAGCGGCGCGCCGAGACAGAAGTGCGCACCCCGGCCGAACGACAGGTGACGGGCCGCCTCGCGCCGGGTGACGTCGAACCGGTCGGGGTCGGGGAAGACGGCCGGGTCGCGGTTGGCCGCGTTCACCACCGGGAACACCGTCGTGCCCGCTTCGACCGTCCGGCCGGAGAATGCCACGTCCTCGCGGGTCATGCGCGGCTGGCCGGCGTGTCCCAGCGCGACCACCCGGAGCAGTTCCTCGACCGCGTTCGGCACCAGGTCCGGCTCCGCCACCAGGCGGCTCCACTCGTCCGGGTGACGGGACAGCAGCAGCACCGACTTGGCCAGCTGCGCCGTGGTGGTCTCCTGGCCGGCGCCGACCAGCAGCATCACGGTGATCAGCAGTTCGGCTTCGCTGAGCCGGTCGCCGTCCTCGTCGTGCACCTGGGTCAGTTCGGAGAGCAAGTCGTCGCCGGGATCGTGACGCTTGCGCTCGATCAACCCGAGCAGGTGGGAGGCGGCGACGGCGCCGGTCGCCGCGAACGTCTCCTGGTCGAACGCGGTGGTGATGGACATGGCTTCGATGAAGGCGAGCAGGGGCCCGCGCTCGTCGCGGGCGATGCCGAGCAGTTCGCAGATCACGATGCCCGGCAACGGCTCGGCCAGCGCGCTCACGAGGTCCGCCGTCGGTCCGGCGGCCAGCATCCGGTCCAGCAGGCCGGCCGCGATCGTCTCCACCCTCGGCCGCAGGAGTTCCACGGTGCCGGCGGTGAACGCCTTGGCCACCAGGCGACGCAGCCGCGTGTGGTCGGGCGGGTCCATGTTCGGCATCATGTCCGGCGACTGCAGGCCGGGGACGATGGTGGGGGCGTCCGGTGTCGCCAGTGCGGCGCGGCTCATCCGGGGGTCGGCCAGCGCGCGCTGGACGTCGCCGTAGCGGGTGACCAGCCGGACCTCGTGCCCGCTCGCCAGCCGGACCCGCGGCACCGGGTCGGTGTGCAGCAGCCGGATCGCCTCGGCGGCCGGATCGGTGGAGGGCGGTGCGTCGAACGGGAACAGCGGTGGTCGGCCGGGCGCTGCCATCGCGCCAGTGTGATCCGGTTCCCGCCGGGCTGTAAAGGCCGCTGGGCAAGGCTTTCCCGCCGGGGCATCCTGGTGGTATGCCTGACCGGCCCGGGGTGCGCAACGTCGTCAACGGCGACGTGACGGGGACCGTCGTGCAGGCCGGGACGGTCGTCATCGCCCGGGAACGGCCGGCGCCTCGGCAGCTGCCCGCGTCGCCGGCGCGTTTCGTGGGCCGGGCCGGCGAGCTGGCCGGGCTGGCCGACGGGCCCGGAGTGCACGCGATAGCCGGGATCGGCGGCATCGGCAAGACGTGGCTGGCGGTGCAGTGGGCCCACGCCCACCGCCACCGGTTCCCCGACGGCCAGCTGTTCGTGGACCTGCGCGGGTTTTCACCGGACCCGCCGATGGCGCCCGCGGCGGCCGTCCGGGGGTTCCTCGACGCTCTCGGCGCCGTCGACGTCCCACCCGATCCGCACGCCCAGGTCGCGCTCTACCGGAGCCTGACCGCGGACAAGCGGCTGCTGGTGGTCCTCGACAACGCCTTCGATGCGGCGCAGGTGGAGCCGCTGCTGCCTGGTGGGTCCGTGGGCACGGTGCTGGTGACCAGCCGCCGTCGGCTCAGCTCGTTGACCACCCGGCACGGCGCCCGGCACCTGGGACTCGGCGTGCTCGGCGACGCCGAGGCCCAGGAGTTGCTGGTCGCGCGGCTCGGGTCCGACCGGGTCTCCGCGGATCCCGCGGCCGCGCGGCGGATCGTGCAGCGCTGCGCGGGACTGCCGCTCGCACTGGCGATCGTGGCGAGCCGCGGCCAGCTGTCTCCCGAACTGCCGCTGGCGCGGATCGCCGAAGAGCTGGGCCGGCTCGACGACGAAGACCCGGCCACCAGCGTGCCTGCAGTCCTGTCGTGGTCGCTGCGGGCGCTGACCGGGACGCAGTCGCACGTCCTCGGGCTGCTCGCCGCCGCACCGGGCCCGGACATCGGCGGCGCCGCCGTGGCGAGTTTGGTCGGCTCGGTGGCCGAACTGCCGGCGTTGGAGCACCTGTGCCTGCTGGACAGGGGAGCCGGTGGACGCTACCGGCTGCACGACCTGATCCGGGCCGAGGTCCGCGTCGAGGACGTCGAGGCGACGCGGCGCGTGCTCGACCACTACCTGCACACCGCCCACGCGGCCGACCGCCTGCTCCAGCCGTTCGGCGCGCCCGCGGTGCTGCCGCCGCTGTCGCCGGGCTGCCTGCCGGAGGCGCCCGGCGGCATCGACGCGGCGCTGGCCTGGTTCGACGCGGAACACCAGTGCCTGCTCGCCGCGGTCGACGTCGCCGCGGCGCACGGGTGGGGCGAGCTCGTCTGGCACCTGGCGCGGACGCTGACGACCTACCACCACCGGCGTGACCACCCCGACGCCGACGTCCGCACCTGGGGGCTCGCCCTCCGCGCGCG
This sequence comes from Amycolatopsis sp. NPDC004169, assembly GCF_040610315.1. Taxonomy (NCBI): domain Bacteria; kingdom Bacillati; phylum Actinomycetota; class Actinomycetes; order Pseudonocardiales; family Pseudonocardiaceae; genus Amycolatopsis; species Amycolatopsis sp. NPDC004169. The sequence continues at coordinate 159,914 of NZ_JBEXMD010000009.1, forward strand.
GACGCCGGGTCCGGCCCTGATCACCTCCCACCGGCGCCTCGGCGAGGCGCTCACCCGGGCCCACCGGGGAACCGAGGGCCTGGTCCACCTGCGGGAAGCCGTCATCCTCGCCGAGCGGTCCGGGGACCTCTACCAGCTCTCGCACACCCACCGCGCCCTCGCCTGGGCGCTCGGCCGTCAGGACGACAACGCCGGGGCCCTGCGGCACGCCGAGGAGAACCTGCGCCTGTCGCGGGAGCTCGGGGGCGGCACCATCAGCGAAGCCCACGCCCTGAACGCGGTCGCCTGGTTCACGGCCCGGCAAGGCGACCTCGACCGGGCCCGCTCGTTCGCCGAAGCCGCGCTGGCCCTGCACCCCAACCCGGAAGGCGAGGCGTCCGGCCGCGAAACCCTCGGCTACATCGAGTACCACGCCGACCGCCCGGCCCGGTCGGTCGAGCACTACGAGCGAGCGCTCGCCCTGCGCCGCGCCCACGGCTACCTCCGGCACGTGGCCGGCACCCTGGACCGGATGGTCCTGCCGTTGCGCGCGCTGGGCCGGGACGAAGAAGCCGAAGCCCGGGCCGCGGAGGCGAAGGAGCTGTTCGCCCGGCTCCACGGACAGCCCGGGTGACCGGACCGCGGTCAGTCCAGGCAGAACTCGTTCCCTGCGGGATCGGTCAGCCGGCGAGCTCGGCCTGCCCGGTGCCGAACACCGCGTCGACGAGCCCGCCCAGCGCTGCCGGGAACACGGCGGCGGAGTCCCAGGCCCAGCCCGGGTTTGCCGTGCGGAGTGCGCATCTCGGCCGCCGGCTCGGCGGCCACCGCCCCGACAGGGTCAATCCAGGCAGAACTCGTTGCCTTCGGGATCGGTCATGACGATGAACCCGGCGCTCAGCGGCGGCTCGGGCTCGGAGCGGCGGACCCGGGTCGCGCCGAGGGCGACCAGCCGGCGGCACTCCGCTTCGAGCGCCGCCATCCGCTCGTCGCCCTCCAGGCCGGGTGCGGCGCGGACGTCGAGGTGGACCCGGTTCTTCGCGACCTTGTCCTCCGGCACCTGCTGGAAGAACAGGCGTGGCCCCGCACCCTCGGGATCTTCGACGGCGGAGCTGCTGGTGCGCCGCTCCTCCGGCACTCCGACCCGCTCGAGGAACTCGTCCCACGCGGCGAAGGGATCGGCGCCCGCGGGCAGCTCGACGCCGGGCGGCGCGGGGTGGACGTAGCCCAGCACCTCGCGCCAGAACGCCGAAAGCGCTCGCGGGTCGTGGGCGTCGAAGGTGATCTGGACGTGTCGGCTCATCGAGGTGGCTCCGTTGGTCGTCGGGCTGAGGTGACCCACCTTGCCACCGGATGCGGACAGCTGCGGTCCTCGATTCCGCCGTCAGAGGTCCAGGACGACGTCGTCCTGCGGCCGGGCGCAGCAGACGAGGGCTTCGTCCGGCGTTGGCGGTTCGAGCGGGTCGGGGTCGTACCGCACGTGGCCGGACAGCACCGGGGTCACGCAGGTGTGGCAGACGCCGGTGCGGCACGACCAGCGCGTCGGTACGTCGCACGCTTCGGCGAACTCGAGCAGGCTGGGGTAGCGGTCGCTCCACGGCACGGTGAGCCCGCTCCGCGCGAACGTGACCGCGGGGCCCGGTCCGGTCGCGCCGTCCGGGAGGTGCGGGGGCTTGCGGACGACGCCGGTGAGGCCCGGGTTGATCGCGGACACGCCGCCGAACAGTTCACTGTGGACCCTCGCCGGGTCGAAACCCAGTGAAACCAGGGATTCCCGCGTGGCCGTCATGAAGACGTCCGGTCCGCACAGGTAGACCGTGCCGTCGACCGGCAGGTCCGCCAGTGTCTCGCGGGTCAGCCGGCCGTGTTCCGCGGTGTAGTGGACGTGCTCGTGGCCGTGCGGAAGGCTCGCGAGCAGCTGGTGCGCTTCACCGGCGAACGCGTGTTCGGCGGCGGTCCGGGTGGTGTGCAGCCACCAGACCTCCCGTGACGTCCGGTTCGCGGCGAGGGCGTGCAGCATGGCCAGGACCGGCGTCACGCCGATGCCCGCGGAGACGAGGACCACGGGACGGTCGTCCTCGGTCAGCACGAAGTCGCCCCGGGGTGCCGCGACGTCCACGACCGCGCCGGCGGCCAGCTGCGCGTGGAGGTAGCTGCTGACGACGCCGTCCCGTTTGACGCTGATGCGGTATTCGCGGTCCGAGGGCGTGGCCGAAAGGGAGTAGCTGCGGACCGGTGCCGGGTCGCCGGCGCCGGGAACGCGCAGGGTGAGGTACTGGCCCGGCTCGGGGCGGGGGAGCGGCGCGCCGTCCTCGGCGGCCAGGTGGAGGGAGACCACGGTCGTGCTCTCGGGCACCACGCGGGTGACGCGCAGCGGCCGGAACCCGCTCCAGCCGCGGGCCGCCGGTGGTTCCTCGGCCAGCAGGTCCCGGAACGATCCCTGCCAGCCGGGACTGAGCGCCGGGATGTCGAGGGCCTTGCGCAGCGTTTCGCGGTCGCGGCCGGGCAGGTAGAGGAGTGCGTCGACGTCCGCGACGCTCAGTTCGTGCCGGCCGGTCCGGGTGCGGACGATCTCGTCGCCGGCCTGGACGTGGCCTTCGGTGATGACCCGCAGGTAGAAGCCGGGCCGGTGGTGCGCCACCAGCAGGGAGGGCATCCGCGGCTCGCCCAGGCGCATCCCGACGCGGAAGCACGTCACGCGCGGCTGGGTGACCTCGAACTCGGCCTCGCCGATGCGGTACCGGTCGCCGATGTGCACTTCGTCGTCGGGCAGGCCGTCGACGGTGAAGTTCTCGCCGAACTGACCGTCCTCGAGGTCTTCACGGCCGAGAAAGCGTCGCCAGTGTTCGTAGGACTGGCGCTGGTAGACGAGCACCGCGCGGTTCTCGCCGCCGTGGCCGCCGAGGTCACCTTGCCCGTCACCGTCGATGTTGAGCCGCCGGACCATGCGGCGGCCGTCGACCGGGTACTTGAAGATTCCCGTGTGGACGGTCCGGCCCTGCCAGGGCACGTCCCGGGGCAGTCCGAGGTTCAGTGACACCAAGCGGGCCATGGTCGTCTCCTTCAGTCCGCGGCGGTCCGGGTGCGCCGGTAGTGCCGCCGGGCCTTCATGCGGTTGCCGCACACGGCCATCGAACACCAGCGGGCGCTGTTGGGTTTGCTGTGGTCGATCAGGAACAGCCGGCATTCCGGGTTGGCGCACGGGCGCAGCCGGCCGGGGCTCGACTTGGCGAGCGCGTCCCAGGCCAGCGTGGCACGGGCGGCGGCGGACCGGCCGGCCGGGAGGTCGAGGACCCACTCGACGCCGTCGTCGCCGAACGCGGCCCGGTAGCTCGCGCCGTCGACGAACCGCGCGGCCGCGGCGGGGGAGGCATCACCGCGCACCGTGGCCTGCAGGGCTGAGCGGGCGTCGAGCAGGGCGCGGAGCTCGTCGTCGGTGGCCGGCTGCCCGTGGGCGGCGAGCCACTCCCGGCCCGCCCGCGGGTCGGCGAGGTCGTCTTCGGCCCGGCCGTCCCGGACCGGGGTGGTGTTGAGCAGGTCGAGCAGCAGCGTCTCGTCGGTCGTCGCCAACCTAACCTCCAAACTCATGCTTGACAGGTTACAGCAGCCGGTGCTTCCCTGTCTAACCATGAAACGTAGGTTTGAGGGTTAGGAGGACGTCATGGGATTGGCCTGGCAGCAGGGACCACTGGCCACGCGGGCGGTGGGCCACTTCCTGGTCGAGCAGCCGCTGCCCGAGCGGCTGCTGTTCGCCGAGCCGCTGCGGCGGCGGATGCGCGTGCGGTTCGGCGGCGAATGGGTGGCCGACAGCGAGGACGTCGTCCTGCTGCACGAACCCGGTCGTTACCCGGTCGCGTACTTCCCGGTCGCCGACGTCCGCGAGGACGTGCTGGTGGCCGGGAACCGGACGACGACCCACCGCGAGCTCGGCCCGGCCGAGTGGTTCACCGTGCGCGTGGCCGGCCACGAGGCACCGCGCGCGGCCTGGCGCCACACCGGTCTCCCCGGCCACGCCGACGTGCTGCGCGACCGCGTCGCCTTCGCTTGGCGGGCGATGGACGCGTTCTACGAAGAGGACGAGCGGATCGTCGGGCACGCGGCCGACCCGTACCACCGCATCGACCTCGCCGCGTTGACGCCGGTCGAGGGCGAGACGTTCTGCCCGTACAAGGGGCTGGCCGGCTACTTCGACATCGGGCCGGGCAAGCGCGCCGCCTGGTCGTACCCCGAGGCGTGGCCCGAGGTCGAGCGCGTGTCGGGGTTCGTGTCGTTCGAGCCGGATCTCGTCGACGTGACCCTCGACGGCCGCAAGCTGGCGCTCGAACCGGGCCAGACGGTCACCCCGCACGGCATCGACCGGGGCCTCGACCCCGGCGAGCTGCGTTCGCCGGTTCCGGGAGGGAACTGAAATGGCTTCGCTGGAGGGCCGCAGGATCCTCGTCATCGGCCGCGGAAGTGGCATCGCGAGGGCGGTGACGTCGGCGCTGCGGACGGCCGGGGCGCAGGTCGTGGCGGCCGGGCGGGACCGGCCGGCGCTGGCCGAGGCCTACGACGACCCGGGTGTCGAGACCGCGTACGTCGACCTGACCGACGAGACCGTTGTCGCGGCACTGGCCGAAGAGCTCGGCCGGGTCGACCACGTCGTGTCGACCGCGTCGGCCCGGGCCCGTGGCACGGTGGCGGAACTCGCGCACGACGTCGTGCGCCGGTCGTTCGACGTGAAGGTGCTCGGGCCTCTGCTGCTGGCGAAGCACTTCGCCCCACGCCTTCCCGCCGACGGCTCGTTCGTGTTCTTCTCGGGTTCGTCCGCGCGGAAGGCGGTCGCCGGCATGCCTGCCGTCGGGGCCACGAACGCCTCGGTGGACGCGCTGGTCCGCGGACTGGCGGTGGAGCTGGCGCCGCTGCGGGTGAACGCGATCTCGCCGGGCACGGTCGACACCGGGGCCTACGACGCTCTCGGCGAGCAGAGGAAGGCCGAGTTGTTCGCTGCCCGCGCAGCCACGAGCCCGGCGCGGCGCATCGGACGTCCGGAGGAAATCGCCGAAGCGGTCGTCTTCGCGCTGGGAAGCTCTTTCCTGACCGGGGTTTCCCTCGCCGTCGACGGCGGTGAGCCGCTCGTCTGAGCTACTCGCCGTCGCCGGTGTCCTGCGGGGTGCGCGCGGACCTGATGTACTCGCACAGATCCTCGAAGTCCCGGTCCTGCCGGAAGTACTGCCGTTTCGCGTCCCGGAACACCTCCGGGATCGCTTCGTCGACACTCTCGTGGTCGTGGAGTTTGAGCACGAGGACGTGGGGCTCACCCGGCCGGTCGACGTCCAGGTTGAGCAACGAGTCGAGGCCGCGGCTCGCCCACTCGGTGGCGTTGAGGTTCGCCGTCGCGCACAGGAGCAGGAACCGGCCGGTCATCAACCCCTTTTCGATCGCTTTGCGCGTCGAGTCGTCGGGTTGCAGTTCCATGTCGTCGTAATAGGCCCTGATCCGGTGCTCGGCCCACAACCGGTTCTTGAGCTCCAGGACGGCCTGCCGGTCCTCGCCGGCGTGACACAGGTAGACGTCGTATTCGTACTCGGGTGGCACCCGCCCCACCGCGCTCTCGAGCGTTTCGTGAAGCTCTTGACGCAGCTTGAGGGAGAGCCGGCCGACACCTCGGGCGCCGATCCACAGCACCATGATCGGCTCGTCGACGCGCTCGTACGTGCTGGCCTGCTTGGCGAAGACCTTGGGCACGTCGACCCAGAGGAGGGGACATTCGGCGCCGGAGAGCGTCGCCTTGACCGGCGTCTGCGACCGGACGCTCCCCGACACCAGGATGAACACGCCGCGCTCGGGGTCCATTTTGGTCAGTTCGGCCGTCACGTGGGCGATCTCGAGGGTGAAGCCCCCGTCGGCCACCGTGACGAGTTCGGTCTCGGGCAACAGGGCGCGGACATTCGCCTTCCACGGCTCGAGTCCGCTGTCACGCGGGGAACTGAGGGCGGGCGCGACACTGAGCGGCCCGCGCCGGCCGGAGCCGAGGAGGTACCGCGCCACCTGGATCGTGTGCTGCACCACGCGGTCCAGGAGGAACCGGTGCCATTGCCGGGCGGCGTCCCGGACCGCTTCCTTGTCCGCGTTGGAGAACCGGTCCTGGACCTCCTCGCCGATGAACGACAGGAGCGCCACGTCGCTCATCGCGACCAGGTCGGCCGTCCGGGTGCGCTTCAGGACAGTCGCCAGTTCGCCGACGATTTCGCCCGGCAGGTGCACGTGCTTCGGCTCGGCTGTGCCGCCGTACCCCTTGCCCTCCAGGTTGTACACCCCGACCTCGCCGTGCAGGATGACGAACAGGGACTCGCCGGGGTCGTTGACCTGGCAGATGATGTCTCCGCGCGCGCGTTCGACCAGGTGGCCGAGCTTCAACATCGCGGTCAGCTCGTCCGGTCTCAGCAGTTCGAGGAAACTCCGGTTCTCGAGGGTGTCGGATTTCAAGAGCCGCGAAGCCTCCTCGAGATAAGGCTCGATCTTCTCGTCCGCAGCATTCATCTGCGAAATTCTCTTCGCGTAGTAGAGGGCTTCCCAGCCGTTTCCCTCGGCGAGGCTCTCTTTCAGAGAATTGTAGTCGTCCTGTTCGCCTTCGGGCCATTTGGACGACACGCCGTCGAAAGACATCAAGGAGAGCAGTTGCCGGGTGGTCGTGCGATCCACGCGAAGACGTTCGTTGTGGAAGGAGACGCTCAGAGCGATCAAGGTCGAACTGATCCCGCGCCGGAACGCGTCGGACACCACGATGCCGTCGCCGGTGGCCTGCCGGATCAGCCACCCGGCGAAGTTGATCCCGGCGCCGACGGCCTGCACGCGCTCGTCGGCCCCGACGATGGTCGCGACCTTGCCGACGTGGCCGGTGATGCGGAGCGGGATGCCCTCGTCGTGGGCCCACGACCACAGGTCACCCAGGAGCAGGACGACGTCCACGTGCCAGTTCTCGCCGAAGAAGATGACATGGCCGCCGTCGCCACCGGAAGACCACACGACCTGTCTTCCCGCACAACGCCGGATCGTGTCGGCCACGATCTTGTTGATCGCCGTGACCCGGCGCACCTGGTCTCCGCCGTTCGTGGCGGAGTGCCCGAGGATGTCGCAGGACACCACCGCAACCTCTTCGAATTCCACCGCTTCGGGTGGATTCCCGGGGATCACCGGATCGTCGGTACGCTCTGCCGTGTTGCCGGTCGGACTGCGGCCGCCTGCACGTGCCCGATCGGCGGCGAGCAGCTGGGCCAGGTCCTCCCGGCCGATCTTGTTCAGCGCATCCGGCAGGAGGTCTTCCTTGCCCCGGTCGACCAGCCAATCCCGGATCTGGCGCGGCTCGTTGCCCGGCCGGAAGGCCCGCTTGTCGCGCGCCGGGATCTCCAGGATGTCCGCGAGGTCCTCCCAGCTCTCGCCGAGCCGGCCGTAGAACTCCAGCAGCACCTTGCCGTTCACGGCCGGTCATCCCGCATGAGCCGGGCCAGATCATCCCGGCCGACTTCGCCGAGCACGTCGGGAACCAGCGGGAGCTTGCCGCGGGCGTCCAGCCATTCCCAGAGGTCGCGGGGTTCGTTGCCCGGCCGGAAGCGCGCCGTTTCGTGGGCCGGAACTTCGAAGAAGTCCGCCAGTTCCACCCAGCTGTCGCGCAGGCGACGGCAGAACTGGATCTTCACGGCCCCGGAAAAGCCGGGCGCGCCCGAAACCGGCGTGGCCTGCGGGCGCTCCGGTTCCGGCTGGATCGCCGGGTTGCGCAGCAGCGCGACGGCGAATCGCGCAGCGGACTCGGCGGCGTAGGCGTGCCAGTCGTCGCCCTTGGCCGGATCGGCGAAATCGCTGACCGCTTTGACCATCAGGAACTCCGGGTGGCCGCGGTAGGCGGCGATCCCGGCGCCGAACGCCTCCATCTCGAGCCCGACGGCCTTCGGCCAGGCCTTCCGCAGTTCCGGGACGGTGGTCTCGTCCGCCACGATTTTTTCGCCCGAGAACACCGGGCCGAAGTGCGCGCACGGAACGACGCGGCCGCCGTGCCCGTCCGGCCGCGACGCTGCGACATCCAGCGCCCATTCGCGGGGCGCCAGCCCGCGCGCCGCCTGCAGGAGTTTCCAGCTCGGCTGGACGACCTCGTACCGCCGCTCGACCTCGTGGGGGCGCACCTTCGCCCGCTCGTAGCCGACGATCTGGTCGGGGACCACGACGTCACCGAGACGAAGATCGTCACCGGCTTCCTCGATGCCGGCCGAGATGCCGACCAGCAGGAGGTAGGCGGGGTTCCAGATGCTGATGGCCAGCGTCGCCGCCTGGGCGGAGCTCGCATTGCCCATGCCGCCCATCGGAAACGCCAGTGCGGTCAGTGCTCCCACCCGGCCGGCGTGCAGCATCTGCCCCTGCCACGGGTGGTCGGTGCAGTCGCCCAGAGCGCGCACCACCGCAGCGTCCTCCTCGGGGAGCGCTGTGAGGACCACAGCGTCGACGTGGGCGACAGCCATCTCGCCAGACTATCGCCTGCACCCCGTCACGGTGTGGCCGACGCGACAAGCCGCGGACGGCGTCGTGAGTGTCATGGTTTTGTCCACTTCCCCGCGAAAGGCGCAGCTCTCAGTACTTCTTGAGCTGCTTCCGGTTGACCGCCAGGATTTCGTTCGACAGCGCCGGCGCGGCTTCGGCGACGGCCCGGGACAGGGTCAGCGCCCCGACCATCTGGCTGAACAACGCCACCGCGCGTTCGCGGGCTTCCGCGGGCGTGAGCTCGGTGCCGGACTGGCGCGCGCGGTCGAGCAGCATGTCCGTGATCTTGGCGAAGTAGCCGTCGAGCCCCCGCCGGTATTCGGCCTGGGCAGCCGTGCCGTGACGGCCGGCGTCGGTGACGAGGGCCGCCGAGGCGCAGCCGTCCTCGGGGTGGTCGCGGTGCTCGGCGTTGACGTAACCGTCGACCATGTCGTGCAGGGCCGCACGCGCCGAGCGCGGGTGTGCCGCGCGGATGGCGTCGAGTGCGGCGAGCGAGTCGGTGAAGCCTTGGTGCAGGACTTCGAGGGCGAGGTCGTCCTTCGAGGCGAAGTGGTTGTAGAACCCGCCGTGCGTCATGCCGGCCGCCTTCATCACCTCTTCGAGGCCGATGCCGTCGATGCCGCGCAGCCGGAACCCTTCGCCGGCCGCGCTGACGATCTTCTCGCGGTTGAGCTGCTTCTGCTCCTGCGTGATGCGGGGCACGTCGACCACCTTCCCTGGCGGGCCCACCGCCACCTGGTGATGATACGCATCATCAAAACGAGTGTCCACGGCGGAGCTTGACAGACAATGATGACGGTGGCCATCATTGCTTTTGATGTCAGACGTCATCAAAACCGGGAGGGGCTGGTCGTGAACTTCGGAACCATCGGCGGCGGGACGGTCGCGCAGGCCATCGCCGGCCACCTCGTGGCGGCCGGACACAAGGTCGTCCTCAGCAACAGCCGCGGCCCGGACACGCTGCTCGACGTGGTGACCCGCCTGGGCCCGCTCGCGAGCGCGGCCACGGTCGAGGAGGCCGCCGCGGCCGACGTGGTCTTCCTCGCGGTGCGCTGGCCGCAGGTGGGCGACGCACTGGCCGGGCTGCCCGCGTGGGACGGCCGCATCCTGGTCGACACCACCAACAACCTGGGTTCGACGTTGCCGGCCCTCGCCGATCCGGGTGTGGAGACGGCGAGCGAGTTCGTCGCGAGCCGGGCGCCGGGCGCGCACGTGGTCAAGGCGTTCAACACCCTCTACGCGAAATTCATCGCGGCCGATCCCCGGCACCCGCAAGGGCGGCAGCTGCTCTTCTACGCCGGTGACGACGCCGTGGCCAAAGCCGCGTTCCACGAAGTCGCCGACGAAATCGGCTTCGCCCCGGTCGACGCCGGGACGCTGCGCGAGGGCGGCCGCCTGATGCAGATCGGCGGTCCGCTCTCGGCCCTGCACGCCCTGAAGCAGGACTGAAGCCGTGAAGGCGCTCACCTACGAAAAAGCACATCCCCTCGACGCGTTCGCCATCGAGCTGACCGAAGTCGGCGAACCTCGGCTGCGCGACGGTGACCTGCTGGTCGAGGTCCGCGCGATCGGCATCAACCCGGGTGAAGCCGCGATCCGCCGGACCCGCAGCGCCGAACCCGGCGGCCGGGTCGTCCTCGGCTGGGAGTTCGCCGGCGTCGTCGCCGCGGTCGGACCCGCGGCCGTCGGCTTCGCGGTGGGGGACCGGGTGATGGGCACCGGCGACATCACCCGCGACGGCGGCTGGGCCGAACGCGTCGCGATCGACCACCGGGTCGTCGCCGGGATCCCGGACCGGCTCGCGTTCACCGACGCGGCGTCGCTGCCCATCGGCGTCCTCACCGCGTGGGAGTCGCTGTTCCGCGACCAGGACACCTTGCCGCCCGGTGTCGGCCGCGTGCTCGTGATCGGGGGTGCGGGCGGCGTCGGGTCGCTGGCCACGCAGCTGCTCAAGGCCGCGACGCCGGCGTTCGTGATCAGCACGGCCTCGCGGCCCGAGTCGCGGAAGTGGGCCGCCGAAATGGGCGCCGACCTGGTCATCGATCACCGCGGCGACCTGGCCGGACAGCTGCGCGCCGCCGGGATCGACCACGTCGACCTGGTGTTCTCCACCTCGGGCACCCGTGATCACCTGGGCGCGCTCGTCGAGGTGCTGCGGCCCTTCGGTCACCTGGCCGCCATCGACCTCGCCGGCCCGTTCGACCCGGGCGCCCTGATCGGGAAGTCGTTGTCGCTGCACAGCGAAACGGTGTTCAGCAGGATCACGGCCGGTGGCGACGTCGCCGAGCAGGGCCGGATCCTGGCCCGGGTGGCGGACGCCGTCACGGCGGGCCGTCTGCGCCCGATCGTCACCACCACGCTCGAGGGCCTGACCGCCGAGACGATGAAGACGGCGCACACGCTCGCCGAGAGCGGCCGGACCATCGGCAAGACCGTCATCCACGTACCATCGAAGTGAAAGGAAAACCCCGACGTGACAAAGGATCTGCTCGACGGCGAGTACGCCCCGAGCGCTGACCCCGCGACCCGTGACCAGGTCGAGCTCTACGAGCGCACCGACGGCCGCGAAGGCGCGACGATGGCGGGCGAACCCGTCGTCGTGCTGACCATGCGGGGCGCCCGTTCGGGCAGGCTGCGCAAGGTCGCGCTGATGCGCATCGAGCGGGGCGGCGTCTACGCCGTCGGCGCCGCGGCCGGAGGCCAGGCTCGCAACCCGAGCTGGTTCCACAACCTGGTGGCGCACCCGACGGTCCAGCTGCAGGACGGACCCGACCGCCGGCTGATGACCGCCCGCGTCACGGAAGGCGCCGAGCGGGACAGCTGGCTGGCCTACGCCGACGAGCTCTACCCGTTCTTCGCCGACCTGCGCGTCCGGAGCATCGAGACGGGCAACCGCGAGGTCCCGCTGGTCCTGCTCGAACCCGTCAGGAGCTGAGCCGCTCCGCCGCCGGCCCGCTCTCGACGCGGTCGAGCACCTTCGCGGAGATCCGGTGCAGGGTCCGCAGCTCGTGCGGGGTGAGGACGTCGACGAACAGGGTGAGGACCTGCGCCACGTGCGCGGGCGCCGCGCTGACGAGGTGGGCGTGGCCCGCCTCGGTCAGCACGGCCAGCGTGTAGCGCCCGTTTTCGGGATCCGGCTCGCGGCGGACGAAGCCGCGGTTCTCCAGCCGGCCGATGAGGTGGGAGAGCCGGGACAGCTCCGTGGTGGCCAGGGAGGCGAGCTCGCTCATCCGCAGGCGGCGCCCGGGCTGGTCGGACAGGTGCGCCAGGACGTGGTACTCGAGCAGGCTGAGCTTCGAGTCCTGCTGGAGCTGCGTTTCCAGTGCCGCGGGCAGGCGCTGCAGGAGTCGCACGAACCCGCGCCACGCCGCCAGCTGGTCGTCGGTGAGCCAGCGGGGCTCGGGGTCCTTCGGAGCAGGCATGCGGGGGAGTGTACTTGCGGACCGGCCACACTTGAAACTTCAAGCCAGAGCGACTAGCTTGACTTGAAGATTCAAGTCCCACTAATTCGGAGGCCACCCCATGAGCGACCTGAAGCTCGCGATCGTCCTCGGCAGCACCCGCCCCGGCCGCAACGGCGCAGCCGTGGCCGACTGGGTCCTGACCCGGGCCAAGGAGCGCGCCGGCGCCGACTACGAGCTGGTCGACCTGCTCGACCACCCGCTGCCGCACCTGGACGAGCCGATCCCGGCCAGCGCCGGCAAGTACGCCGGCGAACACACGAAAGCCTGGGCCGCGACGATCGCCCGGTTCGACGGCTTCGTCTTCGTCACCCCCGAGTACAACCACTCGACGTCCGCGGTGCTGAAGAACTCCATCGACTACCTCTACCGCGAATGGAACAACAAGGCCGCGGCCTTCGTCTCCTACGGTTCACTGGGCGGCGCCCGGGCGATCGAGCACCTGCGCGCGATCTGCAGCGAACTGCAGCTCGCCCACGTCCGCCAGCAGCTGTCGTTCTCCCTGGTGAACGACTTCCGCAACCACACGACGTTCACCCCCGCGCCCGCGCACGACCAGGCGGCCACGATCCTGTTCGACCAGCTCGAATCCTGGGCCGGCGCCCTCAAGACGGTCCGGAACTGAACCCGTGGAAGAAACGGGGGGACGCCTGCGGGTCGTGTTCGCCGACCTGCGCCGTGCGGTCGACGACGTCATCCTCAAGCACCAGGTCACGCTCGACGAACTGCTCGCCGCCATCGACTGGCTCCAGCAGGTGGCGGACGCCGGCGAGCTGCCATCGGCGAGCATCCTGTTCTACAAGACGGTCCTCAAAGGAACCGCGGGGGCACCCTACGCCCACCCGGAAAAGGACGGCGTGAGCCACTGGGAGATGGAGGGGCCCGCCCACCGTCCCGGAGCACCGGTCCGCCAAAGCCCCGCGGTGCTGCCGATGCGGCCCGACGAGCCCGGCGAGCCGCTCATCGTGTCCGGAACGGTCCGCACCACCACAGGAAGTCCATTGCCCGGCGCGGCGCTGGAGATCTGGCAGATCGACGCGAACAACGTCTATTCCGGGATGGACACCAGTGATTTCGCGCCCCTGAACATCCCCAACGACGCCACCGGAATTCCGCCCGACAACCTCCGCGCAAGAATCATCGCCGACAGCGACGGCCATTACGAATTCCGCACGGTGATGCCCGGCCTCGAGACCTTCGGCATCCCTGCGGAGAGCCCTCTCGCGACGTTGACGCAAGCCTTGCGCCTGGAGGGCACCCGCCCCCGGCACATCCATTCGATCGTGACCGCGGAGGGCTGCTTGCCATTGACCACCCAGATCTACTTCGACGGCGACCCGCTCGTCGAAAGCACGATCGAAGGAACGGTCCCGGCTGAGGCGGTCAAGACGACCACCCGCCACGATGACCACCAAGCTCGTGGTCTGGACCAGCCGTACCGGACTCTCACGTACGACTTCGTCCTCCGCCCCGTCTGAACGACGAAGACCCGGTCTTCCGGTCCGAGGCCGGACTCAGGGAGTGGCGACGAGGGTGACCAGCGTGCTGCCCTTGTCCCCGGGAATGGGCGTCCACTCGTTCTTCGAGATGTCGATCGCGGTGCTCTGGCCCGCGAGCGTCGCCTTCACGGTGTGGTCGTCACCCTTGATGAACGTCACCTCGGGGATCTCCATGGTCAGCCTGCCGGACTGGCCGGCCGGGACCTTGAAGCAGGCGATCGGCTTGAGGTTGCGGCGCACCCGGATGAACCCGTCGTTGCCGGGCGTCGACGGGCAGTCGACCAGCAGCATGTGGCCGTCACCGGTGATCAGCTTGAAGCCCTGCTCGGCCAGAATCCGGTCCGCACCGGGGTAGCTGTAGTCCTCGACGAGCGACGGAGGTTCGTCGTCGGCGGCCTGCGTCGCCGGTGCGGTCCCGGCCATCGCCGAGGCGGCCGTCGGCAGGGTCGCGATGAGCACCGCGGTGGCAGCAGCCAGCACGAGGAACGGCTTGGCCATTCGAATCTCCCCCTAGTGAAACCCCCGGCAGGCTGACAGCCTGCTGATCGCACAGTAAACGCCGAGGCCGCCGCCGTCAACGAGTGATCGTCCCGGCCGAGGGCAGGCCGCTGAACGAGAACTCGGCCTGGGGTGAACGGGCTTCCGCGCCGCCCGTGTTTGCCGCTAACGTGCAAACGGTCTTTCTTGACAAACGGCTTACATCGGTTGAGCTATTAGGGGGCATTGGCCAATGAGGGGGAAGTGGCGGCTTTCGCGCGCGCTCAGAACACCTGTCGCAGCAACACTTGCCGTGGCGCTGGCCGCCGGACTGGTCGAGGGGTTGGCCGTACCGCCGGTCGCGGCCGCCGCACCGGCCGCGGACCAGCCCAGCGAGCGCGCGCAGGTGGTGCAGCTGTGGAAGACCGGTGGAGCAGGCGTGGAGGCGGCGGCCGAAGCCGCGCTCACCGGGACCGATGAGGACGTGCACCGGTTCCTCACCGCCGACCTGGCCGCGGTGCAGGACAACGATCTCTGGAACGAGATCGGCCGGTTCATGTTGCTGGGCGGTGCGAACACGCGCACCGCGGCGACCGCCGCGCTCGACGGGAACACCGACGCCAAGCGGCAGTTCCTCGCCGGTGGCTGGCAGGCGCCATGGAAGGAAGACATCCGCGGCAAGGTCGGCCAGGTGATGGCCGCGGCCCCGGTCGGCAGCAACGTCCGGACCGAGGGCAGCCGCGCACTCGACAGCGACAACGTCGACACGATGCTGAAGTTCCTCAGTACCGGAAAGGACGACGCGCAGGACGCCGACGACACCATCCAGGTCGGCAGGCTGATGTCCGCTGCCGGCCGGGGCACCCGGGTGTGGGAGGCCGCCCAGCGTGCGCTCGACGGCACCATCGAGGACATCCACGAGTTCCTCCGGCAGGGCTACCAGGTCGCGGTCCAGCGCGACCAGGAGGTGTTGTCGGTCAAGTCGCTGGCCGAGCTGGCCAAGCAGGCCGGTGACCAGGCCGCGCTGCAGACGCAAACCGCCAAGGACGCCGCCGACGCCGCCATCGCGGCCGCCGCCAAGGCCAAGGAGGCGGCCGAGCGCGCCAAACGGGAAACCGATGCGGCACAAGGCGATGCCGACCGCGCCGCGCAGGCGGCCGGACGGGCCGCCGAGGGCGCGCGCCGGGCCGCGGAGGCCGCGCAGAGCGCGATCAGCGCGGCCGCCACGGCCAACGAGGCGGCCCGCATCGCGGCCAACGCGGCGAGCAAGGCCGCGGCCGCGGCGGTCGCCGCCGGGCAGGCCGCCGCGCGGGCCCGGGACGCCGCCGTCCAGGCCGGCCTGGACCACGGTAAGGCGGATGCCGCACGGGACGCGGCCCGCACCGCACGTCAGGTCGCCGAAGCGGCGGAGACGGCCGCGAAGGCCTCCGAGGCGGCCGGCAACGCCGCGACTGCCGCCGGGAACGCGGCGACAGCGGCCGGCAGTGCCGGCGCGAACGCCGACGCCGCCGCTTTCGCCGCCGGGCAGGCGTACCAGGCCGCGCTCGCGGCCGGTGCGAACGTGGCCGAGGCCAAGGCCGCCGCGGACCGCGCCCGCCGGGCCGCCGCCGAGGCCAACAGGGCCTCGGCGGCGGCGAAGAACATCGCCGCCGGGGCGGCCCAGGCCGCCCGCGAAGCCCGGGACGCCGCCACGTCCGCCGCCGCGCACGCCAGGGCCGCCGCCGACGCGGCCGACGAGGCCGCGAACGCCGCGTGGCAGGCCGACCAGGCCGCGACCAAAGCGGAAACCGCCGCTGCCGACGCCGACTTGGCGGCCAAGGAGGCCCAGGACGCGGTGGACACGGCGACCCGGATCGCCGAGACCGCGCGCAAGGCCGACGCCGAACGGCTTGCCCAGGAGAAGGCGGCCGCGATCGCCGAGGCCCAGGACGCCAAGGCCGAAGAGGACGAGGCCGCGGCCAAGGCCGAGTGGAAGGCCGGCCGTGCGGTCGAGCTGGACGCCGAGGCGCAGCGGCTGCTGACCGAGGCCCGTGACCCGGCCACCTCACCCGCCAAGGTGATCGAGAACGGCCGCAAGGCCGCCGCCCGGCTGGGCAAGTCCGGCGGCCCGTGGACCCGTGCCGCCGCCGAGGCGGCACTGTCCGGCGGCGAACCGGACGTGAAGATCTTCGTCGCGACCGGTCAGCAGCTCGCGGCCGCGAACGACGACCGGGCCAGCGTCGGCGCCATCGCGGACACCACCGCGAAGATCCCGCAGCGGCAGGCCGCGATCACCGCGCTGGGCGGTGACGATGCGCACGTCCAGGAGTTCCTGCGCACCCGCGCCTACCCGGGCCAGTTCGACGACCTGCTGAGTGAGGTCCGCCAGATCATGCTGGCGGCCAAGGACGGCTCGAACGTCCGCACCCAGGCCAGCCGGGCCATCGACACCAACCAGGTGGACGCGCTGCGCGCGTTCCTGGACACCGGCCAGTACGTGGCCCGCGACGAAGACAACCGCAACGAATTCCGTGCGGTGATGGCCTGCGGCGACAAGTGTCCCGAGGTCAACGCGGTCGCGCAGGCCGCGCTGGAGGGCCCGGCGTCCCGGTTGCGGCGCATCCTCGACGTGGAAATCCCGCGGGCGCGGCAGCGCGACGCCGACACCGCGGTGCACGTCGCGGAGATCGACGGCTACCTGTCGAACGCCGGCCAGTCGGCGGCGACCGCCCGGTCCAACGCGGCCAAGGCGCACGAGTTCGCCGCACGGGCCCGGTCCGCGGCCGACGACGCGCAGGAGTACGCGAACGAGGCCCAGAGGCAAGCCACCAAGGCCGCCGAGTTCGCCCAGCAGGCCAAGGACTCGGCGGACGCGGCGCAGCGGTCGGCCGACCAGGCGGCCGAGTCGGCCCGTCAAGCCGCGGCCGCCGCGGCGCAGGCCAACCAGGCCGCCAACTCGGCCGCGAAGTCGCTCGCGCAGGCGCAGGTCTCGGCCAGCAAGGCCAACGACTACGCCGCCGACGCGGCCGCGTCGGCCGAGACAGCCAGGTCCGAGGCGCTGGCGGCGAACAAGTCGGCGGGCGAGGCGGCTGACGAGGCGGCCAAGGCGCAGAAGATCGCCGCGGACAAGAAGCTGGCCGAGGACCAGCAGAAACGCACCGCGGATGAGCAGCGCAGGCAGGACCAGGCCAACAACCCGAACGTCGGCCAGCCCGGCACGGCCACCGACGACGACAACGAGGTCCTGTCCGGCAACGACGAGGACGTGCTGCGGCTCGAGGGCGGCCAAGCGGCCGTCGACGAGTACCGCAAGGCGATGAGCGACGCCGACAAGGGGGTCCTGGACTGGATCCTGGAGAACGGCGGCAAGGTCATCCTCGACATCATCGGCTGGGAGGACGCCCGCAAGTGCTTCACCGAGGGCGACATCGGCGGCTGCATCTTCACCGCGCTCAACGCGATCGGCCCGATCCGCGCGCTGAAGGTCGCGTTCAAGCTGCCCGAAGCCTTCTCCGCCGGCGTCAAGCTGGTCAGCGGCTTCCACCGGTTCCGCGAGGCGGTCGCGGCCGGCCGCGTGGTGGTCGACAGGCTCGGCGGCAAGCTGCGGGACGTCTACCAGTGGCTGAAGAACCCGTGTGGTCCCAACAGTTTCACCCCGGACACACTGGTGCTGCTGGCCGACGGCTCGGTCAAGGCGATCGGGGCCATCCGCCTCGGTGACGTGGTCCTGGCGACCGACCCGGCGACCGGGCAGACCGAGGGCCGGCCGGTGACCCAGCTCATCCCCGGTTCGGGTGAGAAGAACCTGGTCGACATCACGGTCACCGGCGGCGGCACGGTCACGGCCACCGAAGGCCACCCGTTCTGGGTGGACGGCAAGGGGTGGCGTGAGGCCAAGGACCTCGGGGTCCGGGACAAGCTGCGGCAGCCCGACGGCCACTGGGTCACGGTCACGGCGACCCACCACTGGACCGCGCACCAAGACGTCGACAACCTCACGGTCGACGACATCCACACGTTCTACGTCGTGGTCGGCGGCGTCCCGGTGCTGGTGCACAACTCCGGCGCGAAGGTCTGTGCCATCGGCGCGGCCGGCGAGGCGAAGATCGCTTCGATCACGGGGCTGCCCAAGAACACCCTGAAGATCAAGATCAACAATCGGGACCGGATCCCGGACTTCCTGACCCGCGACGCGGCCGGCAAGACGAGTTACATCGGCGACTCGAAGAACGTCGCCTACCAGTACCTGTCGACGCAGCTGAAGGACTACATGGACGAGGCCGCGAGGGGCGGGGTCAAACTGCAGCTGTTCGTGCGTCAGCGGGTGAACGGCAAGCCGGGTACCGTTCTGTCCGGTCCGCTGCAGGATCTGGTCAACCAAGGCAAGATCATCTTGCACGAAGTCATCTGACGATGGGAGGCAAGTCGGTGCGTCAGTCCCCGGATGAGGTCGCCCGGGCGATCCTGGAGTACTACGACTTGCCCGCGGACCCCGCGGCGCCGTTCGAGGACTGGACCGGCGCCGCGGGGCTGTCCCACCGCGAGGTGGTCGACCGCATCGCCGGCGACCCGGGCTTCCTGGCCGCCCGGATCGCCGAAGTCAAGAACGATCCGGCCCTGCCGCAGTACCGCGAGGAGGCGAGCGGCCTGCTCGCCTCCCTCACGGAGGCCGGGTTCCCCGTCCTGCGGGTCGAGCACCTGTACCGGCTGCGGCTCAACGGGAAGATGCTCGACTACAAGGCCCAGGTGCCGCTCCTGGTGGAGTGGCTGGACCGAACGGACTACTTCCCACTGGTGGGTGAGCTGGTGCGGGCGTTGTCGTTCGGCTTCGCCAAGAAGCAGGCCCGGCCGCTGTTCCTCAGGCTGTTCCGCGATCTGCCCGAGCTGCGCGGAGCGGCTGGGCACAAGGTCACGGAGTCCGACCGGGAAGACCTGCGTTGGGCGATCGGCCTGGGCCTGGCCGGATTCGCCGAGCCCGCGGTCGCCGACGAGTACCTGGACCTCGTGGCGGACCCGAAGTACGGCTCCGCCCGGTCAGAGCTGGTCAACGCGTTGCCGAAACTCAAGGACGACCGTGCCGCGGCGGTGGCCATGGGTCTGCTGGACGATCCTTCGGTCGCGCACATGGCCGTCCGGACCCTGGCCAAACTGAACCACGCGGAGGCGAAGCCCCGGATCCAGGCCCTGCTGGACGATCCTCCGTCCACCTGGGACGACAATGACGTCTACAACGTCAGGACCGAGGCCCGCAAGGCGCTGAAGAAGCTGGGCTGAGCCGCCACGTGATCCGGATTGGGTGTTGTTCCGCTAACAACGTCGCCATTTCGGTTGTGCGTGGTGCCCGGTCATATTGATTCGGGCAGCTCGGGAACGCCGGCGCCGATGCGTACACGACGGGCAGGAAGCCGATGATCGGTCCCTTGCCCCTCGGCCGGTCCACCGAGGACGGTAGCCGAACGGCAATGGCGGACTGAGTACCTGGGCCCGGGTCATAGGTATGTGCCTGCCCCTGGACCAGCGGGTAGTCGTTCCACCTGCTCATCGCCCGTGCGGGGAGTTTCTCGTGCGGGACCACAGTGGGCGGATCGGCAAAGTCAAGGTCATGACTCAGCCGTACGCATACTGCCGGAGGCCGTTCTGACCACGCCGGATGTATCCCGAGGTCATCGGGCGCATTGAACCCCGGCCTTCTGAGCCCTGTCTCACAGAGACGTGCAGGAGGGCGTAGTGAGGCTGAGGTCGAGCGTAACTCGTGGACTCGCGGTCGCTGCTGCCTTTGTCCTCATCGGACTTCTCGCGCCGCAGGCCGCGAAGGGCCAGACGCCACAGAACCCGTGCGAGCCGTATCCGACGTGCCTCTGGGTTCCTGGCGAACAGCCGCCACCGAAGCCGGATCCGGACGCGTCGCCGGTGCGACACCGCTGGCCACCGGACACGCGGATACTCATCGTGGTCTGCTGCGTCGGACCGCGATACGCGAGCCTACGATGGTCATCGATCACTGAGGCGGGCAGAAAGAAGGCTTGATCCTGTGAGCTATGACCTCTACCTGTGGGCCGAGCCCAACCCGGTAACCGCCGAACAGGCCGCGGATATCTGCAATCGCCTGGCCAACGGTGACAAGGTCTCGACGACGCCTTCCACTCGCCACCTCGAATTCGCTGCGGAGCTGGTCACGCACTATCCGCGGCTGGAGGATCTCACCGACCTCGACGACTCGCCGTGGAACATGAGCCCGGACGCCACGGACCGCCGCGTGATCCTCTGCATGGGCCTGTCTCAGGCCGCCGAAGCAGGCCCGCTCATCCTTGAACTGGCAGATCGATACGACCTGGTCTGCTATGACCCGTCCACCCGGCAGGTTCACCATCCAGCTCAGACCACAATCTGAGGGCCCATTGTGTCGGGAAGCGAGCGACGGCAGCAGGATCTTCGTCCCACCACTGAGCAGCCAGCTCAGCAAGTCCGTCGCCTCGGCCGCGCGAACTGGTGTGCACGGCTCGAACGCCAAGACGGCGTCTCCGTGCCGATCAGCCTGATTCACCCGAGGTCGGCGCTCCAGGTCAACATCCCCTTGTTGTCGGCGGCCGCTTCACCTGCACCGAGACGTTCGGCAACGTCGGTGAGCATGTGCGTCACGCTGCACCACTCGGCTGCGTATGCGCCTTCGCTTGCGTACCAATTCATCACGCAGCCGTACTGCTGACCGGGCCGGGCATCGACACACAGCATCCCGCCGTCGATGGAACGGCAGACGGGTACCAGCGCTGAGCAGTACGGGAACACGGACTCGCCGGCGGTCATCTGGTGCTCGCCTTCCCGAAGAGGGGTGGGGCGAGCTGTTGTTGTCGGAGACCGCGCCGATCACCGGCGCGGCCTGGACGGACGGCGGGGAAACGCCGCGACCGCAGGAAGCTCAATCAGAGGGGAAAGGGAGAGGTCCGCACAGTGCCGTCGCCACCGCCGCTGACGGCAATCCTGCACACGCACCTGACCACGCTCGGCACGACGACCGACGGGCGGCTGTTCCGGAATCTGACTGGGGGAGACCTGGCCGAGTCCACGGTCGGCCGGGTCTGGGACAAGGCGCGTAAGGCGGCGTTCTCGGACGACGAGTACGCCTCTCCGCTGGCAAAGCGTCCTTACGACCTTCGCCACGGCTGTGTGTCGACCTGGCTGGCCGCTGGGGTGCCCTCTACGCAGTGCGCGGAGTGGGCCGGCCACTCCGTCGCCGTCCTGCATCAGATCTACGCCAAGGTGATCGCCGGTCTAGAGTCGGCTGCACACCAGCGGATAGAACGCGCCCTTGGTTGGCATGTCGACAATGCCGCAGAGTGCTAGTGCGCGTCTGCTCTCAACGCGTCTGCGGTCGGGAACTATCTAAGTGTTTGCCATCGATGACAGGCCTCGACTGATCCGAAATTTCAGGTTCGACACTGCAGCGCTTGCTGAGGACTTGAGTTTCGAGATGCTATGTTTGCGCGCATGGAGCAGGCTAAGTATGAAGAAGATATCAAGAGGTTGTTTCGTGAAGGGGTGGAGCTGGAGGCGGCGCTAACGGCTGAATTTTGGCCGGAAAAAAAGGAAAACTTGCTGAAGCGGTTCAAGATGGAAAAATTCCCGTTATTTAGTGGGAGGTATCAGGCCTGGTATTCAGAGGCTCTCGCTGTTATTCAGCAGTTGCTCCCGGCGCGGGTGGATGACTTCGTTGACTTCTACAAGCCGCGGCGCGCGCGGAAGCAGCTTGATGTGTCTAACTATACGATAAGTGATCTTCTTCAGGGCGTCGAAGTCTCTCAGTACGGTGAGGTTGTTACAGGACCTAAGGCGGCATTTCCGAAGTTTCAGCAGCAAGTTCGCATTGTTCAAGGTCTTCAGGCTAGGTTTGAGAGCACGCTTTACGATTTGAAAACTGTGCTGCAGGCTGACCTGTTTGATCACGAGATTGATGCGGCAGGCGAGTTGCTCAAACGTGGGTTTTATCGAGCAGCCGGTGCATTGGCTGGTGTTGTTATCGAGTCTCATTTGAGTGAAGTTGCGCGCCATCATGGAGTGGCTATGCGGAAGAAGGCGCCGACCATCTCTGATTTCAATGACTCTTTGAAGCAGGCTGATGTCATAGACGTCGCAACATGGCGGAAGATTCAATATCTGGGCGATCTTCGGAACTTGTGTAGTCACAATAAGGATAAGGAGCCTGGAATCGAGGAGGCGAGCGAGTTGATCGAAGGTGTGTCGAAGCTTGTGAAGACCATCCTGTGAAGGTGGCAGTTTGGTGCTGGCGATGTGAGCCATGCCACATGTCCATCAACCTGTCGGGCCCGACTCGCGGGGGCGCATAGGGGGTGGAGGGTCGTAGACGGCCGGACAGAGCCAGACACGACCGGACTCACGAGAACGGCCCCTGACCGGATAAGTCCTGGTCAGGGGCCGTTCTGTGCTGGTGGGCCACTGTGCCCCCGGTGAGATTCGAACTCACACTGGACGGGTTTTGAATCCGTTGCCTCTGCCAGTTGGGCTACGGGGGCGTGACGCCGTGACTCTACGGGATCACCGACTCCCACCCACTCCCGGGGCCGGAGTGTCGCGCCCGCCACTACGTGGTGAACGCCATCTCTGGTTCTGGATCGTTCCCGGTAGGCTTCAGGTTCGCGGAACACGCGAAACCGACCGTCCCGCCGAGTCTTCAGGAGGACCCCGGTGACCGATCAGGCTACCGAGGCCAACGGTGCCGCCACCGTGCCGCAGCGTCGGGTGCTCGTCGCGGAAGACGAGGCTCTCATCCGGCTTGATCTCGTCGAAATGCTGCGTGAAGAGGGCTATGAGGTCGTCGGCGAGGCCGGGGATGGCGAGCAGGCCATCTCGCTCGCCACGGACCTCAAGCCCGATCTCGTGATCCTCGACGTCAAGATGCCCAAGCTCGACGGGATCGAGGCCGCCGCCAAGATCACCGGGGACCGGATTGCGCCCGTCGTCATCCTCACCGCCTTCAGCCAGCGGGATCTGGTCGAACGCGCGCGGGATGCCGGGACCATGGCCTACCTCGTCAAGCCCTTCGCCAAGCGGGACCTCGTGCCCGCCATCGAGCTCGCCGTCAGCCGGTTCTCCGAGCTGCAGGCCCTCGAGGCCGAGGTGGCCGGGCTCACCGACCGGCTCGAGACGCGGAAGGTCATCGACCGCGCCAAGGGCCTGCTGATGAGCCGCCAGGGCCTCACCGAGCCCGATGCCTTCCGGTGGATCCAGCGGACCGCCATGGACCGGCGGACCACCATGAAGGCCGTGGCCGAGGCCGTCGTCGAGAGCATCGGGAGCTAGCCCGACCGGCGGCCGGCAGGCAGAATCACGCAGGTGAAGCTGCTGCCGGCCGTCGTGGCCCTCGCCCTCCTGACAGGCTGCCAAGCGGCGCAGCCGAGCGCGCCCGCGCCCACCACCTACGAGCTGCCTCCGCGGCCCGTGCGGCCCGACGAGATCGCCCTCAAGGTGCCGCCCGCCAAGAACGGCGACACCGAGTTCGACCTGATCGGCCTCGCCTCCGGGCTGCCCAGCATCACCGGGAGCCACGCCGAGATGCTCCCCAAGGGCCAGTACGTGCGCCTGCGGCTGGTGATCACCAACACCGGCACCTCGAGCGTCCTGTTCGACACGAAACGCCAGCTCCTGGTCGACGACCAGGGCGGCACCCACCCCTCGGACGAGCAGGCCATGCTGATCAAGCGCCAGCCCGCCCAGTTCGACCTCGGCCACGGCGTGCGCGTCGAATTCGACCTCTACTGGGACATCCCCAAGGACCGGAAGCCGGCGGCGCTCAGAGCCTTCGGCGGGCCCACCATCACCGACATGAAGAACGCCAACGGCACCGACATCAAGCTGTGAGAAAGGGCCCGGCGCCGAAGCGCCGGGCCCCCGAAAACAACACTCAGACGCCGAGGTCGCCACCGAGGTAGGCGGCCCGCACCTTCGGGTCGTTCAGCAGCTCGGCGCCGGGCGCGCTCTGGACCACGCGGCCCGTCTCGAGCACGTACGCCCGGTCCGACAGCTTCAGCGCCTGCTGGGCGTTCTGCTCCACCAGCAGCACCGTCGTCCCGCGCTTGTTGATCTCGCGGATGATGTCGAAGATCTGCGCGATCAGCATCGGCGCCAGGCCCATCGACGGCTCGTCGAGCAGCAGCACCTTCGGCTTCGTCATCAGCGCGCGGCCGATGGCGATCATCTGCTGCTCGCCGCCCGACATGGTGCCACCGAACTGCGTCTTGCGCTCGTTCAACCGCGGGAACAGCTCGTAGACCTCGTCGAGGTCGGCCTTCAGGTCGTCCTTGCGGGTGTAGGCACCCATCAGGAGGTTCTCCTGCACCGTCATGCCGGGGAACACGCCCCGGCCCTCCGGCGACTGGCCGATCCCGAGCAGCACGCGCTTGTGCCCCGGGGTCTTCGAGATGTCCTGGCCGTTGAACAGGATCCGGCCGCTGGTGAGCGGCCGCAGCCCGGAGATCGTCTTGAGCGTCGTGGTCTTGCCGGCGCCGTTGGCCCCGATGAGTGAGACGATCTCACCCTCGCCGACCTCGATGCTCATGCCCTTGAGGGCCGCGATCTTGCCGTAGTGGACGTTGATGTCCTGGACCTCAAGAAGCATCTTCGGACACCCCCAGGTACGCCTCGATCACCTTCTGGTTGTTCTGCACCTCGTGCGGCAGCCCTTCTGCGATCTTCTGCCCGAAGTCGAGCACCGCGAGCCGGTCGCTGATGTGCATGACCAGGCCCATGTCGTGCTCGATGAGCAGCACCGTGCGGCCGTCGTCCCGGATCTTGCGGATCAGCGCCTGCAGGGCGTTCTTCTCCGCCGGGTTCATGCCCGCGGCCGGCTCGTCGAGCAGCAGCAGCTTCGGGTCGGTGGCCAGCGCCCGCGCGATCTCCAGCCGGCGCTGGTCGCCGTAGGAGAGGTTCTTCGCGACGCTGTGCTCGACCCGGCCGATGCCGACGAAGTCGAGCAGCTCCCTGGCCACCTCGCGGCCGTGCTTCTCTTCCTTGCGGTGCCACGGCAGGCCGAGCGTCGCGCCGATCGCGCCCGTCTTGTGGTGCGCGTCGACGCCCACCATGACGTTCTCCAGCGCCGTCATGTTGTGGAACAGCCGGATGTTCTGGAACGTCCGGGCGATGCCGCGCTTGGTGACGCGGAACCGCTTCATCCCGTCGATGCGGTCGCCGTCGAAGCGGACCTGGCCCTCGGTCGGCTGGTAGACGCCGGTGACCACGTTGAACACCGTGGTCTTGCCGGCGCCGTTCGGGCCGATCAGGGCGAAGATCTCGCCCTGGTTGATGCTGATGTTGACCTCGCGCAGGGCGGTCACGCCGCCGAAGCGCATGGTCACGTTGTCGAATTCGAGCAGGGCGTTCACTTGGCGACCTCCGCCGATGCCTCGGAGTCCGGCCCGGCCACTTCGGCACCCATCGCGCCCATGCCGCCGGTTCCTTCCCGTAGTTCGGCCTTGCGCTGCCGGGACGGCAGCAGACCCTCCGGCCGCAGGGCCATCATCAGGACCAGCACGAAGCCGAAGATGAGGATGCGGTACTCGGAGAGGAACCGGAACCGCTCGGGCAGCCACGCGATCACGAACGCGCCGAGGATGACACCGGGCAGGTTGCCGGAGCCGCCGAGCACGACCGCGGCCAGGATGGTCGCGGACAGGATGAACGGGAAGTTGTTCGGCTCGATGAACACGGCCTTGCTGGCGTAGATCGTGCCGGCGAAACCACCGATCATCGCGCCGATCGCGAAGGCGAGCAGCTTGAACTTGAACGTCGGCACGCCCATCAGCTCGGCCGCGTCCTCGTCCTCGCGGATCGCCGCCCACGCCCGGCCGACGCGGCTCTTGTTGAGCCGCACCGAGAAGGTGATGACGAGGACGATCGCGAACAGCATCAGGTAGTAGTACGGCGCCGGGTCGAGGAAGAACTCGACCCCGAAGATCGGCTCCGGGTGCGGCACGTTCGTGATGCCGCGGGCCCCGCCGATGGCGTCGGTGTTGTTCGCGGTGATCCGGACGATCTCCCCGAAGCCCAGCGTCACGATCGCGAGGTAGTCACCCCGTAGCCGCAGCGTCGGTGCGCCGAGGATGACGCCGGAGATCGACGCCAGGAAGATGCCGAGCACCACCGTCGGCCAGTACGACCACCCGTACGACGTGCCGATGGACGCCCAGGTGTACGCCCCGATCGCGAAGAACGCGACGAACCCGAGGTCCAGCAGGCCGGCGTGCCCGACGACGATGTTGAGGCCGACGGCGAGCAGGATGTACGTGCCGACCGGGAAGATCAGCACCGTCGTCCAGTCCGAGTCCGGCGACATGAACGCCCCGATCCACGGAGCGGGCAGGATCAGCGCGAACACGATCAGGGCGATGTAGACACCGTAGCGCTGCCACTGCGGAGCGTCCGCCCACCAGTCCCGCAACCCGTCGACGGGGTGGAACCCGCCGCGTGCGGGCTTTCCGTTGCTGGTAGCCACTTCTTCGCCCTTCATGCGCGTGCCCGCTGCAGCGATTCACCGAGGATGCCGGTGGGCCGGAACATCAGGACCAGCACCAGGACGACGAACGCGGTGACGTCCTTCCAGGCCGAGCCGAGGAAGATGGAGCTCCAGTTCTCGACCAGGCCGAGCACGATGCCGCCGAGCAGGGCGCCGCGCAGGTTGCCGATACCGCCGAGCACCGCGGCGGTGAACGCCTTGATGCCGAGCAGGAAGCCGATGCGGTAGTCGGTGTTCTCGTACTCCATGACGAACAGGGCGGCCGCGACACCGGCCATGGCCCCGCCGAGCAGGAACGTGATGCGGACGATCCGGTCGATGCTGACACCCATCAGCACGGCGGCTTCGGGGTCCTGCGCCGTGGCGCGGATACCGCGGCCGATGCGGGTGCGGCTGACCAGCTGGTCCAGCACCACCATCACGATGACCGCGCCGATGATCACGAAGACGTGGTCGGTGCGCACGACGCCGTTGCCGATCCGGAACAGCTCCTCGTGCGGCACGAACCGCGGCGCGGACTGCTGGACGCGGCCCGGCTTGTCGAACAGCCAGGGGATGATCTTGAGGCCGAAGGCCTCCTGCAGGAACAGCGAGGCGCCGATCGCCGAGATCAGGGCGGCGAGCCGGGTCGCGCCCTTCTTGCGCAGCGGCCGGTAGGCGAGCTGTTCGAGCACGATCGCCGAACCGCCGGACACCAGCGCGGAGGCGACGATCAGCAGGAGCAGGATGCCGATCATCGAGAAGATCGTGAACGGCGCCGTCGGCGCGATCGTGACGAGGATGAACAGGGACGTCATCGTCCCGATCATGAAGATTTCGGAGTGGGCGAAGTTGATCAGCCGCAGGACGCCGTAGACCATCGTGTAGCCCAGGGCGATGAGGGCGTAGATGGAGCCGGCTACCAGGCCGCCGATGGTGCTGCCCAGAAACTGGCTCTGCAGATCTTGGAACATGACGTAGTTGCCTTACCTGACGGGGCGAGGATGGTCGCCACATTGGCGGGGAGCGGGGGTGCTGTGGTCGTCCACAGCGCCCCCGCTCCCGTTAGGTGTTAACTAGCTCCGTCAGCCGTTGATCTTGGCTTCGGTCGAGGCGCCGAGGTTCTTGATGACCCCGCCGACGACCTGGTACACGTAGATCGCGTTCGTCTCCGGCTCGCCGTTCTCCTTGAACTTGACCTGCTTCGACGCGCCCTTGAAGTCTTCCGTCTTCAGGAAGTCGTTGATCTTCTCACCGGTGGTGTTGCCGGCCTTGACCGCGTTGATGATGGCGGTCGCGGCGTCGTAGCCCTCGGTGGCGTAGATCGCCGGGTCGACGTTGAACTTGGCCTTGTACTTGGTGGCGAACTCGTTGCTGGCGCCGGCGTCCGGGATGTTGCACGGGCAGCCGACGACGGCACCTTCGGCGGCCTGGGCGCCCGCGCCCGAGACCAGCTGCGGGTCGAGCGAACCGTCACCGGTGGCGAAGATGGCCTTCACGCCACCGTCGCGGAGCTGCTTGAGCAGCCGGCCACCCTGGGCGTAGTAGCCACCGAAGGTGATGACGTCCGGGTTCGCGGCCTTGACCTTCTGGACCGTCGAGGAGTAGTCGGACGCGTCCTTGGCGAACTTGTCGCGCTCGGTCGTGATGCCCTTGTCCTTGAAGGTCTTCTCGAAGGCGTCCGCCAGGCCGACGCTGTACTCCTGGTCGTCCGAGATGACGTACGCGTTCTTCGGCGACTTCGCCGTGATGAGGAAGTTCGCGATGGCCGGGCCCTGGTCGTTGTCGTTCGCGACGACGCGGTGCCAGTACTTCCAGCCGTTCTTCGCCAGGCCCGGGTTGGTCGCCGACGGCGACACGCTCGGGACCTTGCCCTGCTCGAGGACGCCGCCGATGGCCTTCGACTCACCGGAGAACGCCGGGCCGATCAGGGCGGTGATCTTGTCCGTCCCGATCGCGGTCTGCACCAGCGAGGTGGCCTGCTCCGGCTTGCCCTGGCTGTCGTAGTTCTTCAGCTCGAGCTTCACCTTGGGGTTCGTGGCGTTGTACTCGTCGATGGCGAGCTTGGCGCCGTTGTTCGGGGGGATCACGATCCCGGAGTTCTCCCCGGTCAGGTCGCCCATGAACCCGATCTTCAGCGTGCTGCCGTCACCACTGTTGCTGGACGAGCCGCCACCGGCGCAGCCCGCCAGCGCGAGCGACGTCGCCGCTGCGAGGGCGAGAACCCGTCCAAAACGCACTCCTGACACCGACTACCTCCCATGACCAACCAGCCGCCGGTAGGCGTTGCCCCCGACACAGGGGCTAGGTTAGGGCA
Source organism: Amycolatopsis sp. NPDC004169 (assembly GCF_040610315.1). Lineage (NCBI taxonomy): Bacteria > Bacillati > Actinomycetota > Actinomycetes > Pseudonocardiales > Pseudonocardiaceae > Amycolatopsis > Amycolatopsis sp. NPDC004169. The sequence goes on from NZ_JBEXMD010000009.1 coordinate 188,636, forward strand.
GGAAGATATCCCTCTCGGCCGTCTTGTGCACAGGCGGCCTCACTACTCTGTGTCCACATCGTGACGATCGCAACCGACACGAATTGCACGAAAAGCCGAACAAAGTTTCCCCGTGACCCGCTGCTGGTCACGCAGCGATGCTAAGTATCGGCGCTCGTTCTGCGAATGGGTGACAGCCGTGTTTCACCGGTATGTCATCGCCCATTTCGGCGAGCCCGCCGTTGCCGGTTTCCCGGCGATCCGCTGTTCACCCTGGCGGGCGTCCGGTCGAGTGGGCACCGCCGTAGGGATGCACCTTACGTCCGGTTCGGGCGGCCGAACGGACCCACCCCCTCGTTCAGGTCTGCCCGAAAGGCCACCCGGCTTGGCACAACCGACGGTTGTCGTGGCCGCCGGAACGGCTGTTGGACCGGTCCCCGCCCGCGGCGGTTGGCTGGAGGCAGCCGAGAGACAGGGAGAGAACGATGAGCGAGCTGATCGAGGGCGTCGCCGCGGGAGTGCCGTTCGTGGCGGCACCGCCGGCGGACCCGGACGCGCCGGCGGCGCTGGTGGCGGGCTGGCACCTGATGGACGAGCCGTCGAGCGAACGCGCGATGGCGGAGGCCGCCCCGATGGCGGGCCTGCAGGCGTGGCGGGTGTACTTCGGGCTCCCGCTCTCCGGGGCGCGGCTGCCCGAGGGCGGCCCCGAGGAGGTCTTCCGGCGCGCGAGCGAGGACGCCGTCCTGAACGTCTTCGAGCCGGTGACCGAGCAGGCCGCGGGGGAGTTCCCGGCCGCGCTGGCCGAGCTGCGCGACCGGCTGCCCGGCGCGACCGGCCCGCTCGGGGTGTTCGGCGGCTCGGCCGGGGCGCTGGTCGCCCTGGAGGTGCTGGCCCGCGGCGAGGCGGTGATCGCGGCCGCGGCGGTGGCCAGCCCGCTCGTCCAGCTGGCACCGATGATCACGGCCAACGAGCGGCGCTTCGGCGTGACGTACGCGTGGACCGAGCGGTCACGGGCGGCCGCGGCGCGCTACGACTTCGTCGACCGGGCCGCCGAGTTGACCGCGCCGCTGCTGCTGGTCGCCGGCGCCGGCGACGACATCGCCGTGCGCGAGCCCGCGGCCGCGCTCGCGGCGAAGCTGGGGGCCGAGCTGGTCACGGTCGAGGGGATGGCGCACGAGTTCCCGCCGGGGACGCGGGCCGCGGCCCGCGTCGACGCTGCGTTCAGCGAGTGGTTCGCACGGCGGTGGCGAGGCTGACGTCCGCGGACGGCAGCCAGGCGTGCTCCGGGTCGTAGGCGCACCAGTCCTCGTCGCGGCTGGTGCGCCCGGCGACGGCCAGCAGCCGCCGCAGCGCCGGGTGCGCCTTGCCCCGCCGCCAGACCAGCGACCACGGGAACAGCGGCGACGGCTCGAACGGCAGCACCTTCAGGTTGAGGTCCGGCGCCAGTTCCATGTCGGCGCCGGCCAGGGTGACGCGCCGCTTGCCGTACCGCGTCTGCTCGAGGGTGTGGCGCAGGTCGTAGCTGACGCCGGAGTCGTCGATCGGCACGGCGAACCGCTCGCACAGCTCGTGCAGGTAGGACAGCCATTCCGGCGGGCCGCCGAGCCCGGGCAGCCAGATCCCGTCGGCCCGCAGCTCCTCGAGGCGGATGACGTCCTGCACGGCCAGCGGGTGTTCCGGCGCCAGCAGCGCGACCAGCGGCTCGAGCCGGACGGGCCGGTGCTCCAGCTCGTCGGGCAGTGGCCGTCCGCAGCCGGACACCCGGCCGAAGGCGGCGTCGAGCTCGCCGGACAGCAGCGGGTCGATCGCGTTGGCGAACCCGCGGCCGGCGACCCGGTCGATGCGCAGCCCCGGCTCGTGCGCGGCCAGCCGGCGGAGCAGGAACATCGGGGAGAGCCGGTGGTCGACCAGGTCCAGCCGCAGCGGCCGGTCGTCGGCACCCATCGCGGCCACCGCGGCGTCGGCCACCCGCACCAGCTCGCGCGCGTGCGGGAGGAACCGTTCGCCGTCGGCGGTCAGTTCCACGGAGCGGGGCGTGCGCAGGAACAGCGGGGTCGCGAGCGCGTCTTCGAGCTTCCGGATCCGCTTCGACAACGCCTGCTGGGTGAGGAACAGCGCCTGGGCGGCCCGCCCGAAGTGCCGCTGCTCCGCCGTGACCACGAACGCCCGGACCTGGGCGACGTCGAGGTCCACGGGGCTCAGGAGCCCGGCGGGCGGTCCCGGACCACGCAGGTGAGCCGCGCGGTGCAGGTGCGGCGGCCCTCGTCGTCGGTCAGCACGATCTCCGCGGTGATCGTGCCGCGGCCGACGTGCAGCGGGGTCGCGACCCCGGTCACCTTGCCCGAGCGCACGGCCCGGTGGTGGGTGCAGGACAGCTCCAGTCCCATCGCCGCCCGGCCGGGGCCGGCGTTGAGCGCGGCGACGGTCGAGCCCAGCGCCTCGGCGAGCACGGCGTTCGCGCCGCCGTGCAGCAGCCCGTACGGCTGGAGGTTGCCCTCGACCGGGATGGTGCCGACCACGCGTTCGGGGGTCGCTTCGATGAGCTGCATCCCGACCTTGTCGTTCAGCTGCTGGTCCGCGGCCGCCGGGTCGATGCCGGACAAGCGGTCCACGTCGATGGGGACGGCACGGTCGGTCACGCAGTGCTCCTCTTCCTATGCGACACGTAAGAGTGTCGGACCCTCAGCCTAGACTCGGCCCCGTGAGCCCGAGTGAGAAGACGACCGTTGCCAACGCCACAGGAACCGCGACCCTCGAACCGCGGCCGAAGCTGCTGCTGATCGACGGCCATTCGATGGCCTACCGCGCGTTCTTCGCCCTGCCCGCGGAGAACTTCAGGACGAAGACCGGTCAGGTCACGAACGCGGTCTTCGGCTTCACCTCGATGCTCATCAACCTGCTGCGCGACGAAGCACCGACCCACCTCGCGGTGGCGTTCGACCTCTCGCGCAAGACGTTCCGGTCGGAGACCTACGCCGACTACAAGGCGAACCGCAGCACGACGCCGGACGAGTTCCGCGGCCAGGTGGACCTGGTCAAGGAGGTGCTCGAGGTGCTCGGCATCCCGTCGCTGGTCAAGGAGAACTTCGAGGCCGACGACATCATCGCCACGCTCACCACGCAGGCGACGGCCGACGGCTTCGACGTCCTGATCTGCACCGGCGACCGCGACGCGCTGCAGCTGGTCAGCGACCAGGTCACCGTGCTGTACCCGAAGCGCGGCGTCTCGGAGATGACCCGGTTCACCCCGGACGCCGTCGAGGAGAAGTACGGGCTCACCCCGCGGCAGTACCCGGACTTCGCCGCGCTGCGCGGCGACCCCTCGGACAACCTGCCCAGCATCCCGGGCGTCGGCGAGAAGACCGCGGCCAAGTGGATCAAGCAGTTCGGCTCGCTCGACGACCTGATCGACCGCGTGGACGAGGTCAAGGGCAAGGTCGGCGACGCGCTGCGGGCGCACCTGTCCTCGGTGCAGCTCAACCGGCAGCTCACCGAGCTGATCCGGGACGTCGAGCTGGAGGTCGCGCCGTCCGGGCTGGAACTGCGCCCGTGGGATCGCGAAGCGGTGCACCGGCTGTTCGACGAGCTGGAGTTCCGCGTCCTGCGCGACAGGCTGTTCGCGACGCTGCAGAGCGCCGAGCCGGAGGCCGACGAAGGCTTCGAGGTCTCGGGGGCCGCGGTGGCCCCGGGTGCACTGGGCGCGTGGCTGAGCGAGCACGCGGGCGCCGGAGAGCCGGTGGCCTTGTCCTTCCGCGCGGTGGGCACGTCGGTCCGGGCCGACCTGCGCGCGATCGCCTTCGCCACGGCCGACGGCGAAGGCGCGTATGTCGACGTCACGGCCATGGACCAGGCGGACGACGCGGCGCTCGCCGCCTGGCTGGCCGACGGCGCCATCCGCAAGACCGGACACGACCTCAAGGTCCCGCTGCACGCGATCCGCGCGCGCGGCTGGGTCCTCGCCGGCCTCGCCATGGACACCGCGCTCGCCGCCTACCTCGTGCGGCCCGGGCAGCGCACGTTCGAGCTGGACGACCTCGCCCTGCGCTACCTGCACCGCGAGCTGCGCTCGGAGACCGACGGCGGCGACGGCCAGCTGTCCCTGCTCGACGGCGGTGCGGAAGGCCTGGAGCAGAAGGAGATCCAGGAAGAGCTGGTCAAGGCCCGCGCGATCTTCGAGCTGGCCGGCGCGCTGGAGAAGGAACTGGAGCAGATCGGCGGCGCGAAGCTGCTCGCCGAGCTGGAGCTGCCGCTGCTGGAAGTCATCACCGAGCTGGAGATCGCCGGCATCGCCGTCGATCTCGAGCAGCTGACTTCGCTGGAGGCGCACTACCTTTCGCGGGTCACCCAGGCCGCCGAAGAGGCGTACGCGGTGATCGGCAAGCAGATCAACCTCGGCTCGCCCAAGCAGCTGCAGGTCGTGCTGTTCGACGAGCTCGGCATGCCGAAGACCAAGCGCACCAAGACCGGCTACACCACCGACGCCGAGGCGCTGCAGGGCCTGTTCGAGAAGACCGAGCACCCGTTCCTGCAGCACATGCTGGAGCACCGGGACGCGACCAAGCTGCGCACCACCGTCGAGGGCCTGATCAAGGCGGTCGCCGACGACGGCCGGATCCACACCACGCTGCTGCAGACGATCGCGGCCACCGGGCGGCTGTCCTCGACCGAGCCGAACCTGCAGAACATCCCGGTCCGCACCGAAGAGGGCCGCCGCATCCGCGACGCCTTCGTCGTCGGCGAGGGCTTCACCGAGCTGATGACCGCGGACTACAGCCAGATCGAAATGCGGATCATGGCGCACCTGTCGAAGGACGAGGGCCTGATCGAGGCGTTCAACTCCGGCGAGGACCTGCACACGTTCGTCGCGTCGCGGGCGTTCTCGATGCCGCCGGAGGAGATCACGCCGGAGCTGCGCTACCGCGTCAAGGCGATGTCGTACGGGCTCGCGTACGGGCTCTCGGCGTACGGGCTTTCGCAGCAGCTTCGGATCTCCACCGAAGAAGCCAAGGAGCAGATGGAGGCGTACTTCGCCCGCTTCGGCGGCATCAGCGACTACCTCCACTCGGTGGTCGGCGAAGCGGCGAAGTGCGGGTACACGGAGACGATCTTCGGCCGCCGCCGCTACCTGCCGGACCTCAACAGCGACAACCGCCAGCGCCGCGAGATGGCCGAGCGGATGGCGCTGAACGCCCCGATCCAGGGCAGCGCGGCCGACATCATCAAGGTCGCGATGCTCAACGTCCACCGCGCGCTCGTCGAGGCCAAGCTGAAGAGCCGGATCCTGCTGCAGGTCCACGACGAACTGGTGCTGGAAGTCGCCGACGGTGAGAAGGAGCAGCTGGAGAAGCTGGTGCGTGAGGGCATGGGCTCGGCGTACGCGCTCGCGGTGCCGCTCGAGGTCTCGGTCGGCTACGGCCGGTCCTGGAACGAAGCCGCACATTAGGCATCGCTCTGCGTCACGACCCGGATCACCGGGTCGTGGTGCGGAAGTACTCGGGCGGACGTCGTCGGGTCTCACGCACCGCGGCGATGCTGGGCGCCATGGCCAGTGACTTCCAGCGGCGCAAGATCTCCGGCGTCTTCGGCGCGATGGACGACGACGGCGACGGCTACCTGACGGAGACCGACTTCCGGGCGCTCACCGCGCGGTGGCTCGACCTGCGCGGCACCGACGCGAGCTCGCCCGGCGGCCAGCGGCTCACCGGCATCATGATGGGCTGGTGGGCCACCCTGGACGACGCCGCCGGCGGGGGCGGCAAGGTCAGCCTCGACCAGGTCCTGCAGGTCGTCGACGAGCTGCCGGCGATGCCGGGTGCGGTCACCGGCACGGCGGAGGCGATGTTCGAGGCCGTCGACGAAAACGGCGACGGCGTCATCTCCGCTGCCGAGTACGACCGCCTCATCGCGGCGTGGAACGGCGTCGGCACCCCGTCCGAAGACGTCTTCGCCCTCCTCGATTCCGACGGCGACGGCCGCCTCTCCCGCGAGGAGTTCACCCGGCACTGGTACGAGTTCTGGGCCGGCGACGACCCGGCCGCACCGGGCAGCAGCGTGTTCGGCCGCTTCTGAACGCGCGTTGTGCCGAACGGATGACTCCGTTCGGGTGAGCCATTACCGCTGGGTAAGTGGGTCGGCGCCAACGCGTGGCGATCACGGCGTAGGGTCCGCCGAATGGGGTTCGAGCGTGAGCGACGACGCTGGCGGGTCCGGTTGCACGACGAACTCGGCCGGGTGTGCGGAGCGGGCACGGTACTGGACGAGTACCACGTGCTCACGAGCGCGCACGTCGTCGAGACCGCGGGCGGCCCGCGAGCCGCGTTGAGCGTCGACTTCGTCGGCCTGGCCGAAGCCATGCCCGGCGCGGCGACCGTCGTCGAAGGCTGCTGGGTGCCCTCCGACGGCGGCGGGCACGGCGATCTCGCGCTGCTGCGCCTGGAACGTCCCGAATCCCGCGTGTTCCGCGCCCCGCTGCACCGCATGCCGCTGGGGGAGCACCAGCTCGTGCGCGCGTTCGGCTTCCCGCCGGGCTCGGTCGGCCGCTGGACGCACGCCCGGCTCGGCGGCCCGGAGCAGACCGGCGGCGAGTGGGTCCGGCTGTTCCGCACGGCCGAGGCCGAGCCGCTCGGCCCCGGTTTCGGCGGCACGGCGGTGCTCGACGAGGCGACCGGTCACGTCGTCGGGATGGTCGTGGGCAAGGACACCGGCACCTGGATGGTGCCGGTCGAGACCATGCTCGGGCACCTGCCCCAGCTGAGCATCTGGACGTCCGGCAGCCCGGCCGTCGACGCGAGTTTCTCGCGCCCGGTCGGCGAGGCGGTCGACGTCTCCTTCGTGCAGCGCGTCGCCGACTGGTTCGCGAAGGCCGAGCCGGGCACGGTCTGGGTGGTCGACACCGGCGAGGCAGGCTCGCCGGTCGCGGCGGCCCTGCGGTTCGGCATCGTGCTCGCCGACCGGGAACGTTCCCTCGGCGTGCCCGGCCTGCCGCCGTCGTTCGGCGCGATGCCGCCGCCGGGCAGCGTGGACCTGGCGGTCGACGCGACCGGCCGCACGGCCGACGCCGTCCGCCACCGCATCGCCGACCGGCTCACCAACGGCGTCGCGGGCCGCACGCTGGTGGTGGACGCGATCGACGACTCGGCCGAGCCCGACCGCCTGGTCGGCGAGGTGCTGGCCCCGCTGGCCGGCCGCGCGGCCGAGCTGGGCCTGCGGCTGCTGCTCGGCTTCCGCGAGGAGTCGTCGCCCGGGGTGGCGGCGGTCCGCGCGAGCACGGGCCAGGCCCGCCCGGCCCCGGACGACCTCGCGGGCCGCCTGGAGGTGCTCACCCAGGCGGTGGCGGAGCTGGCGGAGATCGAGGCGTACCAGTTGAGGGTGGCGACGCGCTTCACGGGCGTCGCGATGCTGCCGGCCCGGGCGCAGAGGCTGCGCGGAGCGCTGAAGCAGCTCCGCTCGGCCGAAGTGGACGGCGACGCGGAGTGGGTGGAGCGCCACATCGACAGCCACGAGCACGCGGTGGCCCCGGCGGTGGAGGACGGCCGCCGCCAGAGAGCGGTCCTCGACGGCTTGGTGGCCCGCCGCGAGGAACTCCGAACCCGCCTGGCGGGCGACGTGGACCTGGCCCGCGAACACGGTCTGGTGGGCGACCCGGAGATCGAGCAGGCGTACATCCCGGCGAAGAGACTGCTGATCGACGGCCCCTGCGAGCTGACGGCGGCAGCGACGGCGGTCGACACGTACGCGGCGGCGGTCCGGGCGAGGATCGAGGACCGCGGCTGAGCCGGGGGCCTCAGACCGTCAGCACCACCTTCCCCCGCAGGCCACCGCGCTCGAGCCGCCGATGCGCGTCGGCGATCCGCGCAAACGGGAACGTCTCCGCCACGTGCACCCGCAGCTTCCCGGCCTCCACCAGCGAAACCAGCCCCCGCAGCGCGATCGGGTCCGGGTCGACCCCGATCCCGCTGAAGCGCAGCCCGGCCGCCTCGACCTTCGCGATCAGCTCCGTGTCCTCGTCCGCGACCGCCGTGACGAAGTGGCCGCCGGGCCGCAGCACCTCCAGCGAGCGCCACGCCGCCTTGCCTCCGAGCGTGTCGAGCACCAGATCGACGTCACCGACCGCGAAATCCTCGCCGACCACCTCGTCCGCGCCCAAGCTCGCGGCGAACTCCCGCTTGTCCCCGCGCGCTGTGGTGATCACGTGCGCCCCCAGGGACTTCGCGAGCTGGATCGCCACGTGGCCGACTCCGCCACCGCCGCCGTGGATCAGCACGCGGTCGCCCTTGGTCACGCCGCCGATGTCGACCAGTCCCTGCCACGCCGTCAACCCGACGATCGGCAGCGCCGCCGCCTCCACGTGGGACAGCGAAGCCGGCTTGTGGACCAGGTGCAACGCCGGTGCGGCGACGAACTCGGCGTACCCGCCGGCCATCCTGGGAAACAGCGGCATCCCGAACACCGCGTCGCCCGGCCGGAAGCGCCACGTGTGCGCCGTCTCGACCACGCCGCTGATGTCCCAGCCCAGCACGAACGGCGGCTGCCCCAGCAACGGGTGCTCGCCGGCGCGCAGGCGCGGTTCGAGGGGATTGAGCCCGATCGCCGAGACCCGGACGAGGACTTCGGTGGGCTGGGGCGACGGGACGGGCGCGTCCACCACGGTGAGGACTTCGGGACCGCCGAACGTGTGCTGGGTGATCATTCGCATGCCTCGAACGATGCTCCCCGCCGCGTCGGCGTACCACCGGTGTCCCGCCATGTTTTGCCGGAAACCCGCCTATGCTGGCCGTCGTGACCTGCGACCCCCTGGCCCACGGCGAGGACATCCCGCCGCACTCCCACGACTTCGGCCAGCTGAGGTACGCCGCCGCGGGCGCGCTGGTCACCACCACCGGTGCCGGTACCTGGGTGGCGCCGGCGAACCGGATCACCTGGGTGCCGCCGTTCCACGTCCACCGCAGCCGCGCGCACGGCACGACCGTCGTCCGGCTGCTCGGCGTTCCCGCGGCCGACACCGGGCGGCTGCCCGCCGAGCCCGCGGTGTTCGTGGCCAGCCCGCTGCTGCGCGAGGCGTACCTGGCGACGGACACCGAGCCGGACGGCAGCCCGCGTGCCCGGCTGCTGCTCGAAGTCGTCCTCACCGAGCTCGCCCGCGCCGAGCGGGAACCGTTGCGGCTCCCGGAACCGGCCGACCCGCGGCTCAAGGCCGTCACCGCCCTGCTGCACGCCGATCCGGCGAGCCCGGCGACGCTGGCCGAGCTGGGCCGCCGGACCGGGTCGGGCGAACGCACCCTCAGCCGGCTGTTCGGCAGCGAGCTGTCGATGAGCTTCCACCAGTGGCGCACGCTGCTGCGCGTCCAGCGGTCCCTGCTCGAACTCGGCGACGGCACCTCGGTCACCACCACGGCGACGCGGCTGGGCTGGGCGAACCCGAGCAGCTTCATCGACGCCTTCACCGGCCTGGTCGGCCAGACCCCCGGCCGCTACCGGGCGAACGCGAACGTGCGGGCCGCCGGCTAGCGGCGGCCCAGGCCGCGGATCAGGACCATCACCGCGTCCCGCACCTCGGCCCGCGTCCGCTGCGGCCCGAACACCTGCCAGTCCAGCGCCACCACCAGCATCGTGCCGAACAACCCGGCCGCCGCCGTGGGGATCTGCACCCCCTCCGGCAGCCTGCCCTCCGCGTCCAGCCGGGACAGCTGCTGCTTGACGATCGAGATGATCTCCTCGCGCAGCAGCGACAGCGTCCCGTGCCACTGGCCCGGTGTGCGCCACAGCTCGCTCACCAGGATCTGCGAGAACCCCGGGTACCGCGCGATGAACTCCAGCGTCGTGTCGACCTGTGCCTCGATCACCTCGAGCGGGTCGGCGTCCGAAACCGCGTCACGCAGGCGGTTCGCCAGCATGTCCACGCCGTAGCGCAGCAGCGCGTCGACCAGGCCGTCCTTCGAGCCGAAGTTGTAGTACACCGTGCCCTTGGCGACGCCGGCCGCCGCCGCGATGTCGTCGACCGTCAGGCCCACCAGGCCCCGGCTCTTCGAGAGCTCCAACGTGGCCTCGAAGAGCTTCTGCTTCGTCGCGCCGCTCACAGGCTCAGCTCGGGCTTGAGCGCCGACACCGTCCAAACACGACGCTTGCGGGCGGCCAAAGTGGACACCAGGATCCCGCCCACCAGGTAGGCCAGCAGCACACCGATGTCGCCGAGCAGCCGTCCGGTCGAGGCGCCGCTGTAGAACAGGTGGCGGAAGCCGTCGATCGCGTAACCCATCGGCAGCACCACGTGCAGCGGGTACAGCGCGTCCGGGATCGTCTGCCACGGGAACGTGCCACCCGCGCTCACCAGCTGCAGCACCAGCAGCACCAGGCCGAGGAACTTGCCGACCGCGCCGAAGAACGCGTTGAGCGCGTGCACCACCGAGGTGAACGTCAGCGACACGAGCACGGCGAACCCGATCGCCTCCAGCGGGTGGGCGATGTGGATGCCGACCAGCCACGTCACCGCGCCGAACAGGACGACGACCTGCGCGATGCCCAGCAGCGCCGAGGACAGCCAGCCGCCGACGGCGACCCGGAACGGCGCCGCGCCCCCGGTCAGCGCGCGCGTCGAGAGCGGGCGCAGGATCAGGAACAGCACGAACGCGCCGATCCAGGTGGCGAGCGAGATGAAGAACGGCGCGAGGCCGGCGCCGTACGTCCCCGCCGACGCCTCGCCGTTGGCGTTCACCGCCACCGGGTCCGCGATCGTGTTGGCCGTCGCGTTGCGGGTCGGGTCGTCCGGGTTCGGGATCTGCTGGAGCCCGGCCGCGAGCCCGTCACGCAGCTTCACCGAGCCGTCGGCGAGCTGGTTCGTGCCGTTGACGGCGGTCTTCTCGCCGTCGCTGAGCTGCGAAGCGCCGTCACGCAGCTGGTTCGCGCCGTCGGACGCCTGCGCGATGCCGCTCGCCAGCTGCGGGGACGCGGCGGCGAGCTTGGCCGCGCCGTCGGACACCTGGCGGGCGCCGTCGGCCAGCTTCGCGAGGTCGCCGTTGGCCTGCTGGATCTTGCTGTTCGCCTGGTCGACGGGGGAGCGCAGCTGGTCGGCGCGGGCCAGGATGTCCTGGACCTGCGCGTCCGGCACACCCGCGTTGCGCAGGTCGGTCTGCAGCTGGCTGCGGTAGGAGTCGAGCTTGCCCTGGATGTCGGACGACGCGGTCGCGGCGACCGATGCGGCGTCGGCGACCTTCTGGTCACCTGCGGCGACCTGCGAAGCGCCGTTGGCGAGCTTCTGCGTCTGGGACGGCAGGTCGGCGGTGGCGCTCTTCAGCGTGCCCAGGCCGGTCGCCAGGGTCGACGAGCCGTCCGCGAGCTTGGCCGCGCCGTCGGCGAGCTTCTGCTGCCCGGACTTGAGCTGCGTGGCGCCGTCGGCGAGCTGCGCGGCGCCGTTCGACGCCTCCTGGATCTTGGCGTAGATGGTGGAGAAGCCGACCAGGAAGCGGTCCGCGGCCTCGCTGCCGACCTTCTCCGCGATGGTCTTGCGGACCTGCTCGGCGACCTGCTTGGCGATGGTGCCGGAGAGGTAGTTGTTGGCGTCGTTGGTGGTCAGCGTGATCGTCGCCTGCTGCGGCTGGAAGTTGCCGACCGACAGCAGCGCGGCGGAGAAGCCACTGGGGATGCCGATCGCGAAGGAGTACTTGTCGTCACGGACGCCGTCGCGGGCTTCCTGTTCGGACACTTCGTGCCACTGGAAGGTGCCGGACTTGACGAGCTCGTCGGTCACCTCGCGGCCCACGTTGCGCTGCTGGCCGCTCGCGTCCTTCGCGCCGGTGTCGCTGGTGAAGACCGCGGCCGGCAGCTTGTCGAGGCGGCCGTACGGGTCGTAGTTCGCGTAGAGGTAGAAGGACGCGTAGAGCAGGGGGACCAGCACGAGCGCGACCAGCGCGAGCTTCGGCAGGGTGCCGGTGGAGAGGCGGCGCAGCTCGTTGCGCGCGATCCGGAAGGCGTTCATTCGGGGTCTCCGTCAGTGCTCTCGGTGAGCTCTTCGGTGTTTTCGGGGGAAGGTTCGGGGAGGGCGTGGTGCTGCGGCGCGGGCTGTTCGGCCGCGCCGAGCCGCGCCGGGGTGAACGGCAGTGCGGACACCGGGGTGGTGGCGGTCAGCACGACGACGGCCAGGCCGCGCTCGGCCTGCTCGCGCGCCAGCCCGGCCCAGCCGCCGACGTCGCTGGTGTGCCGGTCCGGGGTGTCGAGGACGAGCACCCGCACCCCCTTGCGCTCGGCGGCGAGCTCGGTGAGCAGCCGCGTGCGCAGCGCCGGCGTGAGGTTTTCGAACCGGGTACCGGCGAACGGCGCGGCATCGTGCTCGGCCAGCCACCGGGCGACGTCCTCCCTGCCGGCGGGCTGGTGGGCCAGCGCGAGTTCCTCGCCGGCGACCACCCGGAGCGGCAGCGCGTCGTCCGGTTCGCTGACGCCGGGGGCGTCGACGACGGCGACGAGCTCGGTCAGCGGAGCATCGACGCCCTCGGCGTGCACGGTGCCGGTGGACGGCTTGAGGCGCCCGGCGAGCGCGAGGCCGAACGCGGTGACGCCGACGCCGGGTTCGCCGTGCACGATCGCCAGGTCGCCCTCGCCGAAGGTGAGGGACGTCGGCGGCAACAAGGTGCCGTGGTGCCCTTCGAGGGACACCCGATCGGCTCGGACCTGCACGGTTTCTCCTGCTTCGCGAACTTTTGAACTGACCGGTCAGTTCAAAAACTAGTCCGGGCCGGAGTGTGCGGCAAGATCACCGGACGCACGTCACACTTGTGAGTGGCTCACGGAGCGGGTGCGGCGGGGAGACTGTCGCATTTCCGCGACAGCGGCGCAGCCCGGCCGCGCCCCTCACCTCACCGCAGCGCCGCTGCCGGGCGCACTTCCCAGGTCGTCCACAGCGGCCGGTACCCCTGCCGGTGCCAGAACACCGAAGACAGCGGATTGGTCGGGTTGTAGTACAGGTACGTCCGGGTCGCCCCACCCCGGTGCAGCTCCCGGTGCACGTACGCCATCAGCACCCGCCCGATCCCGCCGCCGCGCTCGCCGGGGGCCGTCACCACGTTGTTCACGTACCCCCACCGGCCCGACGGCAGCAGCTCGCCCGCTTCGCTCCCCGGCTCCGCGTCCAGCCACGCGCAGTGCGCAACCCCCCGCAGCTCCCCGCCCGCCTCGGCCAGCCAGACCGCCGGCTCGTCCGCGGCCAGGGCCTCCCGCAGCGACGGCGCCAGCAGCTCCGCCGTGTTGTCCCGCCGCGGCGCCGCCACGAGCCCGGTGTAGTCGAAGGTCGCCGTCGCCAGCTCGAGGGCCGCGGTGAAGTCGTCCGGCCCGGCCCGCCGCACCAGCACGCCCGGTACCGCCTCCGGCGGGGGAGCCGTGCGGACGCCGATCGCCGACAGCGGCACCAGGCCGTGGTCGAGGAAGGCGCGGATCGCCTCGGCGTCCCGGCTCGGCCAGACGACCACGCACGCCGAGTCGTCGTCGAGCGCTTCCGCCGACAGCCGGGCCCGCAGCGCGCGCAGCAACAGGTCCACGCCTTCGGTTCCGGTGTCGCCGACGTACGGGAAGAGCTGCCAGGTGTCGGCGGCCGACCACAGCATCGGCACGTCGCCGGGGGCCAGCCGCTGCCGCTGCAGCACCCCGGTCACCTGCCTGCCGTCGGCCGTCGCCGCGTCCAGGCGCTCGCCCTCGGCCGGCGGTGCCGCCGGGGGCAGCAGCGCGTCGACGGCGGCGAAACGGGCGCGGTGGGCCGCGAACAGCGGTTCGGCGATGTCCATGGTTCCCCCTCGGTCGGTGCGGTCAGGACCAGGCCGGGCGCCGGAGCCACATGGTCCACAGTGGACGATAGCCCTGCCGGTGCCAGAACACCGGCGAAAGCGGGTTCGCCGGGTGGTAGAACAGGAACGTCCCGCGCACGTCGTGCCGGAGCAGCTCGCGGTGCCCCACCGCCATCAAGGCCCGGCCGACCCCGCCGCCGCGGGCGGCGGGCGCCACCGAGAGCGTGTCGACGTACCCCCAGCGGCCCGGCAGCAGCCTCCCGTGGACCGAGTTGCCCGGCGTGGCCGAGACCAGCGCGCACGACGCCAGCCCGGCCGGCACGCCGCCGTCCTCCTCGGCGAGCCAGACCAGCCCGCTGAACCGCAGGGCGCGGACGACCTCCGCGCGCAGCAGCGCCCGCGCGCCCGGCCGCGGCACGGCGGTGCCGACCAGCGAGGTGTACCGCCACTCGGCCAGCCGCAGCTCGGTCAGCGCGTCGACGTCGCCGTCCCCGGCGCGGCGGACGGTCACCCGCGCGGGCCCCGGGTCGCCGGGCTCCTCGGTGGTGCGCACGGCCAGGCACGTCATCGGCGCGAAGCCGTGCGCCAGGAGCACCGCGGACGCTTCGGCGTCCCGGCTCGGCCAGGTCAGCGAACACGCCGAGTCCGGGCCGGCCGGCGTCCCGCGCAGCCGCTCGCGCCACGCGCCCAGCAACGCCGCCAGGCCCGCGGCGCCGGTGTCGCCCGGCACGGCGGTCAGGTCCCGCATCTCCGCCGGGCCCCACAGCGACGGCCAGGACCCCGGCGCGTGCACGACGTGCGTCAGCAGCCCGCCCGCCTTGCGCCCGCCGACCGTCACCACCAGCGGCTCGTTCGACGGCGACGGCGGCGCCGCGATCGGCGGCAGCAAGGGATCGAGCGCGGCGAACCGGGCGTTCTGCTGCTCTTCGAGCGTGCTCACGAGCGGTGCGTGCGGAAGATCGCGGTGCCCGGGAAGAGCTTGCCGCGCAGCGGGCTCCACTGGCCCCACACCCGCGTGTGTCCGGCCGGCCACTCCGGCTCGACCAGGTCGGTGAGGGTGAACCCGGCCCCGGCCAGCGCGCGCACGTAGTCGCCGAGGGTGTGGTGGTACTCGACGTAGGTGGCGGTGCCCTCGTCGTCGACCTCGACGTACGGCGTGCGGTCGAAGTACGGCTGGGTGACGGTGAGCCCCTGCGGGCCGGGGTCGTCGGGGAAGATCCACCGCATCGGGTGGGTGACCGAGAACACCCAGGGCGCGCCCGGCCGCAGCACCCGGTGCACCTCGGCGAACACCGCGTCCACCGAGGCGACGAACGGGATCGCGCCGAAGGCCGAGCAGGCCGCGTCGAAGCTGCCCGAGGCCAGCGGCAGGTGCTCGGCGTTGGCCTGCACGAGCGGGACGTCCAGGCCGGTGCGGGCGTTGCCCTCGCGGGCGTGGCGGAGCATGCCGGCGGAGAGGTCGGTGGCCACGGCGTCGGCGCCCTCCGCGGCCAGCCAGCGCGCGCAGGCGGCCTGGCCGCAGCCGACCTCCAGCACGCGCTTGCCGCGGACGTCGCCGAGCAGCCGCGCCTCGGCCTCCCGGACGCCCTCGGGGCACCAGACGAAGTCGGCGTCGCCGAGGAACCCGCCGTGCTCGGCCTGGTAGTCGTCGGCGTCGGCGTCCCACCAGGCGAGGTTGGCGGCCGCGGCCTCCGCCCCGCCGACCTCGCGGTAGGCGACCGCGGCGGTGCCCAGCCGGTGCTCGGCCGCGTCGTGGCGCCCCGGCGCGGGCGCCTGCTCCGGTGGCATGATGGTGTCTCCGGTCCCGGTGGCTGCTCCACCTGCATCTCGGTGCGTGCGGTTTGCTTCCGCGAGGACCTTAGCGAGCCAGGGGGACCCTGATTGTGCCGCCTAGCGGCTGCCGCGTAGGATAAGTGTTAGCGCAGTGGGTTCGCGCTGCCTTCCGCTCAGCTTCTGGTTGGGACTCGGGTCGCGCACCGTATGCGGGGTCATGCCGCGGTCGTTCACTGGTGGACGTTTGCTTGCAGGGTCGTCGTATGCCGCCCATCGCGCCGACAACTGCCAACCCTCGATTCCCATCCACCGGAGCAACCCGCCTAATGACCACCGACACCGCCACCGCCCCGACCGCCCCCACCGGGCCCCAGCAGGTCGCCATCAACGACATCGGGTCGGAGGAAGACTTCCTCGCGGCGATCGACAAGACGATCAAGTACTTCAACGATGGCGACATCGTCGAGGGCACGATCGTCAAGGTCGACCGCGACGAGGTCCTGCTCGACATCGGCTACAAGACCGAGGGTGTCATCCCCTCGCGTGAGCTCTCCATCAAGCACGATGTCGACCCGGCTGAGGTTGTCACCGTCGGCGATGAGGTCGAAGCCCTGGTCCTCCAGAAGGAGGACAAGGAAGGCCGTCTGATCCTGTCCAAGAAGCGTGCGCAGTACGAGCGCGCCTGGGGCACGATCGAGGAGCTCAAGGAGAAGGACGAGCCCGTCAAGGGCACCGTCATCGAGGTCGTCAAGGGCGGCCTCATCCTGGACATCGGCCTGCGCGGCTTCCTCCCCGCGTCCCTGGTCGAAATGCGCCGCGTCCGCGACCTGCAGCCGTACGTGGGCCGCGAGCTCGAGGCGAAGATCATCGAGCTGGACAAGAACCGCAACAACGTGGTCCTGTCCCGCCGCGCCTACCTGGAGCAGACCCAGTCCGAGGTGCGCAGCGAGTTCCTCAACGCGCTCGCCAAGGGCCAGGTCCGCAAGGGCGTCGTGTCGTCCATCGTCAACTTCGGTGCCTTCGTGGACCTGGGTGGCGTCGACGGCCTGGTGCACGTCTCCGAGCTGTCCTGGAAGCACATCGACCACCCGTCCGAGGTCGTCGAGGTCGGCCAGGAGGTCACGGTCGAGGTCCTGGACGTCGACATGGACCGCGAGCGCGTCTCGCTGTCGCTGAAGGCGACCCAGGAAGACCCGTGGCGCCAGTTCGCCCGCACCCACGCGATCGGCCAGATCGTGCCGGGCAAGGTCACCAAGCTCGTCCCGTTCGGTGCGTTCGTGCGCGTCGAAGAGGGCATCGAGGGCCTGGTGCACATCTCCGAGCTGGCCGAGCGCCACGTGGAGATCCCGGAGCAGGTCGTCCAGGTCAACGGCGACGTGATGGTCAAGGTCATCGACATCGACCTCGAGCGCCGTCGCATCTCGCTGTCGCTGAAGCAGGCGAACGAGGGTGTCACGCCGGACACCGAGTTCGACCCGACCCAGTACGGCATGGCCGCCGAGTACGACGCCGAGGGCAACTACATCTACCCCGAAGGCTTCGACCCGGACACCCAGGAGTGGCAGGAAGGCTTCGACAAGCAGCGTGAGGAGTGGGAGCGCCAGTACGCCGAGGCGCACACTCGTTACGAGGCCCACATGAAGCAGGTCCAGAAGGCCGTCGAGGCCGACGCCGAAGCGGCGGCGGACGCGGCGACCGGCATCGAGGGTGGCGCGGAGAGCTACACCTCGGGTTCGGCCCCGGCCGACTCGAAGAGCAGCGGCGGCACCCTCGCCTCCGACGAGCAGCTCGCGGCGCTCCGCGAGAAGCTCTCCGGTGGTGCGTGAGCACTAGCTCACCGAGCTGAACGAAGGGAGCCCCCGGTCCACTGTGGACCGGGGGCTCCTTCGTCGTCCGGGTCAGGGGTTGCGCAGGCCGAGGCCGGTCATCATCGCGGTGACGCCGTCGCGGAACATCGCCTCGTGCGCCTCTTCGGTCGGCGGGATGAACCAGTCCGGCAGCGGCCGCCGCGAGGCCATCAGCAGTTCGGCGCCGACGAGGCCGTGGATGGTCGTCCACAGCCGGTACGCCGCCGAGCGGGCATCCGCTCCCGGCGGGCACACCAGCTGGACCCGGCCGATGAAGAGGGAGAACGTGGTCCGCAGCACCGCCGACCGCAGGCCCGGGTCCGGGTCGAACCCGGGCACCGGGCGCTCGAACATCAGCGCGTAGCGGGTCGGGCTCTCGCGGGCGAAGCGCCGGTACTCCAGCGCGAGGTGCAGCAGGTCCGCGACGCCGTCCTCGCTCGACGGCGGCAGGCCCTCGAGCAGCTCGTGCAGCGAGTCGAAGGTGCGCTCGTACAGGGCGTCGAGCAGGCCGGCCCGCCCGCCGAACCGGGCGTAGACCGACAGCGTCGACGCGCCGGCGGCTTCGGCGACCCCGCGTACGGTCAGGCCGGGGACCCCGCGGTCCACGAGCACCGACAGTGCCGCGTCGAGGTAGCGCTCGCGGCCACCCTGGTCGGCCGGGCGCATCGGCAAGTGCCTGGTAGCCACGGCACACCCCCTTTGCGGCAGCCGGGCGCGGGGCGGCGTCCGGGTGACCCACTCGCAGCAGAAGATACGATATCCGGCGCGTCTTGGGAATGCGCCGGATGTCCGGATCGGCGTCCCCGGCAACCCGAGAGGATTCCAGGCCGATGGATCACCCCGCGCCCGGCACGGTCGTCGTCACCGCGACCGGCGACGGCACCTACACGCAGCAGGTCCGCACGGCGGGCCACACGCTGCTCGTCGACGAGCCGGTCGCGGTCGGCGGCGCCGACGCCGGCCCCAACCCGTACGAGCTGCTGCTCGCCTCGCTGGGGTCGTGCACCGCGATCACGCTGCGGATGTACGCCGACCGCAAGGGCATCCCGCTGACCCGCGCGACCATCCGCCTCCGGCACGACCGCATCCACGCCGAAGACTGCGCGCGGTGCGAAACCGGGCGCGGCCTGCTCAGCCGGATCAGCCGGGAGATCGAGCTCGAAGGCGACCTCGACGACGAGCAGCGCGCCAAGCTCATGCTGATCGCCGACAAGTGCCCGGTGCACCGGACGCTCTCGTCGGAGATCGTGATCGAGACGCGCGAAACGGGCCGTTAAGCGGCGCGCACGGTCACCGCGGCCGGCCGCACCGGGCTGACCGACGGCACCCAGATGCGCTCGAGCGCCGCGGCCCGGGCCTTGCGGCGCAGGCCGGCGAAGCTGTGCCTGGCCGGCACCAGCAGGGTGCTCAGCCAGGTCCGCCGGTCGTCCGCCAGTGCCTCGGCCACCGGGCGATGGACGACGCAGTGCACCAGCCCCGGCGTGCCGAGCCGGTGCCTTCCGGCGTGCTTGCTGTCCGCCATCGTTCCTCCGCGTGGGCGACGCTGTCGCGCGCACCGTACGCACTGCGGCGGGGCCAGGTGGGTAAGCAACACGGCGTGTCCGGATATCGGTTGAGTCACGCGTCACGTTCCCCTTGCGCATCCGCGGTCCTTCGGGCACGCGTGGGCGGGTCGCGGAGCCTGGCTAGGGTGATCGGCATGTTGCGTGTGGGGTTGACGGGTGGGATCGGGGCCGGGAAGTCGACCGTGGCGAACCGGCTCGCCGAACACGGCGCCGTGCTGGTGGACTCGGACCGGATCGCCCGCGAGGTGGTCGAGCCGGGGACCGAGGGGCTGGCCCGGCTGGTGGCGGAGTTCGGCGAGGACATCCTGGCCGGGGACGGCTCGCTCGACCGGCCCGCGCTCGCCGCGAAGGCGTTCGCCGACGACGAGTCGCGGCGCCGGCTGAACGCGATCGTGCACCCGCTGGTCGGCGCCCGCACCGGGGAGCTGATGGCGGCCGCGAAGCCGGACGCGATCATCGTCCACGACATCCCGCTGCTGGTCGAGAACGGTCTCGCGACGGCCTACCACCTGGTCGTGGTGGTCGACGCGCCGGTCGAGGTGCGGGTGCGGCGGCTGGTGTCGGCGCGCGGGATGGCCGAGCCGGACGCGCGGGCGCGGATCCGGGCGCAGGCGAGCACCGAGCAGCGCCGGGCCGTCGCGGACGTCTGGCTGGACAACGGCGGCGCCGAGGACACGGTGCTGGCCGAGGTCGACGCGCTGTGGGCGGACCGGCTGGTCCCGTTCGAAGCGAACGTCCGGCTGCGCCGGCCGCGGCCGCCGATGTCGCCGAAGATCGCCGAGTACGACCTCACCTGGCCGGCCCAGGCCGAGCGGGTGCTGGCCCGGGTCCGCGCCGTGGCGGGGGAGCTGGCCCGCCGCGCCGACCACATCGGGTCCACGGCGGTGCCCGGCCTGCCCGCCAAGGACGTCCTGGACCTGCAGCTCACGGTGGCCACCCTGGCCGACGCGGACGCGCTGGGCGGCCTGCTGGCCGACGCCGGCTTCCCGCGGCTGGACGGCGACTGGGGCGACGACGCCCAGGACGGCACCGGGAGCTGGCCCAAGCGCCTGCACGTCGGCGCGGACCTGAAGCGGGCGGTGAACCTGCACGTCCGGTCGCTGGAGACCCCGGCGTGGCGGCTGGCCCTGCTCTTCCGCGACTTCCTGCGCGCGAACCCGGAGGAACGCGACGACTACCGCGACGTCAAGCTGCGGCTGGCCGAGGCACACGCCGCGGACGGCTCGGTCGGGGCCTACGCCGACGAGAAGCAGGAGTGGGTCAACGGCGCGTTCACCCGTGCGGAAAAGTGGGCGGACACCACCGGCTGGACGCCTTAGGCCCGCATGTCCTCGAGCTGCGGCCAGATCTCGGCCCAGCTCCCGGTGCGGCCGGTCAGTAGCCAGACCGGCATGTGCCGGCTGGCGTTGCGGATCCCGAGCCGGTTGCCGACCTGCCCGACGATCCTCACATCGCCGAAGTGCTTCGCGATCTTCGACGGGTCGTAGCCGACGAAGAGCACGTTGCGGGTGTCGTCGGCCGGGCGGCCGAAGTACCAGAAGCCCCGGCTGGCGCTGAAGGCCTCGGGCAGGCCGCGCTCGGGCCCGTACCGGCCGAGCGCGCCCGCCTGCCAGTAGCCGCCGGTGACGATCGCCGTGTCCGGCGGCGCCGTCCGGTAGAGCGCGGCGACGTCGGCGGTGAGGTCCGGCCAGCCGATCTCTTCGGCCGCGTAGGCGGGCCTCGGCGCGGCCGGGTGCTCGGCGAGCCAGTGCGCCGGCCAGACCGGGAGCGTGAACGGCAGGCTGAACAGGGCGGAGACGACGAAGACCGGCCAGGTCGGCACCCACCGCCACCAGCGCGCGGGCTCCCGCGTCTCGAGGTGCACCGCGGCGGCCGCCCACAGCACGCCGAACATCCCGGCGGCGTAGTAGTACCGCCCGTTGGCGGCCAGGAAGACCGCGACGACACCCAGCGCCGTCCAGCCGAGGAACCGGTACGGCCGCAGCTGCCTGCTGACCAGCAGCACGGCCAGGCCGTAGAGGACACCGAGCGCGCCGATCACCCAGCCGGCGCCGGCCAGCAGGTTCGGGACGAAGCCCGCGCGGCCGCCCGCGGCGTCGACCTCGGCGCCGACGGCGTCCCCCATGGCCAGCTGCGGCCAGCCGTTCGCGCGCTGCCAGAGCAGCGTCGGCACCAGCGAGCCGGCGGCGATCAGGGCGCCGAGCCACAGCTTCGGGCGGCGCAGCAGCTCGCGCGGGCCGAACACCAGCACCACTAGCCCGGCCACCACCCAGAACGCGGCGATGAGCAGCTTGCCGTTGAGCGCCACCGCCGTCACGACGCCGAGCCAGACCAGCAGCGTGTCGTGGCGGGTGCGGACCCAGCGGACCAGCAGCCACAGCACGAGCGTCCACAGCAGCGGGTCGATCGTCGAGGTCGCGAGGTAGTGGCCGCTGCCGACGAACTGCCCGCAGATCGCGTACGCCGCCGCGGCGCGGACCTGCGCCTCGGGCCGTCCGCCGAGCTCGCGGGCGATCAGCGCGGTGACCACGACGCCGGCCGCGGTCGCGGCGATCGCGGGCAGCCGGAAGACGACCAGTGAGCCGGGGGCGAGCGCGTCCATCGCGCGGGCGAGGGCGGGCACGAGCGGCGGCTGGTCGGCGTAGCCCCAGGCCAGGTGCTTGCCGGCGGCGAGGAAGTACAGCTCGTCGCCGAAGTAGCCGTAGCGGCCGGCGGTGAGCAGCAGCGCGGTGGCCGTGCCCGCCGCGAGCAGCAGGACCGGGAGCCGGGCGAGCCCGGCTTCGGCCTGGTCGGGGGCCGTGGCCACGGCGTCCATCGTGCTCCTGTCCCTCGTCGGCGCCGGTCCTCCCGCACCCTACGTGCGGGTCCGGCGCCGCCGGGGCTAGGGGTGACGCCGCCAGGTCAGCGCGATGTCGAGGGTGGCCAGCCAGGCGACGAGGTCGTAGCCGTGCGCGGCCAGCCCTTCCACGGCGGCGTAGGTCGTCTTCAGTGCGTTTTCGGCGTCCTCGGCGGTGACCAGGCCCGCTTCGAGGGCCTCCAGGAGCTCGTCGGTGTCGATCACCCGGAGCGAGAGCTTGTCTTTGAGCACGATGTCGACGTAGAGGTCGGTGGCGACCCAGCGCGGGCCGTCGCGGTGGACGCGGACGACGTCGAGGTAGAAGTCCTGGTCGCGTTCGTGACCGGGGGAGAACCAGAAGTCGGTGAAGCGGAGCCCGAGTCCGGGCACCAGCCACGACTCGAGGTAGTGGAACTGGGCGCGGCCCGGGGTCGGGCGGGCGAGGTAGAGGCCGAACGGCTCCTCGCGGAACTCCTCGACGTCACGAAGGACGCCCTTCGGGTCGATGTTCGCGCGTGCGGCGGGGTCGAAGACCTCGACCTTCGGGGGGTGCAGAGCGGCCATGCCGGTCATCCTGCCGGGCCGGTCACGAAACGCGTACTTCGACCGCGGGTGTCACGCGTTCGGGCTAAGGTGCGCCGAGCGTCGCGGGAACGAGGGGAACTGGGGATGTTCGGGATCATCAGGCCGTGCCGCCACCGGCTGGCCGAAGGGCTGCACGCGGACTGGCTCGCCCACCTGTGCGGCCTGTGCCTCACGCTGCGTGACGAGCACGGTCAGTTGGCCCGGGTGGTGACCAACTACGACGGGCTGATCATCTCGGTGCTGGTCGAGGCGCAGACGCCGCGCGCGGACGGCCGGCGTTCGGCGGGTCCGTGCCCGCTTCGCGGGATGCGCACCGCCTCGGTGGCCCGCGGCGAAGGAGCCCAGCTGGCGGCGGCGGTGTCCCTGGTCCTGGCGGCGGCCAAGGTCGGCGACCACGTCGAGGACGGCGACGGAGCGTTCGGAAAGCGCCCGGTGGCGGCGGCCGCCCGCCGCGTCGCGGCCCGCTGGACGGCGCAGGGCCGCTCGACGGGCGGCCGCGTCGGCTTCGACACGAAGGTGCTGACGGAGGCGGTCGGGGGCCAGGGCGCGCTGGAGTCGTCGGTGCGCCTCGGCGATTCGCCCCTGCGGGCGACGGAACCGGCGGAGAGGGCCACGGCGGCGGCGTTCGCGCGCACGGCGGAACTGGCGGGAAAGCCGGGCAACGCGGCGCCGCTGGCCGAGGCGGGCCGGTTGTTCGGCCGCGTGGCGCACCTGCTGGACGCGGTCGAGGACTACGCGGCCGACGCGGCGGCCGGGGTGTGGAACCCGTTGCTGGCCACGGGAACGGGGCCGGAGGAAGCGCGCAGGTTGTGCGACGACGCGGTGCTGGGGGTGGAACTGGCGCTGCGCGAGGCGGAGTTCGCCCGGCCGGAGCTGGTGCACGCGCTGCTGGTGCACGAGCTGCGCCAAGCGGTGAGAAGGGCTTTCGGCCACGGCTTGTCCCACAGCCAGTGCGAGGGCCATGGCCACAATCATGGCGGGGGCCCTGATTCGGCTTCGGGCTCGTCTGCCGGTCCGGGCCTGGGCCCGGCGTCCGCCGAGAGTGCACCGGTGGAGTGCGGCTCGTGGCCGGGCGGCCCGGGCGGCCCGGTCGGTCAGCAGCCGCTGCCCGGGTGGATCGGGCCGGGGCCCACTCCGCAGCAGCATCCGCACCAGCCGCCGCCGGGCTGGACCGGGCGTGGGCCGTCGCCTCGGCAGCACCCGCACCAGGTGCCGCCCGGCTGGGGTGCCCCGCCGCCGGGGCCGGTCCCGCCGCCGGGCGCTCCCGGCGGCGGTGGCCCGGGCGGTCCGAACGGCCCCGGCGGCCGCGGTCCAGGAGGTCCGGGCGGTCCCGGTGGACCTGGCGACCCAGGCGGTCCCGGCGGCCCCAAGGACCCCGACGACCCCGGCAAGGGCAAATCCGGCGCCTACGACGGCAAGGGCGGCGGCCTCTGGTACCCGAAGTTCGCCGTCCCGCCGAAGAAGCGCAACTTCTTCATCGGCTGCGCCCTCACGCCGTACATGTGCTGCACCTGCCAGTTCTGCTGCCGCGATCCCTACCCTGGCCCGTGGAGCGGCAAGCCCCATACGACCGGCGGCTGCGACTGTGGCGGCTGTGACTGCGGCGGCTGCGATGCGTGCGACTGCTGTTCCTGCTGTGACTGCAGTTGCTGAAGGGGGAGAACATGACCGACCCGATGGCCGACCTGCACGACCGCGGCCGCGAGAACTTCGCCGGGCTCGTCGAAGGCGGGAAGGCCCGTCTCGACGCGCTCTTCGCGACCGTCCCGGCGCTGGGTGAGCTGGCCGTCGGCACCGTCTACGGGCACCTGCACGAACGCCCCGCCCTCGACCCCCGCACCCGCGAAGCGGCGACACTGGCCGCAATCGTCGCCGCCGGCATGGTGGGCCCGCCGCTGAGCGTCCACCTCCGCACCGGCCTGGCCTCGGGCCTGTCGCCCGCCGAAATCTGCGAGGTCGTCGTCCAGACGGCGGCCTTCGCGGGCTTCCCGCGCGCGGTCTCCGCCGCCGACCAGCTGAACCGGCTCTTCGAAGGGCACGGCCTGCCGATCCCGCCCCCGCCGTCGCCGCGCGAAGCCGTCCTCGCGCTCCTGGCGGCGCCCGAAGGCGAGGTCGCCGAGGTGCTGGCGGCGTTCCCGCGCACCGAGGTCCAGGCGACCGGCCCCGACCGGGTGCTGGTCTCGTGCTTCGGCGACGACCCGGTCCCCGGCGCCGTCCTGCACTGCGCCGTCGACGGCGGGAATGTCACGTCGGTCACGGTCTTCCGGGCCCGCTGACCAGGCCCGACGGAAATTGTCGGTGGGTCGGCCTACTCTGGTCCACGTGGCTTTCGCAACCGAACACCCCGTACTCGCCCAGTCCGACTTCCGGCCCGTCTCGGAGATCCCGCGGACCGGCGGCCGGTTCGAGGTGGTCAGTGACTACCAGCCCGCCGGTGACCAGCCGGCGGCCATCGACGAGCTCGAACGCCGGGTCAAGGCGGGCGAAAAAGACATCGTGCTGCTGGGCGCCACCGGTACCGGCAAGTCGGCGACCACGGCGTGGCTGATCGAGCGCGTCCAGCGGCCGACGCTGGTGATGGCGCCCAACAAGACCCTCGCCGCCCAGCTGGCGAACGAGCTGCGCGAGCTCTTCCCGCACAACGCGGTCGAGTACTTCGTCAGCTACTACGACTACTACCAGCCCGAGGCGTACATCGCGCAGACGGACACCTACATCGAGAAGGACTCGTCGATCAACGACGACGTCGAGCGGCTGCGGCACTCGGCGACGATGAACCTGCTGTCGCGGCGGGATGTCATCGTGGTCGCGAGCGTGTCCTGCATCTACGGCCTCGGCACACCGCAGTCCTACCTCGACCGGTCGTCGAAGCTCGCGGTCGGCATGCAGCTGGACCGGGACGTCTTCCTGCGCGCGCTGGTCGACGTCCAGTACACGCGCAACGACATCGCCTTCGCCCGCGGCACGTTCCGCGCCCGTGGCGACACGGTCGAGATCATCCCGGCGTACGAGGAGCTCGCGATCCGCGTCGAGTTCTTCGGCGACGAGGTCGAGAAGCTGTACTACCTGCACCCGTTGACCGGCGACATCGTCAAGGAGGTCGACGAGGTCCGGATCTTCCCGGCAACGCACTACGTCGCCGGCCCGGAGCGGATGGAAAAGGCGATCCAGGGCATCGAGAAGGAGCTCGAGGAGCGCCTCGCCGAGCTGGAGCGGCAGGGCAAGCTCTTGGAGGCGCAGCGGCTGCGGATGCGCACGGCCTACGACATCGAGATGATGCGCCAGGTCGGCTTCTGCTCCGGCATCGAGAACTACTCGCGCCACATCGACGGCCGCGGCCCTGGCACGGCGCCGGCGACGTTGATCGACTACTTCCCGGAAGACTTCCTGCTGGTGATCGACGAGTCGCACCAGACGGTCCCGCAGATCGGCGGCATGTACGAAGGCGACATGTCCCGCAAGCGCAACCTGGTGGAGTACGGCTTCCGGCTGCCGAGCGCGGTGGACAACCGGCCGCTGACCTGGGAGGAGTTCTCCGACCGGATCGGCCAGACGGTGTACCTGTCGGCAACACCGGGCCCGTACGAGATGGGCCAGGCCGGCGGCGAGTTCGTCGAGCAGGTCATCCGCCCGACGGGCCTGGTCGACCCGAAGGTGGTCGTGAAGCCGACCGAGGGCCAGATCGACGACCTGGTGCACGAGATCCGGGAGCGGGCGGAGAAGGACGAGCGCGTCCTGGTCACCACGCTGACGAAGAAGATGGCCGAGGACCTGACGGACTACCTGCTGGAGCTGGGCATCCGCGTGCGCTACCTGCACTCGGAGGTCGACACGCTGCGCCGGGTGGAGCTGCTGCGCCAGCTGCGCGCGGGCGACTTCGACGTGCTGGTCGGCATCAACCTCCTCCGGGAGGGCCTCGACCTGCCGGAGGTCTCCTTGGTGGCGATCCTCGACGCGGACAAGGAAGGCTTCCTCCGCAGCGGAACATCGCTGATCCAGACGATCGGCCGCGCGGCGCGCAACGTGTCGGGCGAGGTCCACATGTACGCGGACAAGATCACCGAGTCGATGCAGCACGCCATCGACGAGACGGACCGCCGCCGCGAAAAGCAGGTGGCGTACAACAAGGAACGCGGCGTCGACCCCCAGCCGCTGCGGAAGAAGATCGCGGACATCCTGGACCGGGTGTACAGCGAGGCCGAGGACACCGAGCAGGTCTCGGTGGGCGGCTCCGGCCGAAACTCGTCGCGAGGCAAGAAGCCCGAGCAGGGCGACCGGGTGCGAAGCTCGGGAATGCTGGTCGACAAGAACGTGTCGGCAATGCCGCGAGCCCAGCTGGCGGACCTGATCCAGCAGATGACAGACCAGATGATGCAGGCGGCAAGGGACCTGCAGTTCGAGCTGGCGGCAAGGTTGCGCGACGAGATCTCGGACCTGAAGAAGGAGCTGCGAGGCATGGACGCGGCGGGGATCAAGTAGGCCTCGGCGGCTCGGGCCAAGCGGGGCCGGGGCCGGGACCGGAGGGCCGCCGGGGCAGGAGGCCCGCTTGGCCGGAGGGCCGCCCGGGCAGGAGGCCCGCTTGGCCGGAAGGCCGCCGAGCAGCAGGGCCGATGGGCCGGGCGGGCGAACTGAGGTCGACCGGGCGGCCCGCGGTCAGCCCGGGCCGCGGCAGAAGACCCGCCGGGCCAGGGAAGACGAGAAGCCGCCGGAGCCGGGCGAGCAGGCCCGCCGCCGGCTTGGGCGCCGAGAACCGCCGGCCAGATCCCGCCCTGCAACCCGATCCGAAGCTCCAACACGGCCGGTGGTGCCGGGTCAAGGCACGCTTTCCCGCCTTGACGCGGCACCACCGGCCGTAGTCACAATCGGAGATCGGGTCGGAGGGCCTCCCCAAGGCCGGCTAACTCCGGCCACGGAAGCAAACAAACCGGCGGCCGAGCGGACCGGCGCCGAGCGGACCGGCGGCGACCGCACCCGCCGGCCGAGCGACTGGCGGCCGAGCGGACCGCCGGCCGAGCAGTTCGCCAAGACCCGCTCACACCACCAAACCCAGCTCACTCCGGAGCAGGAGCCCCCTCATCCGGCTGCAAAATCCCGAAAACATTCCCCTCAGTATCCCGGCAATAAGCCAGCCACCCCACCCCGGGAACCGGATTCTTCGGCAACGCCAAAGTCCCCCCAGCCCGGTTCACATCCCCCAGCGAAGCATCGAGATCCGCCACCTCGACGGTGTTCACAAACCCGTGAATCGGAGCCGAAGCCTCCGGAGCAGGCCCTTGCCGAGGCAACAGACCGCCGTCGATCCCGGCGCCTTCCCCCGTACTGATCATCCAATAGGGCACATCACCCCACCGCTCGAACTTCCAACCGAACACCGCCGTGTAGAACGCCACCGCTCGTTCGGGGTCGCCGGCGTGGATCTCGAAGTGGACGGGACGAGGCATGCGCGCCTCCTCAGGCCGGGCCGTCAGGGTGTCGTGAGAGTACGCCCGGCCTGAGGAAAGTTACAGGTGTGTCCGCGGCGTCAGGTCCGCGTCGAAGTCCGGGAAGCCCGCCGGCGCGGAGCGCGGAGCCAGCGAAGTGGCGGGCGGCAAGCCCGCCCAGCGGCGGACCGTCGCCGTCGCCGCTGCCGCCTCGGCCGGGGCCAGCTGGGCGATCTTCGATCCGTGGTTGCCGCCCTGGACGTAGTAGCGGTACGAATCGCGGCTGCCCGGGCCCAGCTCGAACGGCTCCGCTCCCCACGGGTCGTTGGACCCGTACACGAACAGCAGCCGGGTGCCGCGGGACTTCACCCAGAAGTCGATGTCCGGCATCGCCGGGTAGTCGAAGCGCGGCAAGCGGATCGACGACGGCACGAACGTCTTCGGCTGGTCGGCGCCCGGGTAGCGCAGCAGGTCGCGGAGGTAGCCGTCGTACGCCTCGGGCGAGCCCAGCTGGACCGCCGCCTGGTAGTAGTACGGGATGTACGGGGCCAGGTCCTGGTCGGAGTACGTGTTGAGGCTCTCCACCTTCTCGTACCAGGCGTAGACCTCCGCCGCGGGCGCGCCCGCCTTCGGCACCGTCGCGCAGTCCGCCTGGGTCTGGTACTGCCAGAACGCGAAGTACGAGTCGATCACCGAGATCTCGAGGGACTTGTCGGCCGAACCCACGATCGAGAACGTCAAGCCCCGTTCCGCCGCGTCCGCCGCCGCGATCGCCCCCAGCTCGTCACGCCGCTTCAGCGCGTCCCGCTGGATCGCCTTCAACGCGTCGCGGCAGGCCGGGTCGTTGCCCACGCGGGACAGGAAGCGGTTGTAGACGTCGACCGGGTCGATGACGTCGTTCGGCGCGACGTACGGGATGGTCGCATCGACGTCGTCGGGGAAGAAGCGCCGGTAGTACGTCGCCGTCATGCCGCCCTTGCTGCCGCCCGTGGCCAGCCACTTGCCCGGGTAGATCGCCTTGAACGCCTGGACCGCGCGGTGCTCGTCCGCCGCCGCCTGCCAGATCGTCAGCTGCTTCGCCCAGTTCTCCGGCTCCGGCCGCGACGGCGTGAAGTAGCGGTACTCCATCGACAGCTGGTTGCCGTTGACGATCTGGGTCGGCTCCGAGCGGTTCGGCGAGCCGCTGACGTTGTAGCCGCTGGTGAAGGCGACCGTCGGGGCGGCGAAGTCGCGGTGCAGCAACGTGAACCGCTGCTGGAACGTGCCCGCGCCCGGGTGCCGGTGGTCGGCGGGCTGGGTGTAGGTCAGCTTGAAGAACCGGTACCCGGCCGGCGCCGGGTCCTCGGAAACGACCGTGAGCCCGGGGATGCGCTGCAGTTCCGCCCGGATGTCGGGTGCCGCCGCGGCCGCCGGGGCCAGGCCGGCCAGCGCGAGCAGGACCGCCCCCACCGTGAAAAGTCTGCGCATCGAGCACCCTCCCGGCCCACGGAACCGCACCGAACTCTCGGTGGGACCCTCACAGAACCGGCGATGGTCGGCAATCGGCTGTCCGGGCGCAGCTGCGGTCAGGATCCGACTTTCGGCGGGTGGCGCCGCGTCTCCCGGCGTGCGCAGCCACGGGCATCGTGTGAGTTGTCCGCGTGATTGCGGCCACGTTACGGTCCGAAGCCGTAGGTACCGTCATCGAGCGAGGGGTCCGCCATGAAGGTTTCCGACTGCCCGACGACCCAGGTCGAGGTACGCATCGCCGCGCGGCCGGCCGAGGTCTGGTCCTGGCTGCTGGACGTCGACCTGCCGGCCCGGTTCTCCACCGAGTTCCAGGGCGGCCGCTGGGTCGAGGGGGCCGAGCCCGGCCTCGGCGCGCGGTTCCGCGGCCGCAACTCCCACCCGATCGCCGGCGAGTGGGAGACGGTCTCCACCGTCACCGGCTACGAGCCCGGGCGGCTGTTCGCCTGGGCCGTGATGGACGTGACGAACCCGGCCGCGTCGTGGCGCTTCGAGCTCGTCCCGGACGGCGACGGCACGATCCTGCGCCAGTGGGCCCAGATCGGCCCGGGCCCGTCCAACCTCACGACGATCATCGGCTCGATGCCCGAGCACGAAGACGAAATCGTCGCCATGCGGCTCGGCGAGCTGCAGGCCAACATGCAGAAGACCGTCGAGGGCATCAAGGCACTCGCCGAAACCGGCGTGCCCGCCTAGCGGAGCAGACGGTCCACAAAGGACTTGACCGCGGCGAGCGCCTCGGGTGACTGCCACAGCCGCGTCACGTGCGGGTCGTCCGAGTGGCGGTACTCGGCGATCCGCTCGTGGAACGGCTGCCGGATCTGGGCCTTGGTGTGGGCGAACGGCTCGGCGGGCAGGTCGCCGAGCCGGGCCGCGACGGCGACGGCCCGGTCGAGCACCTCCTCCGGCGGGGCCGTCTCGTCGGCCAGTCCGCGGGCCAGTGCCTCGTCCCCGCCCCAGGTTTCACCCGTGTAGGTGAGCAAGGGCAGCCGGGGTGTGCCGTAGGCGCAGCGGAGGATCTCCAGCGCGGCCAGCGGGAACGGCAGCCCGACGAGCAGCTCGGTGACCCCGATCCGGCCGGCACCCAGCACCCGGTGGTCACAGGCCGCCGCCAGCACCGCGCCGCCGGCGATGGCGTGCCCGTTCAGCGCGGCGACCACCGGACGCGGGCAGCCGAACACGGCCAGCAGGGCGTCGGACAGCAGCGGCAGGAACTCGGCCACGTACGGCGCGCCGCCCTCGTCGAGCCGCTTGAGGTCGACGCCCGCGCAGAAGATCCCGCCGGTCCCGGTCAGCACGACGGCGCGCGCCTGTCCGGCGTCCTCGATCCGCCGCACCAGCTCCCGGCACGAGCCGGTGTCGAGCGTGTTCCCCCGCCCGTGGTCGATCCGGAGCACGGCGACGTCGCGGTGGCTGTCCAGGGTGATCGGCACGGCCCGACCGTACCGCGGGGGAGGCGGGCCGGTCAGGCCCTGACGCTCAACCGGACGACGCCGAATCG
The DNA here is from genome assembly GCF_040610315.1 of Amycolatopsis sp. NPDC004169. NCBI lineage: Bacteria > Bacillati > Actinomycetota > Actinomycetes > Pseudonocardiales > Pseudonocardiaceae > Amycolatopsis > Amycolatopsis sp. NPDC004169. The sequence goes on from NZ_JBEXMD010000009.1 coordinate 219,414, forward strand.
CTCAGCTCGTGATGTCCTTTCGCGCGAACCGCCGCCCGGCGTAGAGGAAGAACACCGTCCCGTAGATCGCCGCCGACAGCATGCCGCTCGCCAGGTTGGTCCAGTCGACGTCGGTCGAGATCAGGTCCATCCAGGAGAACGCGTAGTGCGTCGGCAGGTAGTTGCGCAGGCCCTCCAGCGCGGTGATCTGGTCCAGGATCTGCGACAGGATCGCCACCAGCACCGCGCCGCCGACCGCGCCCAGCGGGGCGTCGGTCGTCACGCTCAGCGCCAGCGCCAGCCCGGCCACCCAGGCCAGCTGCAGGATGATGTACACAGTGGACAGCGCGATGGCCAGCAGGCTGTCGCCGAACGACACCGCGTCGCCGGTCGGGCTGATCGCGTCGCCCGCGCCGTACCAGACCACCCCGACGCCGAGCGACACCAGCGGCAGCAGCACCAGCGCGAACGCCGAGAGCAGCCCGGACACGATCGCCTTCTGCCGCAGCACCCGCTGCCGCGGCACCGGCACGGCCAGCAGGTACTTCAAGCTCGACCACGACGCTTCGCTGGCGATCGTGTCGCCGAAGAACAGCGCCACGATCATCGGCAGCAGGAACGTCCCCGACACGAACAGCGCCAGCACGACGAAGTTCGGTGCGGACGCCGTGGCCAGGTCGACGAACCCGCCGCTGCGCCGGTTCGGGCTCGACTGCCCGAGCTGGAACGCCAGCGCCAGGATGAACGGCAGGATCGCGACGAACCCGAGCAGGAACTGCGTGCGCCGCCGCTTGAGCTGGCGCCGCAGCTCCACGCCGAGCCGCAGCGTCCGCCGCGCCGAGTAACCCTCGACCGCGCCGTCCGGCCCGACACCCGCGTGCTCCTGCGACGCGATGTCGCTCAGCTCGTCCAGCGCGTGCGGGTCGGTGTGCACACCTTCACTCACGACTCTTCTCCGACCAGTTGCAGGAACGCGTCTTCCAGCCGGCGCCGAGGCCCGGCCTGCTCCACCGCGACGCCGGCGCGCACCAGCGCGGCCACGCCCTCGGCCCGCGGCAGCTCGCCGAGGTTCGCGTGCACGAGCTCGCCCTCGACGTCGACGTCGGTGACCCCGCTGAGCGCCTTCAACGCCGCCGCGGCCGCCGCCGGGTCGTCGACCCGGAACGTCGCCTCGCCGCCCGCCGCGGCCAGCTCGCCGACCTCGCCCGAGGCGACCAGCGAACCGCGGTGCATCACCACGACGTGCGTGCAGGTCTGCTCGACCTCGGCCAGCAGGTGGCTGGACACCACCACGGTGCGGCCGGTCGCGGCGTACCGCTTCAGCACCTCGCGCATCTGGTGGATCTGGGGCGGGTCGAGCCCGTTGGTCGGTTCGTCGAGCACCATCAGCTCCGGCAGGCCGAGCATCGCCTGCGCGATCGCCAGCCGCTGCCGCATGCCCTGGCTGTAGGTCCGCACCCGGCGCTCGACCGCGCTGCCGAGCCCGGCGATCTCCAGCGCCTCCGCGAAGTGCGCCTTCTCCGCCGGCCGCCCGGTCGACGCCCAGTACAGCTCGAGGTTGGCCCGGCCGGACAGGTGCGGCAGGAAGCCCGAGCCCTCGACGAACGACCCGATGCGGGAGAGCACCGGCGCCCCCGGGGCGATCTTGTGCCCGAACACGCGGATGCTGCCCGCGGTCGGCGTGATCAGGCCCATCAGCATCCGCAGCGTGGTCGTCTTGCCGGCGCCGTTCGGCCCGAGCAGGCCGAGCACCTGGCCCGGCTCGACCCGGAAGGACAGGTCCTTCACCGCGACGAACCCGCCCGCGTACTGCTTGCGCAGCCCCTCGATGACCAGCGGGGTCCCGGCCAGTTCGGGGTCGACGTCGGTGGCGCGACGGCGGCGCAGGGCGGCGAACAGCACCGCGGCCAGTCCGATCGCCAGCGTCACGCCGATGCCCACCAGCTGCCCGATCGGGGCCGGGGAGCCGACCGACTTCCCGGGCACGACCGGCACGGCCAGCGCGGTGCCGCCGCCGGCGAGCCCGATCCGGAACACCGCAGGCGCGGCCGGCGCGGCGTAGCCCTGATCGGTGGTGCCGACGACCAGCCGCAGCGCGTGCCCGCCCTCGATCGGCCGGACGATGCCCGGCAGCGTCACCGTGACGTCGACCGGGGTGCCGTCGGCGGGCAGCCCGCTCACCCGGAAGGGCGCGATGGCGTTGGCCGGCAGCACCCGCGAGCCGTCCTGGCCGACGTCGTAGAGCTTGGCGAACAGCACCGCGTCGGGCTGCGGGTGCGCCGGGTCCGCGGCAACCTGCAGCCGCACGGTCGAGGAGCCGCTGATGACGAGCTGGCCGTCGACGGGCGCGGTGGTGAACTGCGCGGCCTGGCCGGGCGGGTCGTTGCTGAACAGCGCGCCCAGCCGCGCCGAACTGCTCGCGACGCCGTTGAGGCCGGGGATGCCGCTCACCGCCGCCGGGTTCGCCCCGGCCGGGCGCACCACCGGCTGCGCGGGCCCGGTCAGCGCCAGCAGCCGCCGCTCGGTCGCCGGCCCGGTCAGCCCGGGGTAGGCGGCGGCGTTGACCGTGCGGACCGACGGCGTGCCGTTGGCCCGCAACGTGCCCTGCACGTCGTAGCTGAAGCCGGTGCCCGGGTCGCCGCCGGTCACCGCGGTCCACAGGAAGTCGGCGATCTTGGCGCGCAGCTGCGGGCCGGGCTTGCCGCCGTCGTGGCCGCCGGTGTACCAGACCGTCTTGACCTTGCCGCCCGCGGCGGTGATCTGCCGGGCGTTCGCGTCGGACTGGTCGAGGCCGAACAGCGTGTCGCTCTCGCCCTGCACCAGCAGCGTCGGCACGGTGATCCGGTTCGTGACGGACGCGGGGGAGACGCGGCGCAGCAGGTCGACGCTCGCCTGGCTCGCCTGCCCGGTGGTGCCGAGCTCGGTGTAGGCGCGGCAGACCGCGGCGGTGAACCGGCCGCAGGGGTCGGCGGGGCCGCCGCGCGGGCCGCCCGCGCCCGGCGGCGCCGCGGGAAGCGCGGCCGCGGCGGTCCCGGCGGCGCCGGTGGACCCGGTGTCGGTCGCCTGCCCGGCCTCCGGCGCTTCAGCGGAGGGCGAGCCGCTCGCCGCGGCGCCGGAACCGGCCGAGAAGAAGATGCCGGCCCAGCTCTTCTTGAAGACGCCGTCGGTGGCGAAGGCGCCGGCGGACGGCGTGCCGGGAGCGGTGGTCGCCGGCGTCGCCGCGTTCGGCACCAGGCCCTGGGCGAGGTCGTTGTAGGTGATCACCGGGGCGATCGCGTCGACGCGCTTGTCCGTGCCGGCCAGCAGCAGCGACAGCGCACCGCCGTAGGAGGCGCCGGTGACGGCGATCTCCGGGTCGCCCTTCGCGTCGAGGGTGACCTGGTGCTGCGCGACGAGCCGGTCGATCAGGCGGCTCGCGTCGGCGACCTCGCCGTCCGGGTCGTTGAGCCCGATCTTGCCGGTGCTCTTGCCGAAGCCGCGCGCGGACCACGTCATCACGACGAAGCCCTTCCGCGCGAGCTCGCGGGCGTCGTCGGCGACGCTGTTCTTGTCGCCGCCGAAGCCGTGCGCGAGCAGCACCGCGGGTGCGGGCACGGTCGTGGGCAGGTAGGTGGTCGTGTCGATCTTGACCTGCTCGGCCGAGCCGGGCGCGGCGGGCAGGTCGAGCAGGGCGTCCTGGGTGGGCACGGCGGGCGGGGCCGTGTCGCGCGTCGCCCAGAGGACGGTCGCGGCGGCGAGCACCGCCACGACGGCGCCGAGCGCGGTGAGCCGGGCTCGGCGGGTGCGCGGGAGCGGGAGTCGGGGCACGACGTGACCGTATGTGAAGTTTCCTGAGAGTGTTCTCCGCGGCTCACGGCGATCACACTTTCCGGACCACCTGGTGGACCGAAGTGACCGGAATTACACGACCAACCCGGTGACGTGCGCGATCCCGGCTGGCGTTCGCCGGGAGGAACCGGCAAACTGGACGCGCTGTGAGGGGAGTATTCCTTCGCGGCGGTGTCGTCAGCACGGTGGCCCTGCGCCCCCGGCACCGTCGGCCGGTGGTTGCCACCGGCGGAAGAGACCTCCGGTTAGTTGCTGCTGCGCACTATCCGGAGGTTTCGGTTCCATGACTGTCCCCCTGTGGCTGTGGATCGCCACGATCGGTGGCCTGCTCGCGCTGATCGCGCTGGACCTGGTCATCGTCGATCGCAAGCCGCACGAAGTGACCACGGGGGAAGCGGCTCGCTGGGTCATCTTCTACGTCTCGTGCGCGATCGTGTTCGGCATCGGTGTGTGGGTCTTCGCCGGGCACGACCCGGGCGTCGAGTTCTTCACCGGGTACATCACCGAGTACTCGCTGAGCGTCGACAACCTGTTCATCTTCATGATCATCATGAGCTCGTTCAAGGTGCCCGCCATCCACCAGCACCGGGTGCTGCTGGTCGGCATACTGCTCGCGCTGGCCATGCGGAGCGTCTTCATCGCCATCGGCGCCGCGCTCATCGAGCAGTTCGTCTGGGTGTTCTTCCTCTTCGGCGCGGTGCTGATCTGGACGGCGATCAGCATGCTGCGCGGCAAGGGCGAAGAAGAGGAGTACCACGAGAACGCCGTCACCCGGCAGGTGCGCAAGATCGCCCCGGTGACCGACGACTACCACGGCCACCACTACACGGTGAAGATCAACGGCAAGCGGATGATCACGCCGATGCTGCTGGTGATCGTGGCCATCGGCTCGGCCGACCTGCTCTTCGCGGTCGACTCGATCCCGGCGATCTTCGGGATCACGCAGGAGGCGTTCCTCGTCTTCACCGCCAACGCGTTCGCGCTGATGGGCCTGCGCCAGCTGTACTTCCTGCTCGGCGGCCTGGTGACCAAGCTCGTCTACCTCAGCTACGGCCTCGCGGTGATTCTCGCCTTCATCGGCGCGAAGCTGTTCCTGCACGCGCTGCACGAGTACCACGTCGTCCCGGACTGGCTGGACATCAACAACTGGATCTCCCTCGGCGTGATCGTCGTCGTGCTCACCATCACCACGGTGGCCAGCCTGGCGAAGGCCCGCCGGGACGAGCGCAGGCAGGTCGTTGCTTAGCGTCAGGCAAAATCGTTCGCCTCGCTAAGGATTTCGGGTACCGTCGGCGAGGTGCGTCCTGCCGACATCGAAGCCCTCGTCGTCCCCGGCCGTCCCGCCCTGCGCGGGAACCTGCTGCTCACGGCGGTCAAGAGACCGGATCTGAAAGCGAACGCGACCCACAGCGCGCTCCGGCGGGTTTCGCTCGGCGGCGGCGAGACCGCGTGGACCCACGGTCCGCGCGACTCCGCCCCGGCGATCTCCCCGGACGGGCGCTGGGTGGCGTTCCTCCGCGCCGGGGACGGCAAGGGCGCGGACGGCAGCCCGCAGCTGCACGTGATGCCCACCGGCGGCGGCGACGCCCGCCGGCTGACGTCGCTGCACCTCGGCGCCGGGGAACCGGTGTGGGCGCCGGACTCGCGGCGGATCGCCTTCACCGCCCGTGTGCCCGAGCCCGGCCGCTACGGCACGCCGGACGCCGGCGGCGAGACGCCGGAGCCGGCCGCCGAGGCCCCGCGCCACATCACGCGGATGGACTACCGGCTCGACGACGTCGGGTTCGTGCGCGACCGCATGCAGCGGCTGTTCATCGTCGACACGGCCGACACCCAGGAGCCGGGGGAGCCCGAGCCGCTGACCGGGGCCGGGTTCGACGCGGCCCACCCGGTCTGGACGCCGGACGGCACGCGCGTGGTCTTCACCGCCCCGCCGGACTGGGGCGCGGCCGAAAGCGACGTCCGCGACATCTGCGCGATCCCGGCCGAGGGTGGCGCGCCCGAGGTCGTCGTGCGCTGCGAGGGCTACTCGGAGCGGCCGGTGTTCGGCCCGGACGGCACGTTGTTCTACTTCGGACAGTCTTTCGAGGAGCACCACGAGGCCGCGCCCACCGGGCTCTACGCGGCCACGCCCGAGTTCGGCGCCGGCCCGGTGAAGGCCCGCCGGCTCACCGACGCGGAAACCGTGGACTGCGAGTCCGCGGCGGGGCCGCCGGCTCCGCGCGAGAACGACGTCGTCGTCGCGGTCCGCAACCGCGGCGCGGTGGAACTGCGTGCGGTCGCCATCGACACGGCCGACGCCCCGCTGGCCGACCTGGCCGTGGTCCACGCGGACCGGTCCGCGGTCCGGTCGTTCACGCTGGACGGCGCGGTGCTGGTGGCGGTGATCGCGACGCCGTCGACCGCGGGTGAGGTCGTGCTGCTCGGCGACGGCGAGCCCCAGGTGCTGACCGGCTACTCGCAGCCGTTGCGGGACAGGGGCATCCGGCCGATGATCGAGCTGGAGACCACCGCCCCGGACGGCTACCCGGTGCACGGCTGGCTGGTCCTGCCCGAGGGTGAGGGCCCGCACCCGGTGCTGCGCGTGGTGCACGGCGGCCCGTTCACCCAGCAGGAGTGGGCGGTGTTCGACGAGGCCCAGGTCTACGCATCGGCGGGCTACGCGGTGGTGGTCGGCAACCCGCGCGGGTCGGCGGGGTACGGGCAGGCGCACGGCCACGCGATCACGCACGCCCTGGGCACGGTCGACGTCGACGACGTCCTGGCCCTGCTGGACAAGGCGCTGGAGCGGCCGGACCTGGACGCGTCCCGCGTCGGCATCATGGGCGGCTCGTACGGTGGGTTCATGACGAGCTGGCTGGCCGCCCACCACGGCGCCCGCTTCAAGGCGGCGTGGAGCGAGCGCGCGGTCAACGCGTGGGACTCGATGCTCGGCAGCTCCGACATCGGCTACTTCTTCGTCGACGCCTACATCGGCTCCTCGCCGGAGGAGCAGCGCAAGCGGTCACCGCTGACGTACGCGGCGCAGGTGGAGATCCCGTTCGCGGTGGTGCATTCGGAGCAGGACTGGCGCTGCCCGCTGGAGCAGGCGGAGCGGATGTTCGTCGCCCTGCGCCGAGCGGGCGCGCCGGCGGAGATGCTGCTGTTCCCGGGTGAAGGGCACGAGCTGAGCCGTACCGGCCGGCCGCGGCACCGGGTTCAGCGGTTCGACGCGGTCCTGGAGTGGTGGTCGCGGCACCTGTGACGCGCGGGCTGGTCTGCTTCGACGTCGACGGCACCCTCGTGCCGGGCACCAGCTCGTGCGCGTGGGTGGCCGCGGCCCTGGGCCACGAGGCCGAGCTCGTCGCCGCCGAGGCGGCGTACGCGGCCGGGCGGATGACCAACCAGGAAGCGTCGGTGATCGACGCCCGCGGCTGGGCCGGGCACTCCGAGGCGGAGATCCTGGCCCGGCTGGCGACGCTGCCGCTGGTCGACGGGATCGCCGAGACGGTGGCGTGGTGCCACGAGCACGACCTGCGCCCGATCCTGACCACGCTCGCGTGGACGCCGGTGGGCCGGATGCTCGCCGCGCGGTTCGGCTTCGCCGCGTACTGCGGCCCGGTGCCCGAAGCCGTCGGCGGCCGCTACACCGGCCGCGTCGCCGAGCACCTGGACGAGTACGGCAAGCGGGACTTCGCGCTCGCCCAGGGTTTCGCGCCGGAGCGGTGTGCCGCGGTCGGGGACAGCCGGTCGGATCTGCCGCTCTTCGCCGCCGTCGGCATGAGCATCGGCTTCAACGCGGCCCCGGACGCCCGTGCCGTCGCGACCCACCTCGTCGACGGCGACGACCTGCGGGCGATCGTCCCGCTGCTCGCGGCTCAGTTCAGCAGCGTGTAGTTCAGCTCTTCGCAGACCCGGCCCAGCGGGACGTCCAGGCCCGGGTGGTCCAGCGGCAGCAGCACGTCGGGCGCGATCGGGAGTGCGGCGCCCGCCGGCGGGTCCCACAGGCAGATCGCGGGGTCGCCGGAGTCCATCGACGAGCGGTACCAGAGGCCGTCGAGGTCGCTGAACGCGCCGCGGATCGCACGGGCCCACGCCTGGGTCAGCTTCTTCGGGCCACTGGAGATCTCCTGTGAGGCGCCGACGCGCGTCGGCCAGAGGCCGGTCAGATCGAGCAGGCGCAGGGTGCGCGTCGGGCGGACGACGACCAGCCGGGGACCGCGGGTGCGGCGGTCGACCGTCGAGCTGGTCTGGAAGACCTCGGCGACCGAGGTGCGCACGGTGAGGCCGAAGTAGAGGACGCCGTTGGCGGGATCGGTGACCGGGGCGCCGCCGCGGCCGGGTGTCTGCTGGTCGAAGCGGCCGTGCGGGAGCGGGCCGGTGTAGCGGAACGAGTTCCACTGCTGGGGGTGGTTGCCGTGCGCGGTGAAGATCCGTACGAGCCTGGTCGCGGGCTGGACCGTCACCACGTCGTCGGCGCGGTTCAGCTGCCGGACCAGGACGGATCGGGCGGGCGGCAGCGGGAGCCGGGCCATGGGTAGGGGGTGGTCCGTCCTTGTCGGTGATCTTGCTCGGGAGGGTCCAGCCTAGAGCGGAGTGCCGAGCGTGGCGATGAGGCGGGCCACGTGGTCCGGGTCACCACCGGAGAGCAGCCATTGCCGCGGGGTCGCGGGCTGGTCGTTGATGACGAGATCGTCCTGCGGAGTGCTCATGAAGGCGGCGACGACCAGTGCCGGCTGGTCCTCGGGGAGGGCCTTGAGCACGACTTCGAGGCCGGGCAGCACGCCCGAGCCGGCGAACTGCCACGCGGGGAGCCGCCACCCGCCGTCCTTCCAGCCGGTCAGCCGCCCTTCCTTCAGGCGGTGCCGGATCCGGCTGTCGTCGACGCCGAGCGCCTTCGCGGCTTCGTTGACGCTGAGAGCACCTTCGGCGAGCACGGCGTGGGCGGCGACGGTGCGCGCCCGGAAGTCGGGTTCGTCTTCCCGCCGTGGCGAGAGGTCCAGGCCGACGTCGGTGAGCGCGGCGCGCTGGTCGGCCGAGAAGTAGTGCGAGGGATCCGGATTCGGTGGGGACAGTCTGCGCGCGGCGTCTTCGACGAGTGTGAGGAACTCGTTCGCATCGACCTTCAGGCCCGCCTTGGCGAGGATGTTCTCCAGCGCTACAGACATGTGGCCCAGGTTAACCCGAAACAGCGCGGATGTGCGGGTTCGTGCGCTTTCTTGCCCTGTCTGTGGGTGAATTCACCAGAGATCGACACTCAGGGCACATCATCCAACACATTGAGTAGTCAACTTCCGGTCAGTTTCCCTGGATCGGAGGCGGTTGTCCAGCCCCGGTCCGGCTTGACAGTGCCGGGTGGGGAACCTAGGTTCCGGATGAGAAAACGATTTCCGCTCCGTGCCTACGAGACCCGGCGCTCCGGCGCCGGTGATGGGGGACACAGGGGGTGGGGCGTGCCTGGGGGGCCCGGCACGAGCCGGCCCCCAGGCACGTCGCTCCGGCTACCGGCGGGAGCTCTTCCGCACGATCAACCGGGCTTCGAGGGTCGTCGTCGTGGTGTCGCGGCTGCTGTCCGAGATGCGGGCCAGCAGGAGCTGCGCGGCCACCCGGCCGACTTCGTACGCCGGTTGGGCGACCACCGTCAGGGGCGGGTCGATCAGGGTCGTCCACGGTGCGTCGTCGAACGAAACGATGCCCACGTCCCGGCCCGGGCGCAGGCCGCGGGCCGACAGGGCTTCGAGCACCCCGATCGCCATCGTGCTGTTCGCGACCAGCAGCGCGTCCGGCGGCGACGGCTCGTCCAGCAGTTCCAGTGCGGCCAGCCGCGCGCCTTCCGAGCGGTACTCGGCCCGGCGGAACATGACGTTGCCTTCGCCGACGACATCCGCGTAGCCCGCCAGGCGGTCTTCGGCGGTGCGGACGCCCGGGGGACCGGTCAGGCAGCCGACCCGCCGGTAGCCGCCGGCGAGCAGGTGCCGCGTGGCTTCGGCGGCCGCGTGCCGGGTGTCGACCAGGACCTGATCGCCCTCGGCGGCCTGCAGCGGCCGGTCGACGGCCACCAGTGGCGTGCCCTGGCGCCGCAGGCCCTCGACGTTCGTGGACCGGCCGGTGGGCGAGAGCACCACGCCCGCGACGCGCTCTTGGAGCGCGACCTCGATGTAGCGGCGCTCCTTGTCTTCGTTTTCATCCGAGTTGCACAGCACCACCGAGTAGCCCGACCGCTGCGCGAGGTCCTCGACGCCCCGCGCGATGGCGGTGAAGAAGGGGTTCTCGACGTCGGAGATGATCAGCGCGAGCACCGCTGTCTCCTGCCGGCGCAGGTTCCGGGCCAGCCCGTTCGGGTGGTACCCCAGCTCGGCGGCCGCTTCCTGCACCCGCGCGGCCAGTGCGGGGTCCACAGTGGACTTCCCGTTGAGGGCGCGCGACACGGTCGCCGTGGAGACGCCGGCTCGCGCCGCGACGTCGCTGATGGTGGCCACACGTCCTCCCTGATCACTCGTCGAGGGGAGAATAGCGCTCTTGGTGGTCGTTTACCGTCCGCTTACCTTTTTGGGTGAACAGCCACTTCCGGTTGTCCGTGCGGGTTACGCCGAACGGAGTCGATCACCGGCTGTGATGTCCACAGTGGAGAGTCAGGGAAGAAGAGGCGCGGCGTGAGCCCGGTGAGGGCCCGGCATTCCCGGCTGAGATGAGCTTGATCGGCATACCCCGCGGCGGCGGCGAGCGCGGCCAGGCCGGAGAGGCGCGGGGCGAGTGCGACAGCTCGCTGGAAACGGCTGATCCGGAGGTAGGTGGCGGGTCCGTAGCCGACGGCTTGGGTGAACCGCCGGCGGAGCTGACGGTCGCTCACCGCGGTGGACGGGGGTGGATCCTCGGCCTGCGCTGCCGTGAGCTCTGGCGGGCTCGCGGCGAGTTCCGCCGCTCGCGCCGCGAGCTCTGCTGGTCGCACGCCGGCTCGGGCCATGTCCGGTTGGGTGAACATGGTTCGGGTCGCCTCACCGACGCGGGCAACCCCCGCCTCCAGCCGCGCGATCAGCTCTGCCACCGCCGGATCCACGGGAGGCGGCTCCGCCACCCGCGCGGCCACCGCGGAAACCGGCGACCAAGCGCCCTCCACGAGCCGCTCCGCCGAGCGCCGACCCCACAGCTCGTCCAACGGCACCCGCCAGTCCCGCAACTCGTCCGCCGCCACGCCCAGGACCGCCGCCGCCCGGCCCGGCGCGAACCGCACTCCGCTCAGCACCACTCCCGGCTCGGTCACCGAAGACCAAGCTCCGGTGTCCGGACCGGCCACGAACGCATGGCCGCCGCCGACCACGAGATCCACGCACCCGTCCGGGACGATCCGCTTCGCCCCCTCCGGAGCCGACCGCCAGACGCACCTCACCACGCCCCGCAGAAACGCCGGGGCGGCCACCTCCTCGTACACAGTTCCGATCATCCTCCGGGGACCGACAAAACCGGCGCTCGGGAGCCGGGCCGACCGTCGGCCCCCGGGTTGGACGGCGCGGCCGGCTCCTCCTGCTCGGCCTCGATCATTCTCTGGGGGACCGGTAAAACCGGTGCTCGGGAGCCGGGCCGACCGCCGGCCCCCGGGTTGGACGGCGCGGCCGGCTCCTCCTGCTCGGCCTCGATCATTCTCCGGGGCACCCGCAAAACCGGCGCTCGAGCGCCCAGGCCCACCGCCACCGGCAGGGCGGCAGCCCCTCAAGCTGGGGTCTTCCCTCCGCACCCACCCGTCCGGGTGAACATCGAACTTTCCGCAAACTCCGGCTAACACCCCGTCAGGTCACGGCGAGATATACATCGACGCACTCGATGGAAGTGCGCGCGACGAGAGAAGACCTCTCCATGGGCGTTTCCACCGCCACCCGGCCCCTGCGCGACTGCGCCGGGCGGGCTCGGTCGGCCGGCAGCTTCGTCGTCGTCCTCGGGGTGCTCGCCGCGGCTTTTGCGGTGACCTCCTACGTCGTTCCCCGGTCCGCTCGCGGGCCCGCGAAGGAAGAACCCGCCGCTCCGCTCGCGCCGGCCGCCGTGCGGACCGTCGATCACAGCGTCGTCTACGAACTGCTCGGCCCGCACGGGGCCCGCAACGTCACCTACGCCGCCGCCGGGGCCGCTCTCGCCCAGCACGCCGAGGTGGCCACCCCCTGGTCCGCGCGGTTTACCCGGGTTTCCCCCGCCGGGCGCACCGAGTTCTACAGCATCGCCGCCCGGAATCCCGGCCCCGGTGCGCTGCGCTGCCGGATCGTCGTCGACGGGGTCGTCGTCGCCGACAAGACCGAGACCCAACCGGACCGGCTCTTCAGCTGCGCTGTCTGAGCAGGCCCGAGCCAGCAAGATAGCGGCGTGAACGCCGCGATCACCTTCGGGCCCGCCCTGGTGGCGGTCCTCGTCCTCCTCGCCGTCACCGGCGCCGTCGTCGTCCGGGCCGGCGGGCTCGGCCGAGGCCGGTCCGTGCTGATCGCCGCCGCCCGTGCGGTCGTCCAGCTCGCCGCCGTCTCCCTCGTGATCACCGCCGTCCTGCGCTCGGTGCCGCTGACCGGCCTCTTCGTGCTGCTCATGTTCGGGATCGCCGCGGTGACGTCCGCACGCCGGGCCGGTACCGCCCGGAACGTCCCGTGGACGGCGCTGGCCATCGCCGCCGGTACGGCGCCCGTGCTCGGCCTGGTCCTCGGCGCCGGCGTCGTCCCGCCGCGGCCGATCGCCGTCGTGCCGATCGCGGGGATCGTGATCGGCGGCGCCATGACCGCGACGTCGCAAGCCGCCCGCCGGGCCCTCGACGAGCTGAAAGCCCGGCACGGCGAGTACGAAGCCGCCCTGGCCCTCGGCTTCCTGCCCCGCCCGGCCGCGCTGGAGATCTGCCGCCCGTCGGCCGGGCACGCGCTCATCCCGGCGCTCGACCAGACCCGCACGGTCGGCCTGGTGACGCTGCCGGGCGCCTACGTCGGCGTCCTGCTCGGCGGGGCAGGCCCGATCCAGGCCGGGACGACGCAGGTGCTCGTGCTGATCGGGTTGCTCGCCGCGGAAGCCGTCTCGATCCTGGTGACCGTGCAGCTCGTCGCGGCGGGGAAGCTCAGCCGAGCGGGGAAGCCAGGTGGGCCGTGTCGTTGAAGCGCCGCACGATCCAGGTGTCGCCGTGCAGCACCAGGTGCGAGATCGAGCCGTTGTCCGCGCCGAGGAACGCGAACCGCTCCACCGAGCGGCTGGCCTGCGCGAACACCTCGCCGATCACGCCGCCGTGGGTGAACACCGCCACCCGCTGGTCCGGGTGCGCGGCCGCGATGCGGGTCAGCGCGCCGCGCAGCCGGGCGCCGAAGGCCTCGTCGGACTCCGCGCCCGGGATCACGTCCCAGCGCTGTTCGGCCCACAGCCGGTCGACGATCGGGTGGCCGTCGGCCGTGTACTTGCGGAACAGGCCGTTCTCCCAGTCGCCGAGGTGGATCTCGCGCAGGTCCGGCTCGACGACCGGGGTCAGCCCGAGCTTCTCCGCCAGCGGCGCGGCGGTCTGCACCGTGCGGCGCAGCGTCGTCACGTAGATCGCGTCGATCCGCTCGCCTGCCAGCCGGACGCCGACGCGCTGGGCGTGGTCACGGCCTTCCGGCGCGAGGTCCGGGTCGGCCTGGCCGTCCACCAGCTCGAACGGGTTTTCGCCGCGGGCCGGAGCGGACTCGCCGTGCCGGACCAGGAAGATCTCCGTCGCGCCCGGGGGCGGGCTGAAACGGTGCTGGCGGTACTCGATCTCCTGCTCCGGGGTGCTCATGCTGGAGACGGTACAGCGGCGCGAAGCGCCTCCGTTGAGGGTGGTGGTGGGGAGGAAGGTGGAGATTAGCCCAGCTGCTTGTCCACGAAACACCATCGCCACGTCTCGCCCGGTTCGAAGCTGCGCATGACCGGATGGCGGGATTCGTGGAAGTGCTGGGTCGCGTGCCGGCGCGGCGAAGAGTCGCAGCAGGCGACGTTGCCGCACTTCAGGCACATCCGCAGGTGGACCCACGTGGTGCCCTCGGCGAGGCAGGCGGCGCAGCTGTCGGCCGAGCTGGGCTCCTTGTCCACCCACTCGTGGGCCAGGTGCTTGCACGAGCCCGCCGTCGCGGCCGGGGTGCGCAGCTCGCGGCCCTCGGTGTCGGGCTCGGCCTCGTCGCGGTCGAGCATGGACTCCTCGATGTCGAGCCGCTCCAGGACCTTGCGCAGCACGTCGTCGTCGGCGCTGCCGCTGTCGCGGGCCTTGAGGAACTGGTCGCGCTCGACTTCGAGCAGCTCCAGCCGCAGCCGGCGGTAGGCGTCACTGGGGGTCTCGGCCAGCGCGCTCTGCCTGCCGAGCTGCTCCCACGCCGAGTCGGCGCGGTGCTGCAGCCGGTCGCGCAGGCGCTGGATGATCTCCGGCGGGTCGTCGTCGGTGCGGATCTCGTCGAGCTTGGCCAGCGCCGCGCGGGTCATGTCGTGCAGGACGGCCGCCTCCTGCAGCGCGTCCTCCGCCGGGTCCGGGCGCGGCAGGCGCAGCTTGCGGATCAGCGGCGGCAGCGTCATGCCCTGCACGGCCAGCGTGCCGGCCACGACGACGAACGCCGCGAGCACCAGCACGGCCCGCTGCGGGGTGTCGGCGGGCAGCACGAACGCGGCCGCCAGCGTCACCACCCCGCGCATGCCCGCCCACGCGATGACGGCCGAGTAGCGCCACGGCCAGACCTTCGGCTGGTTCTTCTTGGGCAGCAGACGCCGCTTGACCCGCTTGCCGACGCCGATCCCGGCCATCCACAGCACCCGGGTGAGGATGGTCGCGGCCAGCACGGCGACGCAGATCCAGGTCAGCATGGCCAGCGAGAGCCCGCTGTCCCCGACCTCGGCGAGGATCCGCCGCAGCTGCAGGCCGATCAGCAGGAAGACCATGTTTTCCAGCAGGAACGCGATGGTCTGCCAGTTCAGCCGGGACGCCAGCCGGGTGGAGCCGGAGAGGATCTGCGGCGCCTTGTGCCCGAGGATCAGCCCGGCGATGACCACCGCGAGCACGCCGGAGCCGTGGATCGCCTCGGCCGGGATGTAGGCGATGAAGGGGACGGCGAACGACAGCGCGGTGTCGAGCACCGGTTCGTTCAGCCGGGCGCGGATGAACGCGGCCGCGAAGCCGACGACCAGGCCGACCACGGCCCCGCCGATGGCCGCGCGGAAGAAGTCCGCACCGACCTGCCACAGGCTGACCGACCCGGCCAGCGCGGCGATGGCGGTGCGCAGGGCGACCAGCGCGGCGGCGTCGTTGAAGAGGCTTTCGCCCTCCAGCAGCCGGATCAGCTTGCGGGGCATGCCGACCCGCCGGGCGACGACGCTGGCCGCGACCGCGTCCGGCGGCGCCACGACCGCGCCGAGCGCGATGCCGCCGGCCAGCGGCAGCCCGGGGATCACCGCCCAGGCGACCAGGCCGACGCCGAGCGCGGTGAACACGACGAGGCCGACCGACATCAGCCCGATCGCCCCGCGGTTCTTCCGGAAGTCGACCAGCGACGTCTGGATGGCCGCCGAGTAGAGCAGCGGCGGGAGCAGGCCGAGCAGCACGACCTCGGGGTCGAGGTGGTATTCGGGCACGCCGGGGACGTAAGAGGCGGCGACGCCGACGACGATCAGGCACAGCGGAGCGGACCAGTCCAGCCGCCGCGCCACCGCGCTGACGACCAGGACGGTCACGACCAGCGCCACTATCTCTGCAGCTACGTGCACGGGGTAATCATTACCCTCCCGCCGCGGCGGGTGTCACCTGGCCAGCCTCGCCGCCGCTCGGAGGTACGCGAGTTGGTCCTCCGGGTACGCGTGTCGTCCGGTCGTAGGCTGGACGCGTGACGACGGTGGAGATCACGGCCGGTGCCCTGCGCGGGTCCGAACGGGACGGGGTCCGGACGTTCCTCGGCGTGCCCTACGCCGAGCCGCCGGTGGGGGAGCTGCGGTTCCGCGCGCCCCGGCCGGTCCGGCACTGGGCCGGCGAACGCGACGCGACGACGTGGGCGCCCCGAGCGCCGCAGCCCGAGCTGACCGGGCGCGGCTTCACCGGTGACGAGGACTGCCTCTACCTGAACGTCTACGCGCCCGCCCGGCCCGGCTCGTACCCGGTGCTGGTGTGGATCCACGGCGGCGGTGGCGTGATGGGCGCGCCGCACCAGTTCGACGCGTCCGCGTACGCCCGCGCCGGCGTCGTCGTCGTGACCGTCGCCTACCGGCTCGGGGTGCTCGGGATGCTGCACCTGCCCGGGGCCGCCGACTCGAACCTGTCCCTGCGCGACCAGGTCGCCGCCCTCGAGTGGGTGCGGGACGACATCGGCGCGTTCGGCGGCGATCCGGACCGCGTCACGCTGGCCGGGCAGTCCAACGGCGGCCGGACCGTCGGGACGCTGCTGGCCGTGCCCGCGACCCGCGGGCTGGTCCACCGGGCGATCGTGCAGAGCGGCACCGGGGTCGGCTCGGTCGTGCACACCCCGGCCGAAGGCGCGGCGATCGCCGACGCCGTCCTGCGGGAACTGGACGCCCGGCCCGAGGACCTCGCCACGCTCCCGGTGACGCGGATTCTCGAAGCGCAGCAACGGGTTTCGGCGGTGTCCGGGACCAAGGTGACCTACCGCGTGGTCGCCGGCGACGAGCTGCTTCCCCGGCGGCCGCTGGACAGCGTCCGGGAAATCCCGCTGCTCATCGGGACGACCGCCGACGAGGAAGACCTGTTCAGCTGGCTGCAGTCGGGCGGCGCGAAGCTGCTCGGCGTCGGCTCGACGATGCTGGACGCGGCCGAGATCGAAAAGGACGTCGAGGTGTACAGCGACCTACTCGATTGGCCCCAGGACCAGATCCGCAACCGCGTGCTGACCGCGGGGGACTGGTGGATCCCGGCGATCCGGTTCGCCGAGAAGCAGCCGGACGCGTGGATGTACCGCCTGGACTGGCGGATCGCCGCGCGCGGCAAGGGCCTGGGCGCGCCGCACGGGCTCGACCTGCCGCTGGTGTTCGACGACATCCGCAACCGCAACTGGCGCTTCCTCTTCGCCGGCCGGACGTTCCCGGCCGAGCGGATGCAGGCGATGGCGACGGAGATGTTCGGCGCGTGGGCCCGGTTCATCGCGACCGGCGACCCGGGCTGGCCCCGCTACACGACGGCCGACCGGACGACCCGCCTCTTCGACGAGGTGAGCACCACGGTGTCCGATCCGGACCGCGAGCAGCGCCTGCTCTGGGACTGAGCCGGGGCGGCGCGCGCGTTACCGAGAAGAGGCGTTCTTCGAAGGGCCAGACGCCGCGGAGAGGCACCACGGGCAGCGGACGATCCGCGCCCCGGCGGCGCTCAACGGCGTGACGCGGTCGCAGTGCAAAGAACTCTCCAGCAACGAGTCGAAGATCATCTCAAAGGTGATTCGAAGGCGGCAGGAATCGCGGCGGCACTCACCCACTCGGGCGCTCCGGTCCAGCTTCCGGTGCCCGTTCGGATCTGGCTCGAGAACGAATCCAGCAGCGTCGAGGTTCAGGACGCCGTCAAGGATTTGCTGGACTCGCACGGATTCGTGGTGGCCCGTGCCTACCCGCCGAAGCAGGGTTCCTGGTACCGGTCATTCGCCTTCCGGCTTCGCCGGGCCAGCACGTCGGACGAGATGCGCCGCCGGATGGAAAAGCTCGAGCGTGGCATCGAACTCCAACTTGTGACCAAGAACCAGGCGCAGGTGGATCAGGCGCAGGGAGACGCCGTCGCGAAGCTCCTGGCCGCCCTGCAGGACTCGCCGACAGCGTTGATCCAGATCGGTTCCGTGTTGCTGGTCAAGATCGATGGTGTCCCGATGGTCCGCAATCTCACGCAAACCGAGATCGCGTTGCTTGACCGGAACCCGTCCCTGCTCGACAATCCCCGGTCGGCGTTGTGCGCTCTCAACGACGCTGCCGATGCATCCCCCGACCCCCGGGCCTTGCACACAGGTGATTCTGAGCGGCGGGAAAGCCGACCAAAGGTCGACTGACTCGCGGGCCGACGGTGAAGGTCTCCTTACCGGCTCGAGTCCGGCAAGGAGACCTTCACCCGCGCTAGACGGTGATCTTGTCGACGTTCGGGCCGCCGTTGGCGGTCGTCGCGGTCGCCTTGATCTTGTTGGTGCCCGCCGTGAGGGTGACCGGGATCGTGACCGTCTGCCACGTGTCCCAGTTCCCGGTGCCGCCGAACGCCAGCCCCGAGGCCACCTTCGTGCCGTTCACCGAGATGTCCATCGGGCGGTTCGCCGTGGTGCCGTTGGCGAATCGCAGGACCACGTTCGCGCTGCCCGCCGCGGCGGCGGACACCGTGAACTCCACCGCGCTGCCGACCGCGTTGTCGTAGTTGACGAACCCGGTTCCGGTGTAGCCCAGGTGGTTCGACTCCGCGACGCCGTTCGTGATCGTCGCGTCTTCGGCCTGGTAGTCCGCCGCGGGGCCGGGGTCGACCGAGCCGTCCGCCGGGATCGTCTTCGTCCCGGTGTTCCAGCCCGCGATGCGCACCGACGGCGCCGCCCCGCGCAGGTCCGCGGTGCGGTACGTCGCCGTCAGCGTGGTCGACTCGCCGGGCCAGAGGCTGACCTGGTTGTCGGTCCACCGCACCGGGAGCACCGGTGCGCCCGCCGCGCCGACCACGTGCGCGTCCACGAAGAACGCCGGCACCTTGCCGGTGGAGGTGTTCTTCAGCGTCACCTTGGTCGTCGTGGTGCCGTCGCCGTTCGCCGTCGAGGTCGCCGACGAGCCGAGCGTGACCGAACCCAGCGAGTTCAGCCCGGACAGGTCCGCGTACGACGTCGTCGGCGTGTAGTACCAGTCGCTGTTGCTCCAGTCGAGGGTGTCGGCCTTGGTGGACAGCCAGTATACGTTCCGGCTGACCTCCTTGCCCGACGAATCCGTGAGCACCAGCTTCGCCAGGTACGTCGTCGACAGCCCGCTCACCGAACCGATGGTCAGCGCCGTCGTCTTCGCGCCGTCACCGCCGACCGAAACACTCTTCGACTGGTCGAACTTCGAGGTGCCGTCCAGGTTGAACAGCTGCACGCGGGCGGTGAGGCCCGACGCCGCGTCGTGGTTGTGGTTGACCACCACGACCGACTTGGTGTCGTAGCTGTACTGGATGTGCAGCGGCTCGTTCGCCTTCTTGGCCCCGAAGTAGGAGCCGTTCTGGTCGAGGTAGGCGTCGAACAGCTGCCAGTGCAGCGACGTCCAGCCGCTGTTGAGCATCCAGTAGATGATCCCGGTGGCCGGGTTCGAGCTGTCGCTGAAGTTGCGCGAGTGCGACTCGAACTCGGCGCGGACGTTCTCGTACTGCGCCAGCTGCGCCTTGCGGACGAAGTCGTCGAGGCTCGCCGGCTTGCCGTAGCGGCCGGTCAGCGCGTCGCCGAAGAGCTTGAGGTTGGCGAACGTCGAGGACGAGGACCGGTGGTACTGCGCGGCCGACGGGTTCTTCCACAGCGTGTCCAGCTCACCGGAGGACATCATCCGCTTGAGCGTGTCCATGGTCGGGATGTCCGGCCCGGCGCTGGTCTCGGAGTTGAAGCTCCACGCGCCGCCGCTGTCGTTGTGCGCCTTGTCGTACCAGTACACCGGCGGGATCCAGTCGTACGGCCCGTTCATCTTCATCCCGGACGACCCCAGCTGCGGCGACGACTTCGCCGACGCGGCCGGGACCACCGGCGTCGCCCAGTCCGCGGCGGACAGCGCGTCGAGGTAGTTCTTCTCGATCGTCGCGTCGGGGGCGAAATCGCTGCCGATCAGGAACGAGATGACGCTCGGGTGGTCGCGCAGGCGCTCGGCCTCCGCGGTCATCGACGCCTTGGCGACGGGGTAGTCCGCGGCCGTCCACGGGTCACCCTTTTCGTCGCCGTTGACCTGGCCCTCCCACTTGTCGCAGCACTCCCAGCCGGGCAGCGTCAGCACGCCCATCCGGTCGGCGAGGTCGAAGAACTCGTCCGGCTCGATGTGCCCTTCCAGGCGCACGGTGTTGAGCCCGAGGTCCTTGACGTAGGCGAGCTTGTCGGCCGCGTACTGGGCGTTCCAGCGCAGGAACAGGTCCGGCGAATAGCCGCCGCCCTTGATCAGCAGCGGGCGCCCGTTGATCGTGTAGGACCGGCCGCCGCTCGAGTTCTTGTTCGCGGTCACCGTGCGGACGCCGAAGCTGGAGTGGGAGGTGTCCGACGCGGTGCCGCCGACGCTCGCGGTCAGGTCGAGGTCGTAGAGCGGCTGCCCTCCCATCCCGGCCGGCCACCAGACCTGCGGGTTGTCGATGCCGACCACGCCGAACGTGACGGTCTTCTTCTCCTTGGCCGCCAAGCTCACCGTCTGGCTGATCGCCCGGCCGGCGACCGTGCCGGAGACCGTCGTGCTCACCGCGCTCGCCGAGTCGTTGCGGACGTCGGCCTTCACGGTGAGGTCGGCGTGCGAGAGCCCGGTCAGCTTCGTGACGACGTGGCCGCCGCGCAGCGCCACCGGGCCGCTGCGCCGGACCAGCACGTCCCGCACGATGCCCATGTTCTGGTCCGGCGGGGTCTGCGCCCAGTCGATCCAGCCCATCGACAGGTCCTTGTTCGGGTCGTTCGGGTAGACCTTGAACGCGACGCTGTTCGTGCCCGCCTTCACCAGGGACGTGATGTCCAGGTCGTGACGGGTGTAGGCGCCGTTGACCTGCGTCTTGTCGGCCACGCGCGTCCCGTTGACCCAGACGTCGGCCTTGGACAGCACGCCGCTGAAGTCGAGGTAGGTGCGCTGGGTGGTGTCGGGGACCGTGACGTCAGTGCGGTACCACCACGGGACCTGGAAGTCCGCGGTGGGCACGTTCTTCATGTTCGTCGAGTAGAACGGGTCGGCGTACTTGCCGTTGGCCAGCAGGCCGGCGTAGACGGTCGAGCGCGGGCCGACCGGGTACCAGCCGGAGGTGTTGTAGCCGGGCTTCGACACCGCGGAGTCGTCGCCGACCTGCGCCGACGTCTGGATCAGGAAGCCGGGGACGGCGGTTGCCGGGGCCGCGGCCGCCACGACCGCGCGCGCCGGTACCTGCCCGGTCGCGGCCGGGACGGTCGCCCCGGTCACCGCGACGGCCAGCACGGCCGCCGCGAGGAAAGTCCGGGTTCTTCTCTGCCGATAGCTCACTAGCGCGCCTCCTAGGCACCACGGCGGCGGGGGAACAGCGGGACCATCGTTAGGGAACTTTCCTAACAATTGCGACGATCGTAGCGGCCCGGTCACCCCGGGAACAGGGCCGGTTTCGTCAGACCCGGGCGGCCCGCCAGGCCGCGGCGGCGCGCAGGGCCAGCAGGAGCGGCAGGGAACCGTCTTCCCAGAGCCGTTGAGGAAGTGCCCCGCTGAGCGGGACACCGTCGGCCAGCGCGGCGCCGACCGCGGCGAGGTCGACGTCGAACAGCGTCAGGCCGGCGCTGTAGAGCCGTTCGCCACCGGCCGGGCGACGCCGGGCGACCTCGGCGCTGTCGATCGCCAGTTCGGTCAGCCCGAAGAACTCCGGCTTGGCCCCGCGCTCCATCCAACGCGCGAAGCCGACCACCTTCGTCTCGCGGACGTCCTCGGGCGTGAGCCCGCTTTCCTCGCACAGCTCGCGTTCCATCCCGGCGCGGACGGCGGTGTGCAGGAACCGGCGCGGGCCGCCGTCGGGCGTGCGCAGGTCGCGTGGCTCGAGCGAACCGCTGCCGGACGGGGCGAGCAGCAGCCCGCTGACGGAGTTGAGCGGCGACTGCCGGACGGTGACCAGCTTGCCGTCAGTGGTGAAGGCGACCGTCGAGACGCCGACGAGGTCGGCCAGCGTGCTGCTGCTCAGCTCGCGCAGGGCGCCGGCGGTGTCCGTCGCTGAAGGCCACCGCGCCGCACGTGCTGCCGCTGCGGGCGCGGGGCCGGTTGCTGTTCAACGGCCCGATCGTCGGCATGCGCGGCGAGCCGCTGCCCGCCACCGGGGCGCGGCCGGCGCCGGTCCGGGTGCACCGGGCGCGGTTCTTCGACGCCGTCTGCTCGAACGAACTCGCCGCGCTGCGCATCACCCGCACCGACACCGGCGAGGAGTACGACCTCCGCAAGGCGGAGCTCACCGTAGGCGGGCGGCGGCGGCAGCTCGGCGGTCGGGAAGGGCGCGGCGATGGTGGTGAACTCGAACCCGGCCCAGCGGCGGCGCAGCAGCCGCAGGTCACGGGTGAAGGTGGCGACGCCGATCGCGAGCGCGACCACGGAAAGCACGACACCGACGGCACTGGGCAGGACGGTGACGACCCCGAGCACCACGCCCAGCCCGGACGCGGCGAGCGGCCACTCCCGCGCGCCGAGGAAGCCGAGGTAGTCCGCCTTGGCCCGGGCGCGGCGCGTCAGTTTTCCCATCGCCGCACTGTTTAGCACGCCCGGAGCGGGGTTCAGGCCCGGTCGTCGAGATAGACCCAGTGGCCGTCATCACGCCGGAAGCGGCTGTTCTCTTCGAGAAATCCGTCGCGGCCGCGGTGGCGGTAGTGCGCCCGGAACTCGACGGTGCCTTCCTGGTGCAGCAGGCCACCCCCGGAGCGGCCGAGGATCTCCAGCCGCGTCCACTCCTGGCGGGGATCGAGCTCCAGCTGCCGTGGCCGGGTGTCCGGGTGCCAGGTGCGGAGCAGGTAATCGGTGTCTCCCACGGCGAAGGCGCTGAAGCGGGAGCGCATCAGGAGCTCGGCGGTGGGAGCGGTGAGGCCGCCGCCGTGGAAGCGCCCGCAACAGGCGGCGTAGGACTCGGTGAGGCCACACGGGCAGGGAGGCATCGGGGAATTCTGCCACGGCGCCCGGAAAGCCGCCCGACCATCCACTCCGGACTCAACCCGCGTTGACCGGCTTCCCGGTCTCCCGTGCCTCCTGCGCGCCCCGCACCGCAAGCCGGTCCGCGCGCTCGTTCTCCGGGTGGCCCGCGTGTCCCTTCACCCACAGCCACTCGACCTCGTGGCCGCCGATCGCCGCGTCGAGGCGCTGCCACAGGTCCGCGTTCTTCACCGGTGCGCGGGCCGCCGTCTGCCAGCCGTTGTTCTTCCAGCGGGGCAGCCACTGCGTGATGCCGTTGCGCACGTACGTGCTGTCCGTGTACACCCGCACCTGCGACGGCCGGGTCAGGCTCTCCAGCGCGCGGATCGGCGCCGTCAGCTCCATGCGGTTGTTCGTCGTCGGGGTGGCTTCGCCGCCGTACAGCTCGCGCTCGTGCCTGCCGTACCGCAGCACCGCGCCCCAGCCGCCCGGTCCGGGGTTCCCGCTGCACGCGCCGTCGGTGTAGATCTCCACGTCCACCCGGCGACCCTACCGGTCGCGCCCCTCGCCGAACGCCGCCACGCCGGGTTACCGTGAAGCTCCGGAGGGGGAGCTATGAGCTGGCACGACGACACGGCGGACGGGGCGCTCCTGGCCTGTCTCGTCGACGCCGATCGCGAGTACCTGCGCTCGCGGGGCACCCGCCGCCGGTTCCGCGCCAACGACGCCCTCCTCATGCAGGGCGACCCCTCCGACCACGTCCACGTCCTGGTCTCCGGCTGGGTGCGGGTCTCCGCGATCGTCGAAGACGGCCGCGAAGTGCTCTTCGGCCTGCGCGGCCCCGGTGAGGTGCTCGGCGACCTCGCCGCGGTCACCGGCCGGCCGCGTTCGGCGTCGGTGCGCGCGATCGAGCCCTGCACCGTGCTCCAGTTCACCGGCGCGGAGTTCGTCGACGTCCTGCACGCGCGGCCGGCGATCGCCGTCGCGACGATCAAGACGGTCGCGGCCCGGCTCCGCGACGCCGAATCCGCCCGGATCGAGACGGCCGCCTTCGACGTCAGCCGCCGGGTCGCGGTGGTGCTGGTCCGGCTGGCCGAGGAGCGCGGCCGAACCGTGCCCGAAGGTGTCGTCGTCGACGCCCTGTCGCAGGAGGACATCGCCGCGCAGATCGGCGCCGCCCGGCGTACCGTTGCGCGAGCGCTGCGGGTGCTGCGCGAGCGCGGGATCGTCGAGACCGGCCGGCGCCGGTTCCTCATCCGCGAGCTCCGCGTCCTGCGCGCCTTCGCCCATTCTGAGCCAAACGGCACACACGGCTCGTGACACCGGACATCTGACCCGCCGCCGGTTCGGCCGATGCTGGAAACCGGCCGGGGAAGAATGCGATGCCACCCGGCCGGAAGTCATTTCGAGCGAGGTCGGGGAGTCCTTGTCGTGAACGTCTACTGCAAGATCGTGACCCTGGTGAAATCGGTCTTCGCCGCGTTCGTGGTCGGCGCCGTCGCGGGTTTCGCGGTGGCGGCCGGAAACGCGGCGGAACCGGCCGCGCCGACGTTGCACGGCTCCGCTCCGCTCTCCGCCTCGGCCTGGGAACAGCGATGAGGAGGTGTGTCTGATGGAGAGCCACGCGATCTGGGCCCTGATCTTCGGGGTGAACTGACCCGCGGGTGCGCCCCGGCCGGCCGGCTCGTGGGGGGCCGACCGGCCGGGCATTCCCGGATACCGGTACCGCCGATCACTTCCTGCTTTCCGAGAACGGGAACTGCTAGCGTGGGCAAATCTTCCGCAGGGGAACGAGGGGGTGGGACGACGGACGACCACACGTTCCCCTTCGTGCGTGAACTGAACGAACTGCGCCGCGGCCGCGGGCTCCACGCGGCCGACCTGCACCAGCGGATCGGCCCGTGCCTGCGGGAGGCGTGCGCGATCTCCGAAACCGACCAGCCCGCCGCCGCGCGCCAGAAGCTCGTGCTGCGGCTGACCGAGCTGTGCGGGAAGCTCCCGCCGGACCTGAAGCTGGCCGCGCTGGCGGCGCTGGGCCTGCACGAAGAGGCCGCCGGCGAGTTCCTCGACCGGCGGATCTCCTGGCTGGCCAGCGTTCTGGACCGCGACCCGCGCACCGCCCGCCGCCGGATCGACCTGGCGTTCCGCCGGCTCGACGAGCTGCTCGGCGCGCCCGCACCCCGCGGCGACCGGCACTCGCTGGGCGGCTGGTACGTCGAGTCGATGAAGGTGACGGTCCGGCTCGACCGCGACCCGCCGGAACTGCAGGAAGAACGCCGGATCGTCGCCGAGGTGGACGAGCTCGACGAGCTGGTCCTGCCGTTCAGCGTGCCGGCCGGGCCGCGCAGCGACCCACTGCCGGACATCACCGCGGACGCGCTGTTCGGCGGCGAGATCGTCGAAGCGCGCCAGGTGTCGGCGAGCCACGCGCAGTTCGTCATGCGGCTGCCGAACCCGCTGCGGCTCGGCCAGCGCCACGAGTACGGCATCCGGTTCACCCCGCGGCGCGCGGAACTGCGGCCGTACTACGCCTTGACGCCGTTGCGCCGCTGCGAGGAGCTCGCGGTGCGGGTCCGGTTCGACCGCGCGGCGCTGCCGTCGCGGGTGTGGCGCCTCAACGGCGTCCCGGGCCGGGTGGTCGACGACGGCGTCGACTCGGGCGACGCGCTGACCGTCAACCGGGTGGGGGAGGTCGGCCTGGAGTTCCACGACCTGCACCAGGGCCTGAGCTACGGGCTGCAGTGGTGCTTCGGGTGAGCTCCGCGTCCGGATGCTGGGACGTGGAATAGCGGCGCGAGCGGCGGGTTGGCACTGTCGTAGGCGACGGAAGGGGCCCGCGATGAGCACGTTCACGAGTGAGTGGCAGGACTGGAAGGCCCGGCGCGAGACCGACCTGGCCGAGCCGCACGGCTGGCTGGCGCTGGTCTCGCTGGACTGGCTGACCGACAGCCCGCGCGAGTACCCGGGCATCCCCGGCCGCTGGTGGCAGGACGCGGACGCCGCGTACGTCGACCCGGCCGGCGCCTCCCTGACGCACGAGGGCGAGCCGATCACCGGGGTCCGGCGGTTCGAGCTGGTCAACAGCGGCGCGGGCACCCGGGTGCTGTCCGGTGACGTCGAGATCGAGGTGGCCCGCCGGTCCGGGTACCTGATCCGCGTCCACGACCCGAAGGCCGAGGTGCTGCGCGAGTTCCGCGGCGTCCCGGCGTACGAGCCGTCGCCGTCGTGGGTGCTGCCCGGCCGGTTCGAGCCGTTCGACGAGCCGCGGCCGACCACCGTGGGTGCGGTCGTGGAAGGCCTGAGCCACGTCTACACGGCGCCGGGCGAGGTGCACTTCTCGTTCAACGGGGCGTCGCACACCCTGACCGCGTTCAACGGCAAGGACGGCGGTCTCAGCATCCTCTTCACCGACGCGACGAGCGGCGTGACGACGTACGCGGCCAACCGGTCGCTGCCGGTCGGGGCCCCGTCGGCGGACGGCTCGGTGACGCTGGACTTCAACCGCGCGCTGAACCTGCCCTGCGCGTTCACCGACTTCGCGACCTGCCCGCTGCCGCCGGCGGGCAACCACCTGCCGTTCGCGGTCGAGGCGGGGGGAGAAGATCCCGTACGAGCGCGGGTGACTCCCCCGCCCGCCGTCAGTGGGCGACGTCGATGACGACGCGGTTGGGCGCGGTGAGCGTGAAGACGTTCACCGCGGTCCGCGACCGCACCCCGAGCCCGATCGTGAGGTGCGCTTCGAAGTCCCCGGTGACGGCGACGGCCATGACGTTGGCGAGGTTCCGCGTCCGGAACTTCTGCGGCCCGGTGTAGGTCGGGTTCCCGCCGGCGTCGTGCGCGGCCGCGGGGGTCGCGGAGACGGTGATGAAGTACTCCCCGGTGAGCCAGACGACCTCCCCGCTCGGGTCGGCGGTGAGCTCGTCGACGAGCTGGTAGGAGACGGCGGGCGCGGACCCGCCGGAGAGATCGAGCACCACCCGGTCGAACCCGGTGTTGAGCCCGGTCCGGATGGTGGTCATGGTGGGGATCGCCGGCCCGGAGGCCTGAGCGGGCCCCGCGGCGGCGAGAACGCCACCGGCGATCAGCAGGCTGACGGCGGCGAGCGCGCGCCGCTTGGTTCTGGACATGGTGGGCCTCCTGGCGGAGAGAACCGATGGAAGTCCCAGCGCTGGGTCTGCTGGTGACGCCCGGTTCGTCCGGTGAGTTGCCCTTGGGCGGGTTTTGACGCTTCAAGCGTTACCCGGCTGCTCCGAACGTGGTCAGCCGCGCTCGCCGCGGACCAGGGAGAAGACGGTTCCGTCGGCAGTCGCGGAGTAGACCTCGCGTGATGCAGGCGGCCGCTCCGAGCCTCGCGACTCCTCGAGCCGGTCGGCGAACTCTTGTTGCGCCTCCAGGAGTTCCCCAGCGGAATCGCCGCTGAGCTGGTCGTCCACCGGCACGGCTACCCCGTACCTGACAACGAGCCGCTCCCGGCCGAAGCCGAAGTCGAGACTCGTGCCGCGCACCGGTCCCACCGGAGTCTCGAACGTCTCCCGCACTCGCGGCCGTCGCCGGATCCGATCCAGCATCACTTCCGGTGCCCATCGCTGGATCGCGGGGAGATTGCCGCCGAAGTCCGCGAGCATGGCCCAAGACGCCCGGATGGAGGCACTCGTGATTTCGGCTGCCGTGACATCGACCCGGTCCGACACGAACCGGAAGTTCCCGACGCGGTCGATCGTGTCCCCGTCGACTTCGTAGGACGGCTCATCGTCGTCTTCGGTGTTCAGCGCCAGGTACGACGTCCGGCTTTCACCGGTGACCATCGAGGTGGCCAGGCCGCGTGGTACCCGGCTGCCGACCGTCACCCCGTCCAGCTGGCCGACGGCCCGCGCCAGCTGGGACACGGCGTTGCCCGGGGTCTTCGTCCCTTTGCATTCGAGCACCCGCAGCCGGCAGCGGCCGGGGTCCCGCTGGTCGCCGCCGATGAGGAGGTAATCCGGGCGCCGGGTGCCGATGTGCTCGACCGCCGTGCTCGGCTCGAAGACGAAGCGGGCGTCCAGCGCCACGTCGATGTCGACGACCGTACGCAACGTGGCCGCACCGGTTTCGCCGAACCAGCGCGCAGCCAGTGCCGCCCCGAAGGCGATGCCCATCTCTTCCGAGGTCACCCGCCGCTGGTTGCCGGCGATGCGGCGGCCGGCGTCGCTCAACGCGAGTTCCGGCAAGCGAGAGTGGGAGTAGTCGTGGGTGAAGAACCCCAGGTAGCGCAGCAGGCCCCACCACAGGTACCGGTCGAGCACGTCGTCCTGGTAGCGGGGCCGGGTGACGTAGGACAGCCAGTGCAGCGCCTCGAGGGGACGGAGGTGGATGTCCTTCTCCAGGCCGGTTGCCGGAGACAAGGTCGAACGCGGCTCGCTGAACTCCTTGCGCCGCCGAATCTGCCGGAGAAGGGCGTCGTCGCTCTGCCCGGCCAGGTGGACGGGCGTGTCGACCACCGTGAACGCCTCTTCGAGATCCACTGGCTCCCCCTCGTACCCAGCGCAGGTGGTGGGGCGCCCCCGGCGGCCCCCCCCCCCCCCCACCCCACCCCCCCGCCCCCCCCCCCCACACCCCGCCCGGGGGGGGGGGCGGGCCGCCCCCCCCCCCCCCCCCCCACGACCGGCTCACCAGCCGCGCTCGCGCCACTCCTTCAGCTTCGGCCGCTCCGCGCCCAGCGTCGAATCGTCGCCGTGGCCCGGGTAGAACCACGTCTCGTCCGGCAGCTCCCCGAAGATCCGCGTCTCCACGTCGTCCAGCAGCGACGCGAAATCCGATGGCGACGACGTCTTCCCCACCCCGCCCGGGAACAGCGAATCGCCCGTGAACAGGTGCGGGTGACCCGCCGGATCCCGGTACAGCAGCGCGATCGAGCCCGGCGTGTGCCCGCGCAGGTGGATCACCGACAACGTGACCTCGCCCACCGTCAGCGTGTCGCCGTGCTCGACCAGGAAGTCCGGCGGCACCGGCAGCGGAGGAGCGTCCAGCGGGTGGGCCGCCGTGTTCGCGCCGTTCGCTCCCGCCACCGCGCCCAGTGCCTGCCAGTGGTCCTGGTGCTGGTGGGTGGTGACGACCGTCTTCAGTGACGGCCGGTCCGGGCCGTGGCCGATCAGGTCCGAGATGCGCTCCGGGTCGCTCGCCGCGTCGATCAGCAGCGCTTCGTTCGACGAGCGGCACACCAGGAGGTACGCGTTGTTGTCCATCGGGCCGACGGACAGCTTGGTGATGGTGAGCGCGTCCAGGGTGCGCCGCGTGGCGTCGCCGCCCGGGTCGACGTGCCCCGTGTAGGTGTCCACGATGTTCACCGTGCACACGGTAGTCGTTTCGTTCCAAGCGGTTCCACCCGCACAAGCGCGCGGCCGCGTCGCCACGTAGGCTCGGGCGCGCACCCCGACGGCCCCGACCTCAGGACGACCTTGCCCACCTCCCCGACGCCGCGCCGGATCAGCTGGGACCTCCTCCGGGTCGTCGCCGTACTGGCCGTCGTCCTCGGGCATGTCACCCACCAGGGTGCTCTTCTGCACCCCGAGCTGACGGGTTACCCCGTGCGGGTGACAGCGCAGTTCGGCGCCGCGATCCTGCTGGTGATCTCCGCCTTCTTCGTTTGCGCCAGCCTGCGCAAGGGCAATCCCCGCCGGTGGCTGTGGAACCGCGTCGCGCGGCTGGTGCCGGCGTACCTGGTCGCCGTGCTGGTGACGTACGTCGTGACGCGGTGGGCCGCCATCTCCTTCAGCGGCCTGCCCTACCCGCCCGGCGTCCTCGGCTTCCTGTTCGGGGTGCCGCAGGGCCCGCCGACCGACCCCTCGCCGTGGTACATCCCGACCTGGCTGGACCTGGTCACCAACCTCGGCATGGTGCAGGAGTGGGGCATCCGCTGGGACGCCTTCTACTACCTCGACGGCTCCTACTGGACGCTGCCGGTACAGCTGATGGCCTTCACCGGCGCCGCCGTGCTGTGGCCGCGGTCGTGGCGCACCCACCGGGTGACCGTCGCCCTGCTCTGGGCGCTGATCCTGGTCCCGCTCGCGCTGCGGTTCCTCGTCTTCCCGCCCGGGACGGCGGGGCCGGTCGTCGAGACCTTCTACTACGGCCTCGGCCTGCACCGGCTGCACGTGTTCGCCATCGGCGTCGCGGTCTGGCTGTGGGCGCAGCGCCGGCTGAAGACGTGGCACACCGCACTCTTCGTGGTCGCCACCGTGGCCGCGCAGGACCTGCAGGTGTTCCCGTTCCACGTCGCGCTGCCGCAGGACGCCCTGCGCTGGCCGTCCACGATCGGGTTCGCCGTCCTGCTGGTGCTGGTCTGCGTGGCCGCCCGCGGCCCGGACTGGCGGTTCCCCGGGCTGGCCCGGATCGCCCCGGCCGTCACCTGGCTCGCGGGCATCTCGTATGGTCTTTACCTGGTGCACCAGGAACTGGGCTACGTCCTGGCCCGCGCCCTGCTCGATCTCGGCCTCCCCGGCTGGCTGCGGCTCCTCCTCGTCGTCGGCGCCGCCGTGCTGGCCGGCTGGGCGGTCACCGCGGGGGTCGAACGCCCGGCCCACCGGTGGCTCACCAGACGTCGAAAGCCCGAAGAACCGCAGGTCAAGGACGCGGAACCCGTTTTTGTCGGTGGTGGCTCGTAGCATGGATCGCGGCCGCCCGTGCAACCTGAACCGGGTCGGCGACCGCACTGAAGAAGACATTGAGAGGACCCTGGCGTGGCTGATCGCCTCGTTGTTCGCGGTGCCCGCGAGCACAACCTCCGCGGCGTGGATCTCGACCTGCCCCGCGACAGCCTGATCGTGTTCACCGGCCTGTCCGGGTCCGGGAAGTCGAGCCTCGCCTTCGACACCATCTTCGCCGAAGGGCAGCGCCGCTACGTCGAGTCGCTCTCGGCGTACGCCCGGCAGTTCCTCGGGCAGATGGACAAGCCGGACGTCGACTTCATCGAGGGCCTTTCGCCCGCGGTGTCGATCGACCAGAAGTCGACCTCGCGCAACCCGCGCTCGACCGTGGGCACGATCACCGAGGTCTACGACTACCTGCGCCTGCTCTACGCCCGCGCCGGCAAGGCGCACTGCCCCACCTGCGGCGAGCCGATCAGCAAGCAGACCCCGCAGCAGATCGTCGACCAGGTGCTCGCCATGGAGGAGGGCACCCGGTTCCAGGTGCTCGCCCCGGTGGTGCGCGGCCGCAAGGGCGAGTACGTCGACCTGTTCGAGAACCTGCAGCAGCAGGGCTACGCGCGCGTGGTCGTCGACGGCACGGTTCACGCGCTCACCGACCCGCCGAAGCTGAAGAAGCAGGAGAAGCACCAGATCGGCGTGGTCATCGACCGGCTGACGGTGAAGGCGGCCTCGCGGCAGCGGCTCACCGACTCGGTCGAGACGGCGCTGCGGCTGGCCGACGGCCTGATCGAGCTCGAGTTCGTCGACCTGCCCGAGAACGACCCGCACCGCATCCGCGGCTTCTCCGAGAACCTCGCCTGCCCGAACGGCCACCCGCTGGCCATCGAAGACCTCGAGCCCCGCTCGTTCTCCTTCAACTCGCCCTACGG
Organism: Amycolatopsis sp. NPDC004169; assembly: GCF_040610315.1. Taxonomy (NCBI): domain Bacteria; kingdom Bacillati; phylum Actinomycetota; class Actinomycetes; order Pseudonocardiales; family Pseudonocardiaceae; genus Amycolatopsis; species Amycolatopsis sp. NPDC004169. Next base: position 250,477 of record NZ_JBEXMD010000009.1, read on the forward strand.
CGCGTGCCCCGAGTGCACCGGCATCGGCATCCGCAAGGAGGTCGACCCGGAGCTGGTGGTCCCGGACGACGAGCTGTCGCTGGCCGAGGGCGCGATCGCGCCGTGGTCGGGCGGGCAGAGCGCGGATTACTTCATCCGGCTGCTCGAGTCGCTGTCGGAGACCATCGGCTTCCGGATGGACACGCCGTGGCGGCGGCTGCCCGCGCGCGCCCAGAAGGCGGTGCTGCACGGCGTCGACGAGCAGGTCCACGTCCGCTACAAGAACCGCTACGGCCGCCAGCGCTCCTACTACGCGAACTTCGAGGGCGTCATCCCGTTCCTCGAGCGGCGCCAGGAGCAGACCGAGTCCGAGTACATGCGCGAGCGGTACGAGGGCTACATGCGCGAGGTGCCGTGCCCGGCCTGCCAGGGCACCCGGCTCAAGCCGGAGATCCTCGCCGTCACGCTGCAGCACAAGACCCGCGGCGACATGTCCATCGCCGAGGTCTGCGCGCTGTCCATCGCGGAGGCGTCGCAGTTCCTCGACGAGCTGGAGCTGGGGCAGCGCGAGGCGATGATCGCCGGTGCGGTGCTCAAGGAGATCCAGGCCCGCCTGCGCTTCCTGCTGGACGTCGGCCTGACGTACCTCTCCCTCGACCGCGCGTCCGCCACTCTTTCGGGTGGTGAAGCGCAGCGGATCCGGCTCGCGACACAGATCGGCTCCGGCCTGGTCGGCGTGCTGTACGTGCTGGACGAGCCGTCGATCGGCCTGCACCAGCGCGACAACCACCGCCTGATCGAGACGCTGACCCGGCTGCGGAACCTGGGCAACACGCTGATCGTCGTCGAGCACGACGAGGACACCATCCGCTCCAGCGACTGGGTGGTCGACATCGGCCCGGGCGCGGGCGAGCACGGCGGCCACATCGTCCACAGTGGACCGTACAAGAAGCTGTTGAAGAGCAAGGAGTCGCTGACCGGGCAGTACCTGTCCGGCCGTCGCAAGATCGAGGTGCCGGCGATCCGGCGGCCGGTCGACAAGAAGCGGCAGCTGACCGTCGTCGGCGCGCGCGAGCACAACCTGCGCGGGCTGGACGTCTCGTTCCCGCTCGGCTGCCTGGTCTCGGTGACCGGTGTCTCGGGCTCGGGCAAGTCGACGCTGGTGAACGACATCCTCGCGACCGTGCTGGCGAACAAGCTCAACGGCGCGCGCCAGGTGCCGGGCCGCCACACCCGGGTGAACGGCCTCGGCAACGTCGACAAGCTGGTGCGGGTCGACCAGTCGCCGATCGGGCGGACCCCGCGGTCCAACCCGGCCACCTACACCGGCGTCTGGGACCACGTCCGCAAGCTGTTCGCCGCGACCACCGAGGCGAAGGTGCGCGGCTACCAGCAGGGCCGGTTCTCGTTCAACGTCAAGGGCGGCCGCTGCGAGGCGTGCGCCGGCGACGGCACGATCAAGATCGAGATGAACTTCCTGCCGGACGTCTACGTCCCCTGCGAGGTCTGCAAGGGCGCCCGGTACAACCGGGAGACCCTCGAGGTGCACTACAAGGGCAAGACCGTCTCGGACGTGCTCGACATGCCCATCGAGGAGGCCGCGGAGTTCTTCGAGCCGATCAAGGCCATCCACCGCCACCTGCAGACGCTGGTGGACGTCGGCCTCGGCTACGTCCGGCTCGGCCAGCCGGCGCCGACGCTGTCCGGCGGCGAGGCGCAGCGCGTCAAGCTGGCCAGCGAACTGCAGAAGCGCTCGACCGGCAAGACGGTGTACATCCTCGACGAGCCGACCACCGGCCTGCACTTCGAGGACATCAGCAAGCTGATCGGCGTGATCAACGGCCTGGTCGACAAGGGCAACTCGGTGATCGTGATCGAGCACAACCTCGACGTGATCAAGACCTCCGACTGGATCATCGACATGGGCCCCGAGGGTGGCTCGGGCGGCGGCACGGTGGTCGCCGAGGGCACGCCGGAGCACGTGGCGGGCATCGAGGAGAGCTACACCGGCCAGTTCCTGAAGACGGTCCTCACGGCCGACTAGCGGCTACCGCTCCTTCCCGGTGGTCTGGTGGACCACCGGGGAGAGCGGGCCGTAGTGCAGCGTCCGAAGCCGGTAGGCCGAGCCCTCTTCGCCGGGCAGCAGCGAGAGCGTGCACGTCGTCACGTCCGGGTCGGTCACCTCGACCGGGTCGAACTCCGGCGCGCCCGGGCGGCGCATCTCCAGCAGGAAACCGGCTTCGTCGGGGGAGTGGTCGGCCCAGGTGAACGTCACCGTGTCACCCGAGACCACCGTGTGCAGGTCCGTCGTGACCGGGCCGGTGAACGGCTGCACCCGGTAGTAGAACCGCGTCTGCGGGATCAGGTCCGGGTGGTGGTAGCCCGTCGTGTGGGCGGGCAGGAACCGCAGCGTCGTCCACGGGCCGTCCGGGTCGTTGGCGTACTCGACGCGGTGGCCCGCGCCGTCGTCCGGCCAGCTGAGCACCACGTCCGTCGGCGAGGTCAGGGCCGCGGTGAAGGCCGGCGGCGGCGTGGCGGAACAGCCGGCGGCCAGCAGGGCCACGAGGACGAGGGCTTTGCCGGGCACGGCGGCCTCCCACGGGGACGGGGGCGGCGGTGCGGACGTCACGAGCTTAGGAAGCCCGCCCGCACGGCGACAAGATCGTGCCGATCACCGGGACACACCAATCCGCCGCCGAACCGGCACCGAACGGGTGTGAAACCGGCTGAACCGTTTCCCGCGACCGTCCGTGTCTCCAGGTGTCGAGGTCCACCGGATGGTGGAGCCGCCCTCACCGAGGAGAGAACGTCATGAACCGTATCCGGCCGCTGGTCGTCAGCGCGCTGGCGCTCGTCGCCGTCGCTTCCTTGTCCGCCTGCGGCGAGATGGCCGACGGTGCCCAGGGACCGCAGCACGGCGAGCCGGGGCACAAGATGCTCCAGGTCGGCACGGTCAACGGGGTCGGCTCGGTGGTCACCGACGCCGACGGCAAGACGCTCTACCGGTTCGACAAGGACCTCTCCCAGCCGCCGACGTCGAACTGCGACGGCGACTGCACGAAGTCCTGGCAGCCGATGCTCGCCGGGGTGGCCACCCCGATGCTCAAGGGCATCCAGGACACCCAGGTCGGCACGACGACCCGCAAGGACGGCAGCAAGCAGATCACGCTCAACGGCTGGCCGCTGTACGAGTTCACGGGCGACAAGGTGGCGGGCGACATGAACGGCCAGGGCGCGAACGGCACGTGGTTCGCGATCGCCCCGGACGGCAGCAAGATCACCGCGGGCAGCAAGGCCGGCGGATCAGGGTCCTGACGGACGACGGGTTTCCGGGCAAACGAGGAAGGACGGGCAGCCGATGAACACCATGGTCGCGCTGCGCTCGGCGCACGCACCGCCGGTGGAGCTGAGGGTTGCAGTACTGTCCTCGCCGACTCAGAACACCGTCGGGAGGACGAGGGTGGCCATAGGAGGCAGGCGGCCTAAGAAGGCCAAAGGCGAAGACCTGATTCGGCAGCTGTACGCCGAACACGGGCGAAGCCTGCTGGCCTACGCGACGAGGCTGACCGGGGATCGGGCGGCAGCCGAGGACGTGGTCCAGGAGACGCTCGTCCGTGCGTGGAAACACGCGGACGACTTGCAGAACGACGGAAAAGGCTCGGTGCGCGGCTGGTTGCTGACCGTCGCGCGCAACCTGGTCACCGACCGGGCACGGGCCCGTGCGGCGCGGCCACAAGAGGTGGCCGAACCGGCCGAAGGCGTGCCGACCCCGGCCGTCGAGCGGGACCACGCCCAGGGCGTGGTCGACTCGATGACCGTGCTCGGCGCGATGGACGGGCTGTCCAACGAGCATCGAGAGGTCCTGGTGGAGATCTACTACCGGGGACGGACGGTGGCCGAAGCGGCGAGAACACTGGGCGTCGCACCGGGTACCGTGAAATCAAGGTCGTACTACGCACTACGAGCACTCAGAGCAGCGATGATTTCGAGCGGAACGGAGGTGGCGCGATGAACTCGGTGGACGAGAGTCACACGCAGCTCGGCGCGTACGCCCTCGGCGCGCTCGATCCCCACGAAGCAGCCGACTTCGAGCGGCGGCACCTGCAGACCTGCGCGCAGTGCCGGTTCGACCTGAACGAGCTCGTGGCTCTGCGCGACTCGCTCGACGAGGTACCGCCCGAGGCGTTCCTCGACGGGCCGCCCGAAGGCGGGGACCTGCTGCTGCAGAAGACCCTGCGCCGGGTGCGCGACGAAGAAGAGCGCGCCGCTCCGGCTCGTTCGGGCGGACGCCGGGGCCTGGCCCTGGTCGCGGCGGCGGTGCTGGTGGTGGCCGCGCTCGGCGGCGGCATCCTGGTCGGACGGCAGACGGCTCCGGACAGCGGCGGCATCGCAGCTCCGGCATCGGACGTGCCCGGCACGAAGAACGTCGAAGGGCGGGATCCGACCACCGGTGTGCAACTGGCCGCGGCGGTGGCCCCGTTCCAGGGCTGGGTCAAGGTCGACGTCAACGTCAAGGGCGTCAAGGCCGGCGAGAAGTGCCTGCTCCAGGTGGTCACCAAGGAAGGTCAAGCGGTGACCGCGGGCAGCTGGCAGGTGTCGGAGAAGTGGGAGAACCAGGGCTTCAAGCTCGACGGGTCGGCGCTGGTCGCCCCCGACGACGTGAAGTCGGTCGACATCGTCACGGTGGACGGCCGGAAGCTGGTCTCGGCCCAGGTGTGACGTGACGGGCGCGCGCTACCGGTTCCGCAGCACGTGGCTGCTTCCGCGAACCGCGCCCGGGCGGGTGTTCGACGTGGTCACCGACCTCGCCGGCTACCCGCGGTGGTGGTCGGACGTCCGTGCGGTGCGCCGCGTGGACGACGACACCGCCGAGCTGGTTTGCCGGTCCCGGCTGCCGTTCCGGATCGTCGTCCGGATGCACCGGGACCACCAGGACGAGCGCACGGGCCTGATGCGGGTCAGGCTCAGTGGCGACCTCGACGGGACCCTGGCGGGAGCGGTCCGCGCGGCGGGCGCGGGCACGCTGCTGGAGATCACCCAGGACGTCCAGGCCCGGAAGGAGTTGCTGCGGCGCTTCGACACGGTGGCCCGGCCGCTCTTCCGCGCGAACCACGCGCTGATGATGCGGCGGGGCCACCGTGGGCTTTCCGCCTACTTGGCCTGACCGGAGCTGCAGAGCTCCGGCTCGGTCACGGCGCCCGCAGCAGCAGCGGCAGAGCGGGTCCGGCGGGCCAGCACCAGCCCGCCCAGCGCGACGGCCGCGATCAGGAAGCCCGCGCTCACCCCGTAGGCCAGCCGGAACCCCGCCGCCAGCGCCTCGCGGTGGTCCAGCCCGCGCAGGCTCTCCGTCCGGGAGGCGGCCACCGCGGCCAGCACCGCCGTGCCGACCGCCGCCCCGACCTGCTGGGTCGTGTTGATCAGGCCCGACGCCACCCCCGCGTCCGACGCCGGGACGTCCGCCATCGCCAAGCCCATCAGCGCCGGGATGGCCGCGCCGGCGCCGAGGCCCATCAGCAGCAGCGGCGGCAGGACGCCGGCGAAGTAGGAGTCCGAGGCGCGGGTGAGCAGCAGCAGCCCGACGATCACCAGCCCGAGCCCCGCGAGCAGCACCGCGCGCGGCCCGAACCGGGCCGTGAGCTTGCCCGCGAAGCCCAGTGACGCCACCGCGATCACCAGCGGCACCGGCAGGAACGCGACGCCGGTCCCCAGCGCGTCCAGGCCCAGCACTTGCTGCAGGTACAGCGCCGTGACGAACTGGAAGCCGAGCATCCCGGCCACCATCAGCACCATCACCACGTTCGCGCCGGTCACCGCGCGGATCCGGAACAGCCGCAGCGGCAGCAACGGCGTCCGCGCCTTCGCCTGCCGCACCGCGAACGCCGCGAGCAGCACGGCGGCCGCGGCCACCGCGCCCCACGACGCAGCCGAGATGCCGTACACACCCAGCATCACCGCGGCGGTGACCAGGACGGCACCCAGCACGTCCAAGCCGTTGCGCAGGCCCGTTCCGCGGTCCGCCTCGACCACCCGGACCGCCAGCAGCAGCGCGGCCACGCCGATCGGCAGGTTGACGTAGAACGTCCAGTGCCAGTTCAGCGCCTGCGTCAGCGCACCGCCGGCGATGAGCCCGATCGACGCACCCGCCGCCTGCGTGAAGCTGTAGACGCCGATCGCCTTCGCCCGGGCCCGGGGCTCGGGGTACATCGTGACGATCATCCCGAGCACCACGGCCGACGCCAGCGCGCCGCCGACGCCCTGGGCGAACCGGGCCACGACCAGGACACCCGCGTCCGCGGCCAGGCCGGCGACCAGTGACGCGAGGGTGAACAGGCCCAGCCCGCCGAGGAAGACGCGGCGGCGGCCGAGCAGGTCGCCGAGCCGTCCGGAGAGCAGGAGCAGACCGCCGAAGGCGACCAGGTAGGCGGTGAAGACCCAGGAGAGCCCGGCGGACGTGAAGCCGAGGTCGGCCTGGATCGCGGGCAGGGCCACCGCGACGATGCTGCTGTCGAGCACGACCATCAGCGAAGCGGCGCACAGCACCGCCAACGCGAGGCCGCGCGAGCGGGTGGGGTGGTTCTCGGCCATGACAGGCCCCTCCAGTCGAGAGTTCCCCTGGTCGTCGCCAGGGCACTTCTTGTAACAGTGCCCATCATGTGTGACTATGAGTGCCCGCGTAAGGAGGCACTTCCATGTCCCAGGGGAACATCGGTGTACCCGTCCAGGTCACCGAGATCGACCCGGAGAAACTCGACGTCTGCACCGTGCTGGAGGTCATCAACCGGATCAGCGGCAAGTGGGCGATCGGCATCCTCCTGGAGGCCATCCGCGGCCCCGTGCGGTTCACCGAGCTGGAACGCGCGGTCGAGGGCATCAGCCGGCGGATGCTGACGCTGACCCTGCGCAACCTCGAGCGGGACGGCCTGCTGGTCCGCACGATCTACCCGACCGTCCCGCCCCGCGTGGAGTACGAGGCCACGGCGATGGCGAAGGAGCTGTACCAGTCGCTGAACGGCCTGCTCGGCTGGGCGGAGCAGCACCGCGACGACATCGCCGCCGCGCGCATCGCCTACGACACGGCCGGCTGAAACGTGGAACGGGCCGCGGTGCGAGGTCGGGGAGACTCGCACCGCGGCCCGCGGTGGTTCGTGCACAGCGGGGGCGTGGGCACGAACGTCGAGGGAACTACCTCACCGCGACTTCTTCGGGCTCGGGCTGCTGCTCCTCGTCGATCAACGTGGCCTCGTCGAACGGCGCTGTCCCGGCGAACACCCGTTCCGCCTGTTCGCGGTCGAACTCCTTGGTCCAGTTCCCGATGAGGACGGTCGCCACCGCGTTGCCGGCGAAGTTGGTCAGCGCGCGGGCCTCGGACATGAACCGGTCGATGCCGAGGATGAAGCCGACGCCGTTGACCAGTTCCGGCCGGTGCGACTGCAGGCCGCTGGCCAGGGTGGCGATGCCGGAGCCGCTGACACCCGCCGCACCCTTCGACGCGATGATCATGAACACCAGCAGGCCGATCTGGGCGCCGATCGAGAGCGGCTCGTCCTGGGCCGCGGCGATGAACAGCGTCGCCATGGTCAGGTAGATGGCCGTGCCGTCGAGGTTGAACGAGTAGCCGGTGGGCACGGTGATGCCGACGACCGACTTGCCGACACCCAGGTGCTCCATCTTCGCGATCAGCCGCGGCAGCGCCGATTCCGACGACGACGTCGACAGGATCAGCAGGAACTCGCGGCCGAGGTAGCGCAGCAGGCTCAGGATGTTGACGCGGGCGCCGAGCCACAGCACCAGGCCGAGGACGACGAACACGAACACCAGGCAGGTCGCGTAGAAGCCGATCATGATGACCGCGAGGCTCTTCAGCGCGGCCCAGCCGGTCGCGCCGACCACCGCGGCGATGGCGCCGAACGCGCCGATCGGGGCGGCCCACATGATCATCGCCAGTACCCGGAAGACCAGGCGCTGGATGTGCTCGACCCCGCGCAGGATCGGCGCGCCCTTCGGGCCCAGCTTCTGCAGCGCGAAGCCGACGAGCAGCGCGATGAGCAGCGTCTGCAGGACCTGGCCTTCGGTGAAGGCGGACACGAACGTCTTCGGGATGATGTGGAGCAGGAAGTCGACCGGGCCGTCGGTGCCGGTGGCGGACTTCTGGACGCTCTTCACGTCGGCGGGGTTGAGGTGCAGCCCCTCGCCCGGGTGCAGCAGGTTGCCGACGACCAGGCCGATGGCGAGCGCGAACGTCGACATCACGATGAAGTAGACCAGCGCCAGGATGCCGACCTTGCCGACCTTGGCCGCCTTGGCGACCGAGCCGACCCCGATCACGATGGTGCAGAAGATGATCGGCGAGATCATCATCTTGATCAGGTTGACGAACCCGTCGCCCAGCGGCTTGAGGCCCTTGGCGAAACCGGGGAAGAGAAAACCCACCAGGATCCCGAGCAGGACCGCGACGATCACGGCCAGGTACAGGTAGTGGGTCTTGTCGCGGCGGCGCGGCGCCGCGTCGGGGGTCGGTGTAGGCACCGTTGCCTCCAGCTCGGGGGTGTTCAGGTTGCGGCACACTGTAGGCCGAGTTCGGTGATCCGGCTCACTTGTGTTCATTGAGTTCGTGTGATGATCGCACCGTCCCGTTCGGACAGCCGGCCGCGCGGTGTGCTGGTATGAGGAGGTGCCCCCGACGGTGCGGTCCCATTGGAGCCTCGCGCGCCAGCTGCTGGTGCTGCAGCTGGCGGTGCTCTGCGTGCTGGCCGGCGCCGGGATCACCTTCGCCTGGATCGACGCGCAGCGCGCGGTGGACGAGAACGCGCGCGACCAGGTCCGCGCGGTCGCGGCGACGGTCGCGGACGCGCCGACCGTCGCCGCCGCGGTGAGCACGCCGGACCCGAGCGTGACGCTGCAGCCGTTCGCCCTGCGCGTGCAGGCCCACACCCAGGTCGACTTCATCACGATCATGAGCCCGGCCGGGATCCGCTACACGCACCCGAACCCGGCCCTGATCGGGCAGCACTACATCGGCACCATCGACCGGGCGCAGCGCGGCGAGGAGCTCACCGAGACCTACACCGGCTCGCTCGGCCCGTCGGTGCGCACGGTCGTCCCGGTGTTCGACGCCGGCCACCGGGTCGTCGCCCTGGTCGCGGTCGGGATCACCGTCGCCGCGATCTCGGCCGAGCTGCGCGAACGGCTGTGGCCGCTGTTCGGCGTGGCCGGCGCGGTGCTGGTGGTCGGCGCGCTCGGCGGCTGGCTGATCAGCGCCCGGCTGCGGCGCCAGACCCGCGGTGTCGCGCCGGACGAGCTGAGCAACCTGTTCGAGTACCACGAAGCCGTGCTGCACTCGGTCCGCGAAGGCGTGCTGCTCGTCGACCGGGACGGGCGGATCGGCCTCTGCAACGACGGCGCCCGCGCGCTCCTCGGCCTCGACGCCGACCCGGTCGGCCGCGACCTGGCGACGCTGGGCCTGCCCGGCGGGCTGGCCGAAGCGTTCACGTCGGCGGAGAACCGGGCCGAAGAGCTGCACCTGACGGATTCGCGCGTGCTGCTGGTCAGCACGACCGCCGTCCGCTCGGGCGGCCGCGCGCAGGGCACCGTCGTCGTCCTGCGCGACCACACGGAACTGCAGACGCTCACCGGGGAGCTGACCACCGCCCGCGGCCTCGCCGAGGCGCTGCGGTCACAGGCGCACGAGGCCGCGAACCGGTTGCACACGGTCGTTTCCCTCGTCGAGATCGGCAAACCCGAGCAGGCCGTCGAGTTCGCCACCGCCGAGCTCGCCCTGGCGCAGGAGCTCACCGACCGGGTCGTCGGCGCCGTCGCCGAGCCGGTGCTCGCCGCGCTGCTGCTGGGCAAGGCGGCCGAAGCGAGCGAGCGCGGGGTCGAGCTGACGGTCACCCCGGACACGGTGATCGACGACGTCTCGCTCGGCATCGAGGCCCGGGACCTGGTGACCATCCTCGGCAACCTGATCGACAACGGGCTCGACGCGGCCGTGCGCGGCACCGGCCACCCGAAGGTCGTCGTCACCGCCCGCACGGACGAAGACGGGCTGCTCCTGCGCGTCGCGGACTCCGGTCCCGGCGTGCCCGAGGACGCCGACGTGTTCCGGCGCGGCTGGTCGACGAAGGCCGAGGACGGCCACGGGCTGGGGCTCGCGCTGGTCGGGCAGGCGGTGCGCCGCTACCGCGGCACGGTCGAGGTCGGGCACGACGGCGGCGCGGTGTTCACCGTGCGGCTCCCGCGGCAGGAGGCGAGCCGGTGATCCGCGTGCTGGTGGTCGAGGACGAGCCGGTCGCCGCCGAGGCGCACCGCGTGTACGTCGAGCGCCTGCCCGGGTTCGCCGTGGCCGGCGTGGTGCACTCGGGCGGCGAGGCGCTGCGGTTCTGCGAACGCGAGCCGGTCGACCTGGTGCTGCTGGACTTCTACCTGCCGGACACGCACGGACTGGCGGTCTGCCGCTCGCTGCGCGCGGCCGGGCTGCCGATCGACGTCATCGCGGTGACGTCGGCCCGCGACCTCGGCCTGGTCAAGGCGGCGGTCTCGGTCGGCGTGGTGCAGTACCTGCTCAAGCCGTTCACCTTCGCCACCTTGCGCGAAAAGCTGGAGCGCTACGCGGAATTCCGCGACGCTTCCGGCGAGGTCACCGGCCAGGCGGAGATCGACCGCGCCCTCGGTGCCCTGCGCACGACGGAGCAGCCCCCGCTGCCGAAGGGCATGAGCGTCCAGACCCTGGAAGCGATCACCGACGCCCTTTCCGGCGCGGCGGAGGGCCTTTCGGCGGGCGCGGCGGCCTCGGCGATCGGGGCGTCCCGCGTGACGGCCCGGCGCTACCTGGAGTACCTGGCGGACAACGGGATGGCCCACCGCGAGCCACACTACGGCCAGGTCGGGCGGCCGGAGGTCTGGTACCGCTTGACCCGCGTATAACGACTGCCGGCTCAGGACGACTCGGCTCCCGGCTCGCCGGCTCCCGTCGCCGCGGCGGACCGGATCACGTCACGGGTGCGCCAGCCCCACTGGCTCGTCCGGCGATCGATGTCGAAGGCCAGCAGTTCCAGGTGGTATTCGGTGCGCTCCAGCCCGAGCTCTTCGAGCCCCCACCGCCTTGCTTCGCTTCGCTCGCGATCCGGCTGCTGGGTCGCCAGGAAGGTGAAGTAATCGGTGCTCCTGACGCGCAGCCGGACTCCCGGTGCCTCGTCGACACCAATACGGTGGACGGAAAACCCGGACACGGCACAGGTTGGGCCGTTCCAGTGTGCGTGTGCGCCCGCGCGGGCCGACTCTCCTTGACGCGCGGCTACCTCGTCCCGTAGCCGCGCGACATCGGCGGGCAGGTCCACCACGGCGGGATCGACGACCACGTTCACCGCTTGCTCATCGATGACCTGGGTGCCGTCTCCCTCGACGATCACGACGCTCGTCCGCAGCGGGCCGAGGGTGCGTATAACGGCCTACACGGCTGCGTCTGCGACTTCCGGCGGTTCCGGCGACGCTCGCCGTGCGGTACACCGGAACGATCACCGACCAGGGGAGTGCCGCCATGCGGAAGTGGGCCGGGTTCGTCGCAGCTCTCGTCGTCACCGCCGGGCTGGCCGCGCCGGCGCACGCCGCCGAGCCTGCGGCCTCCGTCACCGAGGTGCAGGTGAGCGGGCCGGTTGCGCAGCGGTTCAACCTCGTCGTCCTCGGGGACGGCTACACCGCCGCCGAGCAGCCGAAGTTCTTCGCCGATGTCCAGCGGCACGTGCGCACCCTGTGGTCGCTCGAGCCGTTCAAGTCCTACCGCAGCTACTTCAACGTCTTCGCCGTCTCCATCGCCTCACCGGAGTCCGGTGTGGACTGTGACCCGGGCCTGGACGCGCCGCGGCGCGACACCCCGCTGAACATGGGGTTCTGGGGCGGCTGCAACGCGCAGAGCGTGCAGCGGCTGCTGACCGTCGACGACGCGGCCGCCCAGCGGTACGCCGACCTCGTGCCCGGCACGACCCGCGCGAACCGGCAGATCCTGGCGCTGGGCAACAGCTCCACCTACGGCGGCGCGGGCGGCACGTACGCGACGGCATCCGGCGGGAACGCCTTGTCCGCGCTGATCTCGCCGCACGAACTCGGCCACTCTCTCGGCGGCCTCGACGACGAGTACGACTACTACGCGCGCAACGTCCCGGGCGGCGCGTACGAGGGCGGCGAACCGGCGTCGATCCACCACACGCTGCTGACCGAGCCGCAGATGCGCGCGCAGCACGCGAAGTGGTGGCGCTGGCTCGGCGAGCCCAGCGAGTCCGGCGGCACGATCGGCCGGTTCGAAGGCGGGCTGTACACCCAGACCGGCGTCTGGCGGCCGAGCCGTCACTCGATGATGAAGACGCTCGGCTACGCGTTCGACCAGGTCGGCCGCGAGCGGATGACGCAGCGGATCGCGGCGAAGGTCCCGCTGATCGCGGGCGGCACCCCGGCGGGGACGATCGGCGCCGACCGCGTGGTGTGGGTCCGCCCGATGCACCCGGTGGACCACCGCCTGGACGTCACCTGGACGCTGGACGGCAAGAGGCTGCCCGGCCGCGACGCGGTCGACCTGCGCACCGCGCACGTGAAGCCCGGCCGCCACACGCTGACCGCGACGGTGACCGACCCGACGCCGTTCGTCCGCGACCCGGCGGCCCGGCCGTCCGCGAGCCGGACCTGGACGGTGGACACGGCGGTGGTCACCGCGCCCGCGGGCGGCCCGGCTGTCGTGGCGTCGACGTCGCTGCCGGTCGGCGGGCACGACGTGGTCTACGTCGAGACGGGTGAGCCGACCGGCTCGATCCCGGAGGTTTTCTGGTCCCTGGACGGCCGTTACGCCGGGACTGGCACCGACTACGCCCTCGACCTGTCTCGCGGCACGCACACCCTGACGGCGACGACCGGCGGCACGACGGTGACGTGGACGGTGGACGCGACCGGCCCGGAGACCACGGCGGAGCTGCCCCCGGGCCCCGAGTACCACGACTCGTTCACGCTGAAGCTCGAGTCACCGGACGGCATGCCGGAGTTCCGCGTGGACGGCGACGGCTGGCACAAGTACTACGGCTGGCCGACGGACCCGAACGCGCCGTACCTGTTCACCCCGCGCGGCACGGAAATCGACGGGCTCGCGTACGGCAACCTGGGCGAGGGCGGGCTGACGGTGTCGCCGTTCTCGGAGCGCAAGCCGGGGTACGGCCAGCACCGCATCGAGTACCGCTCGATCGACGCGGCGGGCAACGTGGGCCCGACGAAGTCGGTCACGGTGACGCTGCTGCCGTAGTCTGTCCACGCCCGGAGGTGCGTGTGGACAACTCCGCGCGCTGGTCGGTATCCGGCCGGGTTTGTCGGTGGCAGCCGATAGACTGGACTTGGGAACGCCCCCCAGGGAGGGCGGGGAGTCTGCGGGCCCAGGCGCGCAGCCGCTAGCGCGGCCGGCCCGGCACCCCGGGCCGCAGCTGCCACGGGTGCGGACCGTCCAACGGCCGGTACTCCACGCCCAGCGCGTCCAGCCGCGGCAGGTGGTGGTCGCGCAGCCGGGGCAGGAACTCCTCGTAGTCCCGCGGCCCGGAACTCCAAGCCACCTCCGCGAACGCCGACAGCCGTGGGAACGCCATGTAGTCCACCCGCCGCACGCTGTCCAGGTGCTCGCTCCACACCTGTGCCTGCACGCCGCGCAGCCGCGCCCCGCTCAACGCCGGCTCGTACGCGTACACGTCCTCCAGCGTGTGCACCTCCCCGACCGGGATCGGCTCGTCCGGGTGCGGAGACTGCCGGTGGTCCAGGTACACGTGCTGCTCCGGGCACATCACCACGTCGTGCCCGAGCGAAGCCGCCCGCAGGCCTGCCTCCTCGTTCTGCCACGAAGCGATCACCATCGGGGGGAGCCCGTCGATGTCGAGGACCTCGTCCCAGCCCATCGGCGTCCGGCCGCGGGCCACCAGGTGCGAGGCCAGCTGCCGCACGAACGCGCGGTGCTCATCGGTCGCGCCCGGGGTCTCGTCGCCGCCCAGGGCGATCACCGGCGACGGGAAGATCTCCAGCAGGTGGTCGAACACCTCGCGGAAGAAGTCCAAAGTGGACGGAGTAGGCGAAAGCAGCGAAGTGCTGATCCCCCAGGAAGTCCAGACCTCGTAGGAGGACGACGTCCCCAGCGAGGGATAGGCGGCGAGCGCCGCCCGCGCGTGGCCGGGGATGTCGATCTCCGGCACCACCGTGATCGCGCGCGCCGAAGCGTAGGCGACGATCTCCCGCAGGTCGTCACCGGTGTAGAACCCGCCGTGCGGACGGCGGTCCTGCTCGCCGCCGCTGCCCACCATCGACGACGGCCGCCAGCCGCCCACGGACGTCAAACGGGGGAACGACGGGACCTCGAAGCGCCAGCCCTGGTCGTCGGTGAGGTGCAGGTTCAGCACGTTCAGCTTGTGCGCCGCCAGCAGGTCGACGAACCGCAGCACCTCGGCCTTGGTCCGGAAGTGCCGGGCGACGTCGAGCAGGCACCCGCGCCACCCGAGCCGCGGGTGGTCCTCGACGACCCCGCACGGCAGCGACGACGGCGCGAACCCGGCCACCCGGAACGCGGCCGGGCCCGCCAGCTGCCGCAGCGTCTCCCGTCCGTAGACCTCCCCGGCGGCGTCGGCCACTTCCAGCACGACACCGGACGGGGAAATCGTGAGCCGGTAGCCCTCCGGTGGCAGTGAAGCGGGCCGGACGTCCACTGTGGACGGCCACGGGCACGTGCCGGGAGCGGGCGTCACGGAGACCGGGCGGGGGAGCAGGGTGTCGAAAGCCATGTCAGCCCTTCACGGCGCCGGCCATGCCGGACACCAGCCGTCGTTGGACGAGGACGAAGAACACCAGCACCGGGATCGTCATCAGTGTCGAAGACGCCATCACCGCACCCCAGTCGGTGTCCTCCGGCTTGAAGAAGACCAGGATCGCCTGCGGCAGTGTCTGGTTCTCGGTCTTGGAGACGATGAACGTCTTGGCGAACAGGAAGTCGTTCCACGCGTGGATGAACGCGAGCACGCTCACGGCCACCAGCCCCGGCGCCACCAGCGGGAAGAGGATCTGCCAGGTGAACCGCACCCGGGACGCGCCGTCCAGCTTCGCCGCTTCCTCGAGTTCCACCGGCACCGCGGCGACGAACCCGCGCAGCATCCAGATCGCGAACGGCAGGCTGAACGCCAGGTGCACCAGCACCAGCGAACCCAGCTCGTTCAACCCGAAAGCCGGCACAGCCGCACCGAGTGACCGCATCAGGAAGAACAGCGGGATGGTCAGCGCCTCCACCGGCACCATCTGGGCCACCAGCGTCATCACCAGCAGCACCGTGCGCCCCCGGAAGGAAAACCGCGTCAAAGCCACCGCCGAAAGGAACGACAGCAGCAGCGACAGCGCCACGACGACCAGCGCCACCAGCAGGCTGTTGACGAAGTACCGCCCGAAGCCCGAAACGGTGAGCACGCGCGAGAAGCTGTCGAACGACGGGTGGAACGTCCACGGCTTCGGCGAAGCCGACTGGATCTCGCCCGCCGGCTTCACCGCCGACAGCAGCATCCAGTACAGCGGGAAGGCGACGATCCCGGCGACCACGACGGTGACGACCTCGGCGATCAGCCGGCCCGGACGTTTCACAGCCATGCCGCGCTCCGGCGCTGCGACCGGACGTACAGCCCGGTGACCGACAGCAGCAACAGCGTCATCACGACTCCGATCGCCGAGCCGAGGCCGTACTCCTGCCCGGCGAAGGCCTGTTGGTAGGCGTACACGTTGAGGACCAGGTTGCGCCCGGCCACGCCGCCGCCGTTGGTCATCACGTAGATCTGGGTGAACACCTTGAAGTCCCAGATGATCGACTGGACGGTGGCGATCATCAGCAGCGGCCGCACCATCGGCAGCACGATCGTGCAGGTCGTGCGCCACGCCGACGCGCCGTCGAGCGAGGCGGCTTCGAGCACCTCGTCCGGCACGCCCTTGATCCCGGCGTACATGGTGACCAGCACGAACGGGAACGAGCACCAGATCACCTCGGCGGCGACCAGCCCGAACGCGCCGAGCGTGCCGAACGTCCACGAATGGTGTTCGAACGGCAGCCCGATCCCCGACAGCACCTCGTTGACCAGGCCGAAGTCGGTGTCGAAGAGGAACAGCCAGACGTAGGAGCCGGCGATCGCCGGCGTCGACCACGCGCCCAGCGCGGCCAGGAACAGCAGCATCCGGGGCAGCGAACGCACCCGCGAAGCCAGCACCGCGAGCCCGGTGCCGACGACGAGCGAACCGACGACGCAGGCCGCGGCGAACCCGACCGTCTTGCCGAGCACGGTCCAGAACTGCGCCTGGGACAGCAGGTCCGCGTAGTTGGCGAAGCCGAGGAACACCAGCGGCGCGTTGCCCGCGGCCTGCGGCTGGCCGTAGTCGTAGAACGAGATCACGACCAGCTGGTAGATCGGGTAGGCCAGCAGCGCGGCGAGCAGGACGCCCGCCGGGGCGAGGTAGAGCGCGGCGGCCCGGCCGTCCCCCTTCCGCCGCGGCCGCCGTGCGGGCGCCGTGGCGGAAGGGGTCTCCTGGATCGTTACCACTAGCCGAAGGCCCGGTTCATCGCGGCGGCCGCGTCGGCCAGCGCCGCCGCCGGGTCCTTGCCGCCGGTGGCGATCTGCTGCACGGCCGTCGGCAGCACGTTCTGGCTGTCGATCTTCGACCACGCCGGCGTCGCCGGGACGAACTTCGTGCCCGCCTTGAGCGTGTCGACGAACGGCTTGAGGAACGGGTCGTTCGCCGCGAGCTTCTGCTGCACGCTGCCCAGTGTCGGCAGGTTGCCCATCGCGGTGTACATCTTCTCCTGGTACTTCGCGCCGCCGAGCAGCTCGACGAACTCCAGGGCCAGGCTGCGGTGCTTGCTCGCCTTGAACACGCCCAGCAGGTTGCCCCCGGCGAACGCGGGCGCGACGCTGCCCGCCGTGGTGCCCGGGATCGGGACGACGGCGTACTTGCCCTTCACCGCGCCCTGCTCGACGGCCTTGCGGTTGAAGTCGCCACCGATCGTCATCCCGGCCTTGCCGCCGGCGAACGCGGTGACGCTCTGCGTGCCGGTCAGGTTCGCGCACTGCGCGGGCGGGCAGATGTCGTCCTTGAGCAGGGACGCGTACTGCGTGACGCCGGCCTTGGCCTGCTCACCGTCGACCGTCGACTTCCACTTGCCGCCGGTGTCCTGCGCGAGCTCCCCGCCGTTGGCCCAGAGGAAGGGCAGCATGGCGTAGGTGTACTTGCCGCCGACGGAGATGCCGTAGAGGTCCGGCTTGGCGGCCCGGATCCGGCGGGCGGTGTCGGTCAGCTCCGCCAGCGTCGACGGCGGCTTGAGACCGAGCTCGGTGAAGACGTCGGTGCGGTAGTAGAGCGCCCGGATGCCGGTGTACCAGGGCAGGCCGTAGGTCTGGCCGCCGGACTTCGCCGTGTCCAGCACGGTCGGGATGAGGTCCTTGCCCTCGGGCCACGCGGCGAGGTCGCCGGTCAGGTCGGCCAGCGCGCCGGTGGCCGCGTAGCTGGAGACGTCGGTGTTGCCGAACTCGGCGACGTCCGGGGCGTTGGCCGGGTCGTTGAAGGCGCCGGAGAACTTGTCGGCGCGGCCCTCGACCGGCACCCACTGGACGTCGACCTCGACGCCGGAGTGGGCCGCCTTGAACTCGGTGATCGCGTCCTTGACCGCGGCTTCCTTCGGCGCGCGGTTGGCTTCGTCGAACAGCCAGACGCGGACGGTGCCGGTCTTGTCGTCCCCGCCGCTGCCCGCGGGCGCGGACTGGGTGGGCGCGCAGCCGGCCAGCAGGGCCAGCCCGGCGACGACGGGCAGGGTGCGGCGCAGTCTCATGGTGAACCTCACGAGGCGAAGTAGACGGAGTTGACGGACCCGACGGCGAGCGAACCGGCGGGCGCGCCGGGCAGGCCGGTGGCCGGGTCCCGCGGCAGCCAGGTGACGGTGCCGGAGCGCTGGTTCGAGACGTAGAACCAGCTTTCGGAGGGGTCGAGGGCGACGTGCCGCGGCCAGTTCCCGCCGGTGGACACCGTGGACACCAGCTTCAGCGTGGCGCCGGAAACGGAGAACGTGGCCAGCGTGTTCGGGCCGCGGACGGTGGCGTAGGCGAACTTCCCGTCTTGCGAAAGGATGATCTCGCCCGGGTAGAGCTCGCCGGTGCTCCCGCTGGGGACGGCCGGGACGACGGAGAGCGCTTTCAGCGTCCCGGTGGCCGCGTCCCAGCTCGCCACCGTCACCTCCGGCCGCAGTTCCTGCAGGATGTAGGCGAACTTCCCGCTGTGGTCGAACGCGAGGTGCCGCGGCCCGGCGCCGGCGGGCAGCTTCAGCTGCTGGTGCAGCGAAAGCTTCCCGGCGGTGAAGCCGTAGACGTACACCGAGTCCGCGCCCAGGTCGACCGCCAGCACCCAGCGGCCGGTGGGGTCGTTGACGACCTGGTGGGCGTGCGCCTGGCCGGAGTCGGCGTGGTGGGTCACCAGGTCGGTGGCCGCACCGAGCTTGCCGCCGGCCAGGATCGGCAGCACGACGACGCTGCCCGAGCTGTAGTTGGCGGCCAGCACGTACTTCCCGCTCGAGTGCACGCTCAGGTGCGTCGGCGCGCCACCCTTCGACGAAACCTTGTTGAGCAGCTTCGGTTTCGCGGGATCGGCGATGTTCAGCGCCGAGACGTACCCTGCCGGGTCGCCTTCGTTGGTGACGTACAGCGTCTTGCCGTCGGCGCTGCGGTCGAACCACGACGTGTCGCTGATACCGGGCACCGTGCGGACGGGGTTCAGCGCGGCGCCGGACCGGCTCGTGACGTCGAGCCCGTGCCCGGTCGCCCCGCTGGTGTAACTGCCGATGTACACGGTTCCTCCGGCGAAGCAGCCTTTCGGCGTGGTGGCGGCCGACGCGAGCGAGCTGCCCAGAACGGTGGCGGCGCCCGCGCCGGCCGCGGCGCCGAGGAACGTGCGACGGGAAAGTCCGGTCATCGTCTTTGTCTCCCAACGGGTTTCGGCGGTGACGGACTCCAGTATGGTCTAGACCACGGCCATGAGCAATGCCGAAGCCCCGAATCCCGAAAGGGAAAGCACGGTTTCCAGCGCGGTCCAGGACTTCAGCGTCTGCGGCACGGTGAGGTTGAAGTACCGCGAAACGATCCAGAAGCCGCCGTCGTTGACGTGCGAGGCGATGATCGAGCCCGCCGAAATCGCCATCACCAGCAGCGCCAGCTGGATCTGCGAATACCCGAGCTGGGCCACGGTCGGCGCGATGATCCCGCTCGTGGTCACGATGGCGACGGTCGCCGAACCCTGCGCGATCCGCATGCCGCAGCTGATCACGTACGCCGCGAGCAGCACCGGCAGCCCGGCGTCGTGCAGCGAGTCGGCCACGGCCTTGCCGATCCCGGTGGCCGAGAGCACCGCGCCGAAGAACGCGCCCGCGCCGACGACCAGCAGGATCATCGCCACCGGCCGCAGCGACTTCGCGGCCAGCTCGTTGAGGTCCTTGCCGGTGAACCCGCGCCGCAGGCCCAGCAGCCAGGACGCGAGCAGCACGGCGACGGTCAGCGCGACCGCGGGCGTCCCGATGAACGCGGCGACACCGGCGAGCGCGGAGCCCTTGGGCAGCCAGATGCTGCCGAACGTGCCGGCCAGGATCAGCACCAGCGGCACCGCGATGATCGCGGCGACCAGCCCCAGCGACGGCGGGTTGTCCTCGCGTTCGCCCTCTTCCTCGGCGAAGACCATGTCCTCGGGGACGTCGACGGAGATGCGCTTGCCGATCCAGGTCGAGTACAGCACGCCGCCGATCAGGAACGCGGGGATGCCGCAGGCCAGGCCCATCAGGATGATCCAGCCGAGCTCGACGTGCAGCAGCCCGGCGGCGGCCACCGGGCCGGGGTGCGGCGGCAGGAAGGCGTGCGTGATCGACAGGCCGGCCAGCAGCGGCATCGCGTACAGCACCAGCGACTTCCCGCCCTGGCGCGCGGCGACGTAGACCAGCGGGGCCAGCACGAAGATGCCGATGTCGAAGAACACCGGGATGCCGAAGACGAACCCGGCGACCCCCATGGCCAGCGGGGCCCGCTTCTCGCCGAACGACCGCAGCAGCGCGCCGGTGAGCACCTTGGCGCCGCCCGAGCGTTCCAGGATCGAGCCGAGGATCGTGCCCAGGCCGATGATCGCCGTGATGTGCCCGAGGATGCTGCCGAACCCCTTCTCCAGCAGGGAGTCCGATGCCTTCTGGGCGGAGCCGACGATCGTGCCGACCGGCAGGCCGGCGGCCAGCGCGGTCAGCAGGCCGACCACGATCAGCGCGATGAACGGTTCCAGCTTGAGCTTGATGATCAGCACGAGCAGGACGGCGATCGAGACGGCGGCGAGCGTCAGCAGCCCGCCCGTGGTGTGTTGCAGCCAGTGGATCATCGGGCTCTCCGGGGGTTGCGCAGGGAGTGTCCGGCGAGGGCGCCGGTGGGGGTTCCGTCGTCGAGGGCGGCGGTGCCGTTGACGAAGACGTGGGTGATCCCGGCGGCGGGCTGCCGGGGATCGTCGAAGGTGGCGGTGTCGGTGACCGCCTCGGGGTCGAACAGCACCAGGTCGGCGGCGTAGCCGGCGCGGACCAGCCCGCGGTCGGCCAGCCGCAGCCGCCGCGCGGCCCGCCCGGTCAGGTGGGCGACGCACTCGGCGAGGTCCAGCACGCCGAGCTCACGGACGTACCGGGCGAGGTAGCGGGGGAACGTGCCCCAGGCGCGCGGGTGCGGCCGGGCGCCGACGAGGAGGCCGTCGCTGCCGCCGGTGTGCGTCCGGTGCCGCATGATCGCCTGGACGTTCTCCTCGTGCCCGACGTGCATCAGGCAGGACGTCCCGAGCCGTTCGTCCAGCAGGGTGTCGAAGTACAGCTGCGCCGGTTCCGTGCCTTGCTTGACGGCTGACGCGGCGACGCTGTGGCCGACCAGGTGGGCGTTGTGCTCGTGGCGCACGCCGTTGATTTCGATGGCTTCCCAGTCGATCGGGACGCCGTGCGCACCGTCCGAACCGGACTCCTCGATCTCGGCGCGGATCCGCTCGCGTTCGTCCACATCGGACAGCCGGGCGAGCGTGGCGTCGAGGCCGCCTTCGGTGGCCCAGCTCGGCAGGAGCGCGCTCAGGTAGGTCGCGCCCGGCAGGTACGGGTAGGTGTCGAGTGAGATGTCGCAGCCGTCGTCGAGGGCGTCGTCGAGCAGCTGCAGCAGGTCAGGCGCCTTGCCCTTGTTGACCGAGAAGTTCATCGTGGCGTGGGCCAGGTGCAGCGGGCAGCCGGACTGCCTGCTCACGTCGATCATCTCGGCGAACGCCTCGAGGGCGCCCTTGCCGTAGCTGCGGTGGTGCGGGCTGTAGAAGCCGCCCCGCTCGCCGACCACCCGGCACAGCTCGACCAGCTCGCTCGTCTCCGCGTACATCCCGGGCGTGTAGGTGAGGCCGGACGACATCCCCATCGCGCCCTCGGCCAGCCCGGTCGCGACCAGTTCCTTCATCCGGTTGAGCTCGGCCTCGGTCGCGGGCCGGTCGGCCCAGCCGACGGCGAGCATCCGGACCGTGCCCTGCGGCACGAGGTAGGCGGCGTTGACGGCGATACCGCGGTCGAGCCGGTCGAGGTACTCGCCGACCGAGCGCCAGTTCCAGTCGAACCCCGGCGGGTCGTCGTTCCAGCCCGCGAGCTGCTGCCGCAGTGCCTCGAGCACGGTGTCGTCGACGGGCGCGTACGACAGGCCGTCCTGGCCGAGCACCTCGGTCGTGACGCCCTGGGTGATCTTCGCCGGGTGGTCCGGGTTGGCCAGCAGCTGCAGGTCGGAGTGCGAGTGCATGTCGATGAACCCGGGCGCGAGCACCAGGCCGTCGGCGTCGATGACCCGGCCGCCGGTCAGCGACCCGGCGTCGGCGACCTCCGCGATCTTCCCGCCGGCGAGGCCGACGTCGTGGCGGGCGAGCGGGGCGCCGCTGCCGTCGGCGACCAGCGCGTTCCGGATGACGACGGACATCAGAACCACGTCCGGACGTAGTCGACGACGGTTTCGCCGTCGGCCGCGGTCACCGGCAGCAGCGGCCACTTGTCGAACACCGTGCACGGGTGGGACAGGCCGAGCGCGATCCAGTCGCCGACCTCGACCGGGGAGCCGGGCGGCAGGGCCAGGAAGGCGTGCTGGTCGTTCAGCTTGGTGACGGTGTGGCCGTCGAGGGGTTCGGCGGGGCCGCCCGGGGTGCGGCGCAGCTGCGGCTGGGGCAGGCCCTCGTCGAAGGAGGCGTCGCGCTTGCCGATGGTCAGCAGGGCGAGCTCGTCCGACGGCTTCGACGTCACCTGCGCCCACGCCCGCAGCGCCGGCCGGAAGGAGTCGACGCCGTCGATGCGCGGGTGCTCGCCCAGCGGGGAGATCTCGCGGTAGAAGCCGTCGTCGTGGGTCAGGTAGGCGCCGCTGCGCAGCACCGGCAGCACGTCGAGGCCGTCCGGCCACGGCTTCGTCAGCTCGTTGACGACCCGGTCGAAGTAGGCGCTGCCGCCGGCGGTGACGATGATCTGCCCGTCGAGGAGTCCCTTGTCCGCCAGCAAGATCGCCAGGTCGCGCAGGCTGTCCACATAGGAGCTGATCTTGGCCAGCGCGGCCTCGTCGGTGCCGTGGGACAGCGCGCCTTCGTAGCCGCCGGTGCCCCGCAGCCGCAGCACGGGGCTGGCGTGGACCGCCTCGGCGACCGCCAGCGCGGTCGCGGTGTCGCGGACGCCGGTGCGGCCGCCGTCGGCCCCCACCTCGACGAGGACGTCCACCGGGCGCTCGGTGCCGTCGAGGGCCGCGGTCATCAGCTCGACCCCGCGCACCGAGTCGACCCAGCAGACGAACTCGAACCCCGGGTCGGCGGCCAGCTCGGCGGCCAGCCAGCGCAGGCCGGCCGGGTCGAGCAGCTGGTTGGCCAGCAGGACCCGGGACACGCCGAACGCCCGGTAGATCCGGAGGTGACCGGCGTTCGCGCAGGTCACGCCCCAGGCGCCGTGCTCGGCCTGTCGCGCGAACAGCTGGGGCGCCATGGTGGTCTTGCCGTGCGGTGCCAGCACCACGCCCCGCGCGGCGCACCACGCGGCCATCGTCCGCAGGTTGTGTTCGAGCGCTTCGTCGTCGAGGACGACGAAAGGGGCGAAGAACCCGTCGGTGAACAGGTTCAGCCGGCGGTCCGCAGCTTCGGCGAGGGTGAGCCCGGTCAGGGCGGGGGCGGCCGAGCGGAAGCGCCAGTCGATCCGCTCCTGGCGGAGGGCGTCGAGTGCGGCGTCGTTCAGGGTGAAAGCGGCGGGTGCGGTCATCGGCGGCGGTCCCTGGGTTGGCTGGTTCGTCGTTGCGTATGTTGCAACGACTGTTGCGCATTTTGAGTGCCATAGGTGTAGCATCCGGGTCGCCACAGGTCAACGGGGTGAAGAACAGGGGAGACGGAAAGTGACGAGCGGGCCCGAAGTGTTGTGCGTGGGCGAGACGATGGCGCTGTTCGTGCCCGCCGAGCCCGGCCCGCCGGAGCAGGTGAAGCGCTGGGTGCGCACCATCGGCGGCGCCGAATCGAACGTGGCCTGCAACCTGCCGACGCTGGGTGTGCGCAGCGGCTGGGTGAGCGCGGTCGGGGACGACCCGTTCGGCCGGGCGGTGCTGCGCGAGGTCGCGTCCCACGGCGTCGACGTCAGCGGGTGCGTTGTCGATCCGACCCGCCCGACCGGGCTCTACGTCAAGGAAAGCGGCGCCGGCGGCAGTCCGGTGCGCTACTACCGGGCGGGCTCGGCCGCGTCCGGGATGGGACCGTCGCTGCTGGACCGGCTGGACCTCGACGGCGTCCGCGTGCTGCACCTGTCGGGGATCACGCCGGCGCTGTCGGACAGCTGTCTCGCGCTGGTCCGCGCGCTGCTGGAGTTGCCCCGCGGCGACCGGCTGATCTCCTTCGACGTCAACCTGCGGCCGGCGCTCTGGACCGGCCGCGACCCGAGCCTGCTCGCCGAACTGGCCGCGCAGGCGGACATCGTGCTGACCGGCGACGACGAGGCCCAGCGGGTGTGGGGGACCGGCGACCCGGAACGGCTGCGGGCCCTGCTGCCGCAGCCGCGCACGCTCGTCGTCAAGCACGGCGAGCGCGGGGCGACGCTGGTCGAGGGGGAGCCGCTGTTCGCGCCCGCGCTGGC
This sequence comes from Amycolatopsis sp. NPDC004169, assembly GCF_040610315.1. Lineage (NCBI taxonomy): Bacteria > Bacillati > Actinomycetota > Actinomycetes > Pseudonocardiales > Pseudonocardiaceae > Amycolatopsis > Amycolatopsis sp. NPDC004169. The sequence continues at coordinate 274,643 of NZ_JBEXMD010000009.1, forward strand.
GGTCGACGTCGTCGAGCCGGTCGGTGCCGGGGACGCCTTCGCCGCCGGGTTCCTCGCCGCGACGCTGCGCGGTGCGCCGCCCCTGGAACGGTTGCGGCAGGGGCACCTGCAGGCCGCGGTCACCCTGCTGACCCACGACGACGTCGGCGTGCCGCTGCCGCGGGACGTCGTGGCTACCCTGCTGCAGGCGGACCCGGACGAGTGGCGTTCGGCGCGGCTGACCGGAGAGGGCGTGGTGCTGACGTGAGCCAAAGTCTGGACCGGGCGCTGACGTTGCTGACCTCGATCGCGCAGGACGCGCGCACCCTCGACGACCTCGCCGACGAGATCGGCGTGCACAAGTCGACCGTCCTGCGGCTGCTGCGCACCCTCGAGCAGCACCACTTCGTCCGCCGCGAAGGCGCCCGCCACTACCGGCTGGGCAGCGCCATGTTCGACCTCGCCAACCAGGCACTGGATTCGTTCGACGTCCGCCGCAGCGCGCACCCGGCGCTCGCCGCGCTCAACGCGCGCACCGGGCACACCGTGCACCTGGCCAGCTACGAAGACGGCGAAGTCGTCTACATCGACAAGTTCGAAGGCCGCCATTCGGTGCGGATGTACTCGCGCATCGGCAAGCGGGCGCCGCTGCACTGCACCGCGGTGGGGAAAGTCCTGGTCGCGGCGATGCCCGCGGCCCGCCGCGAGGAGATCGCGCGGTCGATCGAGTACCCGGTGCGGACGCCGAACACGATCACCACGGCGGCGGAGTACCTGGCGGAGCTGGAGCGCGTGGCCGAGCGCGGGTACGCGGTCGACAACGCCGAACACGAGGACTTCATCCACTGCATCGCGGCGCCGGTACGGGGGACCGGCGGTGAGGTGCTGGCCGCCGCGTCGATGTCGGTGCCGAAGGTGCTGCTCGACTACGAAGGACTGCTGGCGCTGGTGCCCGAGCTGCGGGCCGCGACCAGGGAAGCTTCCGTCCACAGTGGATGGACGGAGAACGGAAAGGGGCACTGATGAGCAAGACGGCAGTTTCCACCGAGAACGCGCCGAAGCCGCCGGCGAAGTTCTCGCAGGCCGTCCGCAAGGGGAACCTGCTGCAGGTCGCCGGCCAGGTCGCGTTCGACCCGGCCACGGGCGCGATCGTCGGCGACGACGTCGTGGGCCAGACCCGGCAGACGTTCAAGAACATCGAGGCCGTGCTGGCAGAAGCGGGTTCGAGCCTCGCGGACGCGATCATGGTCCGGGTGTACCTGACCGACACCGCGCACTTCGCGCCGTTCAACGAGGTGTACAACGAGCTGATCGGCGACGCCCCGCACGCGGCGCGCACGACGGTGTACGTCGGGCTGCCGGGCGAGCTGCTCGTCGAGATCGACGTGCTCTGCGTGCTGGACTGAGCCTCCGGCGGGCGGTCAGCCCAGAACGCTCGTGTAGCCGTTCAGGGCAGGCTGCCCGCCGAGGTGGGCGTAGAGGACGTTCGAGTCGCGGGAGATCTCGCCGGTTCCGACGAGGTCCATCAGCCCGGCCATCGACTTGCCCTCGTAGACGGGATCGGTGATCATGCCCTCCAGCCGGGCGCACGTCTCGATGGCGTCCACAGTGGACTTGTCCGGGATCCCGTATGTCCCGGCGTGGTAGCGGTCGTCGAGTTCGACCTCGGGGATCTCGCCCCCGCCGATCAGCTCGGCGGTGGTGCGCGCGATGCGCGTGACCTGCTCGCGGGTTTCGCCGGGCTTGGCCGAGGCGTCGATGCCGAGGATGCGCCGCTTCTTGCCGATGGTGGTCCCGGCGACCATCCCGCCCTGGGTGCTGCCGGTGACCGAACAGACGATGACGGTGTCGAAGAAGACGCCGAGTTCTTCTTCCTGCTGTTCCAGTTCGACGATCCAGCTCGCGAAGCCCAGGCCGCCGAGCCGGTGGTCCGAGGCGCCGGCCGGGATGGCGTACGGCTTCCCGCCCCGCTCTTCGACCTCGGCGACGGCGTTCTCCCACGTCTCCTTGAAGCCGATGCCGAAACCGGCCTGGACGAGCCGGACGTCGGCGCCGAGGATCCGCGACAGCTGGATGTTGCCGACCTTGTCGTAGAGCGGGTCGTGCCAGTCGACCCAGCTTTCCTGGACGAGAACGGCCTTCAGCCCGGCCCGCGCGGCGGCCGCGGCGACCTGGCGGGTGTGGTTGGACTGGACGCCGCCGATGGAGACGAGCGTGTCCGCGCCTTCTTTCAGCGCGTCGGCGACGAGGTACTCCAGTTTTCGGGTCTTGTTCCCGCCGAAGGCGAGGCCGGAGTTGACGTCCTCGCGCTTCGCCCAGATCTGGGCGCCGCCGAGGTGTTCGGTGAGGCGTTCGAGGCGGTGCACCGGCGAGGGGCCGAAGAGCAGGGGGTAGCGCGGGAAGTCGGCGAGGGTCATCGGTCCTCCAGGAGGTCGGTCCAGATGGTCGAGATCACTTCGACGGCGGTCTCGGTGTCGTGTGCTGCCAGCGCGTCGATGAGCCGGGTGTGGCGTTCCACCGAGTTCCAGGCCAGGGTCGAGCTGAACCGGGCGTGTTCGAGGCGGCGCAGGAGCGGGGTGTAGCGGTCGAGGGTCGCGGCGACGGCGGCGTTGCCTGCCAGCCGGACGGGGACGTCGTGCAGCTCGTCGTCGGCCTGGACGGCGGCCGCGATGTCGCGGGCTTCGATGGCTCGGGCGAACCGGTCGTTGGCCGCGCGCATGGCGGCGACGTCCTGCGGACCGCACCTCGTGGCGGCCTGGCGGACGGCGAACTCGTGGAGCACGCGGACGATCTCGCGGGCGTCGAGCACGTCGGGGGACATCACTTCGGAGACGCGGGTGTAGGACTGCGGCTTCTGGTCGACGAGGCCGTCGTCGGTGAGGCGGCGGAGGGCTTCCCGGACCGGGGCCTTCGAGAGCCCGAGCTGGTCGGCGAGGTCGGCGTCGCGCAGGGGGGCGCCGGGCGGCAGGGTGCCGTCGACGATCGCCCGGCGGATGCGGTCGTAGGCCTCATCGCGGAGGAGGGGGCGGCTGACCTTCGAGAGACTCACATCTAACATGTTAGATGTCTGTGGCCGGGTTCGGCAAGCTTGCCTATGTCAGTGCGGAACGGTGAGCCGGCGAGCCAGGTCGGTGAACTCGTCGAAGGCGAGCCGCCCGCGCTGCAGCACGGCGGACATCTCGTCCGAATGCGACTGCCGGGCCGAGGGGTCGCGGTCGAACCAGAGCTGCCGCAACGCCCGATCGGCCTCGGCGACGGCCACCGCGCCCGCGATCAGCTCGTCCGGCCCGACGAGGCGGAGCAGCAGGAGTGCCTTCTTGAGCTCGCTGCGCGCGTTCCAGTAGCGCTGTTCGGCTTCGGCGACCAGTTCGGCGCCGGCGGTGACGGCGGGTGCGACGGTGCGGACGGTCCGGAAGAGCCACAGAACGGCATCACGGGCGGTGGTCGCGGCCTCGACGAGCTGGGCGCACCGCAGGGCGCGTTCTTCCCGCAGCCGCGCCCGGGCGGCGACCCGGGCCTTGACGGGTTCGAGGAAGACCCCGAGAAGCACCCCGGCCAGCGCGAAGACCCCGGCAACGAGTGGAGTGAGCACGGCACGAAAGTGTGCCCCACCCGTCGGGAAGCCGAGTCGGCCCGGCGGAAACCCGGATCGCCGCGGCTTGCGCGAGCCGACCCGGCCGATCGGCAGCGGGTGGGTGCTGTGGTGTCTGGTCGGCGGGATTCGGTTCGCCGGCCTGGCGAGCGCGATCCGCCGGCCGAGCTGATCAGCGGTTGCGGTGTCGTCGCGCCCGCCCGGCGAAGCTCGCCTCGCTGATCAGCGGTCGGGGATTGTGGTGTCCGGCCGGCGGGCGGTGCGCCGGCGGGCCGGACAGCAGTGGTGGGCGTCGTCATGCCGACCGGCGAGACCCACTCCGTCGGACCCGGGAGGCGAGGGCGGCGACCAGTCACACCGCCGTGGCCACCCTCGCCCGCGTCAGCCCGCATGCACCCAGGTCAGTAGACCGGACCGGTGAACTTCTCGCCCGGACCCTGCCCGGGCTCGTCCGGCACGGCCGAAGCCTCCCGGAACGCCTTCTGCAGCGACTGCAGGCCATCACGCAACGGCCCGGCGTGCAGCCCGAGGTACTCCGCGGAGGCCGTCACGAGGCCGGCGAGCGCGGTGATCAACCGGCGGGCCTCGTCGAGGTCGCGGTGCGGGGACGTCGCCGGGTCGGCGTCGGCGAGCCCGAGGCGCTCGGCGCCTGCCGACAGCAGCATCACCGCCGCCCGGCTGATCACCTCCACGCTGGGGATCTCGGCCAGGTGGCGGTCGTCCGGGGAATAAGGGGCCTGTTCGGAGGGTTGTTCTGACACGTCTGGTACCCTTCCACGAGCGACCAGCCCCCGAGCGATCGGGGGCGGCAAGTGGAGCCCCGCTCCCACCCGCGTCACCGTACAGGTGTCCGGGTCCGGTCTCGCCAGGACGCAAGTCCGAAGCGAAGCAGTGCCCTCCGGGGCACGATCGGAACAGAGTGGGCCCCGCGCACCGAACGGTGACCGGGGCCTTCGCTATGTGGGCACCAGGTCGAAACGAGAACAGGAAACATTCCTCGGACCAAGGAGGCCCCATCAGCTCCGAGACACGCATCAACGACCGAATCCGGGTGCCGGAGGTCCGTCTCGTCGGACCCGCCGGCGAACAGGTCGGCATCGTCCGGATCGAGGATGCGCTGCGCCTGGCGCAGGAGAACGACCTCGACCTCGTCGAGGTCGCGCCGCAGGCCCGCCCGCCGGTGTGCAAGCTCATGGACTTCGGCAAGTTCAAGTACGAGAGCGCGCAGAAGGCCCGCGAGTCGCGGCGCAACCAGCAGCTGACCGTCATCAAGGAACAGAAGCTGCGCCCCAAGATCGACCAGCACGACTACGAGACCAAGAAGGGTCACGTGTCGCGGTTCCTGGCGGCGGGCAACAAGGTCAAGGTCACGATCATGTTCCGCGGCCGCGAGCAGTCCCGGCCGGAGCTCGGCTACCGGCTGCTGCAGAAGCTCGCCGAGGACGTCACCGAACTGGGCTTCGTCGAGTCGTCCGCCAAGCAGGACGGCCGCAACATGATCATGGTGCTGGCCCCGCACAAGAACGTGAAGCCGAAGGCCAAGGCCGAGCCCGCTCCCGAGCAGGCCCCCGAGGCGTAGGCGCCGACCAGCACGAGTCAGCGGCTCACCGGTTCTCCGGTGAGCCGCCGCACGAAAGAGGACACCAATGCCGAAGATGAAGACCCACAGCGGGACGTCCAAGCGCATCCGCAAGACGGGGACGGGCAAGCTGCGCCGCCAGATGACCGGCCGGCGCCACCGCATGGAGAAGAAGTCCAGCCGCGTGACCCGCCGTCTCGAGGGCACCACCGAGGTGTCGAAGACCGAGGTCGGCCGCGTCAAGCGCCTGCTCGGCATCTGATCCCGCAGAACTTGCTCTAACCCACCCGGGGCGTCCCCTCGCCCCCCGAAATCGACAGGATGGACCCGTGGCACGCGTCAAGCGGGCGGTCAACGCCCAGAAGAAGCGTCGCGCAACTCTCGAACTGGCCAGCGGCTACCGCGGCCAGCGTTCGCGGCTGTACCGCAAGGCCAAGGAGCAGACGCTTCACTCGCTCAACTACGCCTACCGGGACCGCCGTGCCCGCAAGGGTGACTTCCGCCAGCTGTGGATCACCCGCATCAACGCGGCCGCTCGCGCCAACGGCGTGACCTACAACCGGTTCATCCAGGGCATCAAGGCCGCGGGTGTCGAGGTCGACCGCAAGATCCTCGCGGACCTCGCCGTCAACGACGCCGCCGCCTTCACCGCGCTGGCCGAGCTCGCCAAGGCCAACGTCAACACCGGCGAAGCGAAGTCGGCCTGACCGGCAGCTTTCAGCGACCCGGGGCGGAGCCGTTCACCGAACGGACCCCCCGGGTCGTTGCTGCGCGCAAGCTGACGCGGCGCGCGGAACGCGACAAGACCGGCCGGTTCCTGGCCGAAGGCGCCAACGCCGTCGAGGCCGCTCTGGCCGACGGCACGGTGCACGAGCTGTTCGTCACCGACCGCGCGGCCGCCCAGCACGCGGACCTGGTCGACGCGGCCCGCGCGGCCGGCGTCACCGTCTCGCCGATCACCGACCGCGCCGCCGACGGGCTGTCGGAAACCGTGACACCGCAGGGCATCGTGGCCGTCTGCGCGCTGCTGGACCGGCCGCTCGAGGAGGCCGTGACGCCGGAGGCGAAGCTCGTGGTCGTGCTCGTGGACGTCGCCGACCCCGGCAACGCGGGCACGGTGATCCGCGTCGCGGACGCCGCCGGTGCGGACGCGGTGGTCCTGGCGGGCGACACCGTCGACCCGCACAACGGCAAGTGCGTCCGCGCGGCTGCCGGCAGCCTGTTCCACCTGCCGATCGCGCGGGTCCGTGACGTCGCGGGCGCGCTGAGCGCCTGCTCGGCCGCGGGCCTGCGGACGCTCGCCGCCCACGGCTACGCCGACGCCGAACTCGATCGGGTGGACCTCACCGCCCCGACCGCGTGGGTGTTCGGCAACGAGGCCCACGGCCTGCCCGCCGACGTCCTCGACCGGACCGACCTCGCCGTCCGGATCCCCCTGTACGGCCGCGCTGAGAGCCTCAACCTGGCCACCGCGGCGGCCGTGTGCGTCTACACGAGCGCGCTGGCGGCGCGGCGCTGACCTGCGAGTAGGCTCCCGCAATATCCATTGTGGCCGATATTGGGGGGTTCCATGGGCAGGCTTGCCCGTTCGTTCGCGCTGTTCTCCGCTTCGTTCAAGGTGCTGCGCGCCCACAAGGGCCTGGCGTGGTTCCCGGTGCTCGCCGGGATCGCCGGACTGCTGGTCGCCGCGGTGTTCCTGACACCGGCGTTCTTCACCGTCCACCTCGAGGCCGAGAACTTCCGGCCCACCGCCGGCACGTACGTGCTGCTCGCGGCGTTCTACCTCGTCTCGGCGTTCGTCACGATCTTCTTCAACGCCGCCCTGATCTCCCAGGCGGACATCGCGCTGCGCGGTGACGGCGGCATGCCGGGTGTCGGCGCGGGCCTCGCCGCAGCCGGGCGCCGCTGGCCTGCCCTGCTCGGCTGGGCCGGGGTGACCGCGACGGTCAGCGTGGTGCTGCGCACGATCGAGGAGCGGCTCGGCTTCCTCGGCAGCATCATCAGCGGCCTGATCGGCATGGCCTGGCGGTTCACGACGTACCTCGTGCTGCCGGTCGTCATGCTCGAGGGCACGGGGGTGAAGGCGAGCGTCAAGCGGTCGGTCGAGCTGTTCCGCCGCGCCTGGGGCGAGAACGTCGCCGGCACCGCCGGCCTCGGCCTGGTCGGTTTCCTGCTGACCTTCGCCGGTTACGTCGTGCTCCTCGGAGCCGGCTTCCTGCTCGGCGGCACGGCCACCGTGTTCGTCGCGGTCGGGCTGGCGATCGTCTGGACCCTGCTGGTGGCGGTCTTCATCACCACGTTGTCCGGCATCTACCAGACCGCGCTGTACCGCTACGCCGCCGAGGGCGTGGTGCCCGGCGAGTTCGCTTCGGTCGACTTCTCCGAGGCGTTCCGCCGGCGGTGACCGTGCGTCCGCGCGCCCACGGGGCGACCGGGGGCGCGCGGAGCCGATCCCATAGACTTTTCCCGCCTTTGACCTCTCGCGTGCCGTGTGCGGCGGCGCGTGAACGACCAGTCCCAGCGGACGCCGAGGAGTTATGTCCGGAGCCACGGAGAAGGAAGCACAGGGCGCGGTGCTCGCCCCCGAGACGCTGCAGGAGGCGGTCAAGGCCGCCGAAGCGGCGTTCGCCGCCGCGACCGGGCTCGAAGGGCTGGCCGAGGTCAAGCCGGCCCACCTCGGTGACCAGTCCCCGGTGGGCCTGGCCCGCCGCGGGATCGGCGCCCTGCCCAAGCAGGAGAAGGCCGAGGCTGGCAAGCGCGTCAACGAGGCCCGCCAGGCGATCCAGGCGGCCTTCGACGCCCGCCGCGCCGAGCTCCAGGTGGAGCGCGACGAGCGCGTGCTGCGCGAAGAAGCCGTCGACGTCACCCTGCCGTGGGACCGCGTTCCGCGCGGCGCCCGGCACCCGATCACCACCATCTCCGAGCGCGTCGCCGACGCCTTCGTCGCGATGGGCTACGAGGTCGCCGAAGGTCCCGAGCTCGAAGCCGAGTGGTTCAACTTCGACGCGCTGAACTTCGGCAAGGACCACCCGGCCCGCCAGCTGCAGGACACCTTCTACGTCGGCGAAGAGGACTCGGGCCTGGTGCTGCGCACGCACACCTCGCCGGTCCAGGCGCGCACGCTGCTGCACCGCGACCTGCCGGTGTACGTCGTGTGCCCCGGCCGGACCTACCGCACCGACGAGCTCGACTCGACGCACACGCCGGTGTTCACCCAGGTCGAGGGCCTCGCGGTGGACAAGGGCATCACGATGGCCCACCTCAAGGGCACGCTGGACGCCTTCGCCCGCGCGATGTTCGGCGAGAACTCCAAGACACGGCTGCGCCCGCACTTCTTCCCCTTCACCGAGCCGTCCGCGGAGGTGGACGTCTGGTTCGAAGAGAAGAAGGGCGGCCCCGGCTGGGTCGAGTGGGGCGGCTGCGGCATGGTCAACCCGAACGTGCTGCGCGCCTGCGGCGTCGACCCGGACGTGTACTCCGGGTTCGCCTTCGGCATGGGCATCGAGCGCACCCTGCAGTTCCGCAACGGGATCCCGGACATGCGCGACATGGTGGAAGGCGACGTCCGCTTCACCCTTCCCTTCGGAACGGAGGCGTAGTGCGAGTTCCAGTCAGCTGGCTGACCGAACACCTCGAGCTCACCGACGAGGTCACGCCGCAGGACCTGGCCGACGCGTTCGTCCGGATCGGCATCGAGGTCGACGACCTGCGCGAGCTCGGCCCGGTGACCGGCCCGCTGGTCGTCGGCCGGGTGGCCGAGATCGAGGAGCTCACCGAGTTCAAGAAGCCGGTCCGCTTCTGCCGCGTCGACGTCGGCGAGCCCGCCGACGAAGCCGAGGAGCTCGACGAAGACCTCGACGACGAAGACGAGGACGACGACGAAGCCGGCGAGTTCGACGAGGGCCCGCACGGCATCAAGACCCGCGGCATCATCTGCGGCGCGCGCAACTTCGTCGAGGGCGACCTGGTCGTCGTCGCGCTGCCCGGTGCCGTCCTGCCCGGCGACTTCGAGATCGCCGCCCGCAAGACCTACGGCCGGATCAGCGACGGCATGATCTGCTCGGCCCGCGAGCTCGGCCTCGGCGACGACCACACCGGCATCCTCGTGCTCCCGCCGGGCACCGCGAGCCCGGGCGACGACGCGCGCGAGCTGCTCGGCCTCGACGACTCGGTGATCGAGCTCGCCCCGACCCCGGACCGTGGCTACGCGCTGTCGATCCGCGGGCTCGCGCGCGAGCTGTCGAACGCGCTCGACGTGCCCTTCGGCGACCCGGCGCTGCTGGAGGTCCCGGCGGCCGAGGGCGACGCCTGGCCGGTGCACGTAGAGGACCCGGAAGGCTGCCCGCGGTTCGTGCTGCGCCGGGTCACCGGCCTGGACGCGACCGCGCCGACCCCGTGGCGGATGCGCCGACGGCTGATGCTGGCCGGCATCCGGTCGATCTCGCTGGCCGTCGACGTGACGAACTACGTGATGCTCGAGCTCGGGCACCCGCTGCACGCGTTCGCCACCAAGGCCATCCAGGGCGATCTGGTGGTCCGCCGGGCGAAGCCGGGCGAGAAACTGACCACTTTGGACGACGTCGAGCGCACGCTCGACCCGGACGACATCGTCATCGCCGACGACAGCGGCGTCATCTCGCTCGCCGGCACGATGGGCGGCGCGAGCACCGAGATCACGCCGGAGAGCACGGACGTGCTGCTCGAGGCGGCGCACTGGAACCCGGCCGCGATCAGCCGCACCGCACGGCGGCACAAGCTGTTCTCCGAGGCCGCCAAGCGCTTCGAGCGGTTCACCGACCCGCAGCTCTGCGCGGCGGCGGTCGAGCTGGCCGCGCGGCTGCTGCGCCAGTACGGCGACGCCGCCATCCAGCCGGGCCGCACCGACGAGGGCACGGTCGAGCCGAACCCGCCGGTCGTCATGCCGATCAACCTGCCGGACAAGATCGCGGGCGTGAACTACCAGCGCGGCGTGACGGTCCGCCGGCTCACCCAGATCGGCTGCAAGGTCTCGGTCGGCACGGGCGACGACGGAACGGGCCTGGTCACGGCGATCCCGCCGAGCTGGCGTGGCGACCTCCGCCAGCCGGCCGACCTGGTCGAGGAAGTCCTGCGGCTGGAGGGCTACGACAGCATCCCGTCGGTGCTGCCCGCCGCCCCGGCCGGCCGCGGCCTGACCGACGGCCAGCGGCGCGTCCGCAACGTGTCCCGTGCGCTGGCCGAGGCGGGCTACGTCGAGGTGCGCCCGTTCCCGTTCGTCGGCGACGCGGTGTGGGACGCCTTCGGCCTCCCGGCCGACGACGTCCGCCGCAACGCGGTGGTGGTCCGCAACCCCTTGGAAGCCGACCGCAACCGCCTGGCGACGACGTTGCTCCCGGGCCTGCTGGACACCCTGCAGCGCAACGTGTCCCGCGGCATGAAGGACGTGGCGCTGTTCCACGTCGGCCAGGTGGTCCTCCCGGCGCCGAACCCGCTGAAGGTCCCGGACCTCGGCGTCGACCACCGGCCGTCGGACGAGGAGCTGGCCCTGCTGGAGGCGGCGGTGCCGCAGCAGCCCCTGCACGTGGCGGTGGTCCTGGCCGGCAACCGGCACCGCGCGGGCTGGTGGGGCCAGGGCGAGCAGGCGAGCTGGGCCGACGCGGTCCAGGCGGCCCGCACGATCGCCGAGGCGGCCGGCGTCGAGCTGACCGTGCAGGCGGCCGACCTCCCGCCGTGGCACCCGGGCCGCTGCGCCCAGCTCCGCGTCGGCGACTGGCCGGTCGGCCACGCCGGTGAGCTGCACCCGAAGGTGATCGAGGCCCTCGGCCTGCCGCCGCGCACGGTGGCGATGGAGCTGGACCTGGACGCGATCCCGCTCCCGGATTCCCGCCCGGCCCCGAGCGTCTCGAGCTACCCGCCGGTGCTGCTCGACGTGGCCCTGGTGGTGGCGGAGGAGGTCCCGTCGGCGGACCTGGCGGAGGTCCTGCGCATCGGCGCGGGCGAGCTGCTCGAGGACATCACGCTGTTCGACGTGTACGCGGGCGAACAGGTGGGCGAGGGCAAGCGATCCCTGGCGTACAAGCTGCGCTTCCGCGCCCCGGACCGAACCCTGACGGTCGACGAAGCCACCAAGGCCCGCGACGCGGCAGTGGCGGCCGCGGGCGAGCGCTTCAACGCCACCCTCCGCGCCTGACCGCAACGCCCCAACGGTCACCCGGCCCCTCCCGCTCACCCGAGCAGGAGGGGCCGGCCCGTCTCTCCATGCGATGCCTCCCCAATCACGCGTGATGCCCTCCCGATCACGTGTGATGCCCCTCCAGTCACGCAAGTCCGCCCGGTCGGCACCACGGGGCACGCCAGCCGACCCTCCAGGTACGCCAGTCGACTCTCCGGGTACGCCGGCCGACTCTCCGGGTACGCCAGTCGACTCTCCGGGTACGCCGGCCGACTCTCCGGGTACGCCAGCCGACCCTCCCGGCACGGCCGCGTCCGCCCTCAGCCGATGTGCTTGAGCGCCTCCCGCCTCGACAGCCCGGACAACCCCGGGTGTTCCTCCACGAAGCACCGCACCCACTCCGGCGCCGTCTTCGCGTAGTCCCGCAGCGCCCAGCCGATCCCCTTCCGCAGGAAGAACTCCGGCTCGCCGATCGACGGCTCGATGGCCCGGGTGAGCAGGTCCGTGTCGGTGTCTCCCTTCGCCCCCACCTGGCAGATGATCGCCGTCCTGCGGCGCCAGTGGTCGGTGTCGTCGGCCCAGGCCAGCAGCTCCGGTGTCATCCGGGCCCGGTGCTCGCGGAGGATCGGTCCGATCCGGCGGATGGCGACCTCGTCCACGAAGTCCCACCAGGCGCCGTCGACGATCATTTCCTCGTACACCGGGACCAGCTCCGGGTCCTGCCACCGCCGGTAGGCCGGGTACCCGGAAAGATCGATGGCCGCGTAGCGCTCCTCGCGGAATTCCGCGGCTCGCCACAACTCCAGGACAGTCGCCGAAAAGGTCACCCGATCGGTCAATGTGTGTTCGGCCAGCACCCGCTTGAGGAGCGTGCTGCGCTCGGGTTTCGCCACCCCGCGGAAGGGCATGGCCGACTTCATGTACGCCTGCATCGCCGGTGCTTTCGCCGGGTCGGCCAGCTCCGCCAGCCCGGCGCGAACCGCCCTGACCAGCCTTTCGTCCGCGCTCATCGGTCCTCCTGTCGGGCTCGGGCGCCCCGGAGCGTACTGCCGGCCACCGACAGTTCCGGCGCCGTGCGCGCGCCGCAGGTCCCGACGAAAGGCGGATGGCGCAAGCCGCGTCGGTCAGCGAGATTGACCCTGGTTGCCGGTAGTTTTTTCGAAATCTGCCGAACGCTGTCGAAAGCGGATGAAAAGGACGACTGTGAAAAAATTCGTTGCCGCCGTCGCCGCCGCGGGGCTCGCGGCCGGGCTGATAGCCGCCGCGCCCGCCGCCTCGGCGGAACCCGGGGCCCAGTTCGCCCCCGCGCCGATCGCCTGGGGGCCTTGCACGTCGGCGAGCCTCAAGGCCAACGGTGCCGAGTGCGGCTTCCTCGACGTGCCGATGGACTACGCGAAGCCGGGCGGGGCGAAGGTCTCCCTCGCCGTCTCGCGGATCAAGCACAAGACCGCGCAGTCCCAGGGCATCATGCTGGTGAACCCGGGCGGGCCGGGCGGTTCCGGCCTCGGCCTGTCGGTGCTCGGCAAGTACGTGCCGAACGGCGCCGGGGACAGCTACGACTGGATCGGCTTCGACCCGCGTGGCGTCGGTTCCAGCAAGCCCGCGCTCACCTGCGACGGGAACTACTTCAGCTACAACCGGCCGGCGTACGTGCCGACCACCGTGCAGCTGGAGAAGACCTGGCTCGCCCGCTCGAAGGGGTACGCCGACGCGTGCCGCAAGAACGGCGAGATCCTGAACCACCTCAAGACGACCGACGTCGCGCAGGACATGGACAGCCTGCGCAAGTCCCTCGGTGAGAAGCAGATCAACTACTACGGCTTCTCCTACGGCACCTACCTCGGCCAGGTGTACAGCACGCTGTACCCGAAGAACGTCCGCCGGATGGTGCTGGACGGCAACGTCGACCCGCGGAAGGTCTGGTACCAGGCCAACCTCGACCAGGACGTCGCGTTCGACAAGAACATCAAGATCTACTTCGACTGGCTCGCGAAGTACGACAGCGTCTACCACCTCGGCACGACCGGCGAAGCCGTCGAGAAGCTGTGGTACGCCACCCAGCGCAAGCTGGCCAAGGACCCGGCGGGCGGGGTCATCGGCGGTGACGAGTGGACCGACATCTTCCTGCAGGCCGGCTACTACGTCTTCGGCTGGACCGACATGGCCGAGGCCTTCGACGGCTACGTGCACAAGGGTGACTGGCAGACGCTGAAGAAGCTCTACGACGCTTCGAACCCGCCGGGCAACGACAACGGCTTCGCCGTGTACCTGGGCGTGCAGTGCACCGACGTCCAGTGGCCGACCGACTGGAACCGGTGGCGGGTCGACAACTGGCTGACCTACTTCAAGGCCCCGTTCGAGACCTGGGGCAACGCCTGGTTCAACGCGCCCTGCGCGTTCTGGCCGGCGAAGGCGGGCAAGCCGGTGGACGTCGACGGCCGCAAGGTGGCCGGTGCCCTGCTCATCAGCGAAGAGCTCGACGCCGCCACGCCGTACCCCGGCAGCCTCGAGGTGCGGAAGCGGTTCCCGAACTCGAGCCTGATCAGCGCGCCGGGCGGCACCACGCACGCCGGTTCGCTGTCCGGAGTGGCCTGTGTCGACGACAAGGTCGCCGACTACCTGGCCACCGGCGCGCTGCCGAAGCGCCAGCCCGGCAACCACTCGGACGTCCAGTGCGACCCGGTGCCGCAGCCGGTGCCCGACGGCGCCGCGGCGCAGAAGTCGGACAACTCCGCGAAGGCCGCCCAGGAGAAGCAGAACACGCTGGCCCAGCTGCTGCACTTCTGAGCGAACCCGCTCCACCCCGCTGCCCCGGCCCGGTGCTTCCGGACCGGGGCAGCGTCTTGTCCGCCGGTGTCCCATCGTCGCCTCCTCGTGACGGTTCGTGGTCGCCGCAGACGTTAGGGGAGGGGTCCGACAATTTCGGAGCGGAGTGGGCCGTGAGCAGCGCGTGGCCGAAAATTGTCGGGGGTGCGCGCTAGCTTCGTGGCATGTCGATCATCGAAGAGCGCCGGACCGAGGTCCGGGCAGCCGACAACACCTATCAGATCGTGGTCTCGACCAGGACGGACGTCGACCGCGCCGAACCCACACCCCGGGTGATGATCACCCTGGAAGCCGGCGGCCCCGGCGGCGAACCGGTCGCCGAGGGCAGCCTCGACCTCGACGTCGCGGTGGCGGACACGGTGGCGGAGCTCGTCGCGGACGGGTTGCTGTCCGCGACCGGAGCCGGCCGCGGTCCGCGGCGAAGATCCGCGGGCCGTCCTGCCCAGCAGGGCCGCCCGTGGAGCGAGGAGATGGACGCGGAGCTGGAGACCCGGTGGATCGCGGGGGAGAGCGTCGCGCAGATCGCGGCGTACTTCGAGCGCACCCCCGGCGGCATCCGCGCCCGCCTGCCCCGCGTGGGCTGCGACCCGGAGAACCCGGGCTGCTACCTCCCGGTGCCGCCGAGCAGGCGCACGGACCTGGACGGAGGCGAGCCGGGCTGAGCGGCGGCGGTGGGCCGGTCCGCAGGGGGACCGGCCCACCGCAGTATCGCCCGGACCTCGGAGGCGACCGGAAGTAGCAGCCTCCGAGTACCGGGAGCTCTCACCACCACTCGCCGAAGCACCCTCAGGGAGGAGAGCAGTGCAGCACCACAGGTCAGTCCGGCACGGCGGCGGCCGCGCGGGCGGCGAGCGCCTTCAGGTGCGCGATCAGCTCCGGCGGTTCCTCGACGACGAACGCGCAGCCCAGCCCCAGCAGCCGGAAAGCGAGCCAGTCCAGCGTGTCCGTGTGGCTGCGCCACCGGCACCGGCCGTCGCCGAGGTCGGTCAGCTCGCCCGCCGCCTGGCCGAGCCGGGGCGCCACCCGCGCCGCCGGTTCCGCCAGCACGGCCACGGCCCGGTAAGACGCCGCCAGGTCGTAGAACCGGTCGAGGACGTAGGCCGCGAGGTCCGTGGCGGGTGGCTCGCGCCGCGCCACCCGGCCGCCGGTCGCCTGCGCCTCGCGGACGCGGTCGGCGCGGAACACGCGCCAGTCCGCCCGGTCGAGGTCGTAGGCGACCAGGTACCAGCGGCGGCCGGCGGCGACCAGCCGGAGCGGCTCGGCCCGGCGCCGGGTCTCGGCGCCGTCGTGGGCGCGGTAGCGGAACCGCACGGTCTCGTGGTTGGTGATCGCCCCGGCGAACACCGTCAGCTGCGCCGGGTCCACGACGGGCCCGGTGGCCGGCACGGCGACCGTCGCCGTGCCGATCGTGCCCACCCGGCGGCGCAGCCGCGCCGGCAGCACCTGCTCCAGCTTGGCGAGCGCCCGCACGGACGCTTCCTCGATCCCGTCGATCGTCTGGCCGGCCGCGGTCCGCAGCCCGACCGCGATCGCGACGGCTTCCTCGTCGTCGAGCACGAGCGGCGGCATCGCGGTGCCGGCCACCAGCCGGTAGCCGCCCGCCACACCGCGGCTGGCCTCGACCGGGTAGCCCAGGTCGCGCAGCCGCTCGATGTCGCGGCGGATGGTGCGCGGGGTGACGCCCAGCCGCTCGGCCAGCTCGCTGCCCGGCCACTCGCGGGGCGTCTGGAGCAGCGAGAGCAGGCCGAGCAACCGGGCCGGGGTGTCCGTCATGCGCCCAGCATCCCAAGGTGGCGGCCACCACTCCGGGTTTGTTTAGACTTGCAAGGGCGTGCATAATCATGCGTATGACGGTGAACATCGCGGTGGCCGGAGCCAGCGGGTACGCGGGCGGCGAGCTCTTGCGCCTGCTCCTGACCCATCCCGAGGTCGAGATCGGCACGCTGACGGCCGCCAGCAGCGCAGGCACGAAGCTCGGCGTCCACCAGCCCCACCTCGTCCCGCTCGCCGACCGCGTCCTGGCCGAGACGACGCCGGAGACCCTCGCCGGCCACGACGTCGTCTTCCTCGCGCTGCCGCACGGGCACTCCGCGGCGCTCGCGGCGCAGCTCGGCCCGGACGTCCTGGTGGTCGACCTCGGCGCCGACCACCGCCTGGCCGACGCGGGCGACTGGCAGCGCTGGTACGGCGGCGACCACGCCGGCCAGTGGCCGTACGGCCTGCCCGAGCTGCCGGGCGCCCGCGAAAAGCTCGCCGGCACCAAGCGCATCGCCGTGCCCGGCTGCTTCCCGACCGGCGGCTCGCTCGCGCTGGCGCCCGCGTTCGCCGCCGGGCTGATCGAGCCCGACGTCACGATCGTCGCGGTCACCGGGACCTCCGGCGCCGGCAAGAGCCTCAAGCCGAACCTGCTCGGCTCCGAGGTGATGGGCTCGGCGAGCGCGTACGGCGTCGGCGGCGCCCACCGCCACACCCCCGAGTTCGCGCAGAACCTCTCGGCCGTCGCCGGGGAGAAGGTCACCGTGTCTTTCACGCCGGTGCTGGCGCCGATGCCCCGCGGCATCCTCACCACGGCGAGCGCCCCGCTGAAGGACGGCGTCGACGAGGCCGCCGCCCGCGCCGCCTACGAAAAGGCCTACGACGCCGAGCCGTTCGTCCAGCTGCTGCCCGCGGGTGCCTGGCCGACGACGTCGGCGACGCTCGGCTCGAACAACACCCAGCTACAGGTCACGGTCGACGCCGACGCGAAGCGACTGGTCGTTGTCGCCGCGATCGACAACCTCACCAAGGGCACCGCCGGCGGTGCCGTCCAGTCGATGAACCTGGCCCTAGGCCTCCCGGAAACCACCGGGCTTTCCACCGTAGGAGTGGCACCGTGACCGTCACCGGCCCCCAGGGCTTCCGCGCCGCCGGCGTCGCCGCCGGGATCAAGGCCTCCGGCGCGCTCGACCTGACGCTGGTCGTCAACGAAGGCCCGCTCGACGTCGCCGCGGGCGTGTTCACCCGCAACGTCATCAAGGCCGCGCCGGTGCTGTGGTCGCAGGAAGTGCTCAAGCAGCAGCGCCTGAAGGCCGTCGTCCTCAACTCGGGCGGCGCCAACGCGGCCACCGGGCCGGGCGGCTTCCAGGACACCCACGCCACCGCCGAGAAGGTCGCCGAAGTCCTGCAGGCGGGCGCGATCGAGGTCGCCGTCTGCTCCACCGGCCTGATCGGCGAACGGCTTCCGATGGACGCGCTCCTGTCCGGAGTGGACACCGCGTTCAAGGCCCTCGACGCGAGCCCGGAAGCGGGCCTCAACGCGGCCAAGGGCGTGATGACCACCGACTCGAAGCCGAAGCAAGCGTTTGCGAAGCACGACGACGGCTGGAGCGTGGGCGGCTTCGCCAAGGGCGCGGGCATGCTCGCACCGAACCTCGCCACCATGCTCTCGGTGCTGACCACCGACGCCGTGGTGGACAAGGAAACCCTCGACCGGGCCCTGCGCGCGGCGACCCATGTCACCTTCGACCGGCTCGACGTCGACGGCGGCACGTCCACCAACGACACCGTCCTGGTCCTGGCGTCCGGCGCGAGCGGGGCCGAGCCGACCGAAGCGGAGCTCACCGAGCTGCTCACCGCGGTCAGCCACGACCTGGTGCTCCAGCTGCGCGCGGACTCCGAGGGCGCGACCAAGGACGTCGACGTCACCGTGCGGGGTGCGGCCACCGAGGCGGACGCGATCGCCGTCGCCCGCACGATCGCCGAGGACAACCTGGTCAAGACGGCGCTGTTCGGCTCCGACCCGAACTGGGGCCGGATCGCGATGGCGCTCGGCCGGGTGCCGGCCCGGATCGACCCGGAGGCCGTGTCGATCGCGATCAACGGCGTCACCCTGTTCGCCCAGGGTGTCCCCGCCGCGGACCGGTCGGAAGCGGACCTCACCGGCCGGGCCATCGAAATCGTCGTCGACCTCGGCGTCGGCACGAGCACGGCGACCATCTACACCACCGACCTTTCGCACGGTTACGTCGAAGAGAACAGCGCGTACTCCTCATGAACCAGGAGGCTCTGATTTCCGCGGACGAACGACTCGCGACGGCGGCCGAAAAGGCCGGGGTGCTGATCGAGGCGCTGCCTTGGCTGCAGCGGTTCCACGGGGCCACCGTGGTGGTGAAGTACGGCGGCAACGCGATGATCGACGACCAGCTGAAGGCGGCCTTCGCCGAGGACATGGTGTTCCTCCGGCTGGCCGGCCTACGCCCGGTCGTCGTGCACGGCGGCGGCCCGCAAATCACCGCGATGCTCAAGCGCCTCGGCGTCGAAGGCGAGTTCAAGGGCGGCCTGCGCGTCACCACCCCGGAGACGATGGACATCGTCCGGATGGTGCTCACCGGGCAGGTCAGCCGCGAGCTGGTCGGGCTGATCAACGCCCACGGGCCGTACGCGGTCGGCATCTCCGGCGAGGACGCCCGGCTGTTCACCGCCGAGCGCAAACAGGCCACTGTGGACGGTGAACAGGTCGACATCGGGCTCGTCGGCGAGGTCGCCGAGGTCAACCCGGACGCGGTGCTCGACATCGTCAACGCGGGCCGCATCCCGGTCGTGTCCACGGTCGCCCCGGACGTCGACGGCGTCGTGCACAACGTCAACGCCGACACGGCCGCGGGTGCGCTGGCGGCCGCGCTGGGCGCCGAAAAGCTCGTCGTGCTCACCGACGTCGAAGGGCTGTACGCGAACTGGCCCGACCGGTCGTCGCTGATCGACCGCGTCCGCGTCGACCGCCTGGAAACCATGCTGCCCGGCCTGGCCAGCGGCATGATCCCGAAGATGGAGGCGTGCGTGCGCGCCATCCGCGGCGGCGTGCGCCGGGCGCACGTGATCGACGGCCGCCTCGCCCATTCGGTGCTGCTGGAGGTCTTCACCTCCCGCGGCGTCGGCACCATGGTCTTCCCCGAAACGGAGCTCCCGTGACCGACCTCAAGTCCAATGTGGAGGGCCAGGAACACTGGCAGTCCGCCCTGATGGACAACTACGGCACACCGAAGCTGACGCTGGTGCGCGGCGAGGGCGCGAAGGTGTGGGACGCCGACGGCCGCGAGTACCTCGACCTGGTCGGCGGCATCGCCGTCAACGCGCTCGGCCACGCGCACCCGGCGGTCGTCGAAGCCGTCACCGAGCAGATCAAGCGGCTCGGCCACACGTCGAACCTGTACGTCAACCCGGTGGCCGTCGAGCTCGCCGAGGCGCTGCTCGACGTGGCCGGCCTGACCGGCAACGGCAAGGTGCTGTTCGTCAACTCCGGCGCCGAGGCCAACGAAGCCGCGCTGAAGATCAGCAGGCTGACCGGGCGCACCAAGGTCGTCGCCGCCGAAGGCGCGTTCCACGGCCGGACCATGGGCGCGCTGACCCTCACCGGCCAGCCCGCCAAGCGCGACGCCTTCAAACCGCTGGTGCCCGGTGTGGAGCACGTGCCGTTCGGGGACGTCGAGGCGCTCAAGGCCGCCGTCGACACCGAAACCGCGGCCGTCTTCCTGGAACCGGTGCTCGGCGAGGCCGGCGTCATCCCGGCGCCGGACGGCTACCTGCAGGCCGCCCGCGAGATCACCAAGGCCACCGGCACGCTGCTGGTGCTCGACGAGGTGCAGACCGGCCTCGGCAGGCTCGGCACCTGGTTCGGCTACCAGCAGGCCGGCATCGTCCCGGACGTCATCACCCTGGCCAAGGGCCTCGGCGGCGGGCTGCCGCTGGGCGCGGTGATCGGCGTCGGCGCGGCCGGAGACCTGCTCAAGCCGGGGCAGCACGGCACCACCTTCGGCGGCAACCCGGTCTGCTGCGCGGCCGGCCTGGCCGTGCTCAAGACCATCGCCGCCGACGGCCTCCTCGACCACGTCGCCTCGCTGGGCAAGGACATCACGGCCGGGGTCGAGGCGCTGGGCCATCCACTCGTCGCCGGTGTGCGCGGCGCCGGGCTGCTGCTCGGCATCGCCCTCAACCAGCCGGTCTCGGCGGCGGTGGCCCAGGCCGCGCAGGCCGCCGGCTACCTCGTCAACCCGGTCGCGCCGGACGCCGTCCGGCTCGCGCCCCCGCTCGTCCTCGACGGCGACCAGGCCGAAGGCTTCCTCGCCGCCCTCCCGAACGCGCTCGACTCCACCACGAAGGACTCCGACTGATGCTGCGCCACTTCCTCCGCGACGACGACGTCAGTCCGGCCGAGCAGAAGGCCATCCTCGACCTCGCCGACCAACTCAAGGCCGACCCGCTGGGAAACAAGACCCTCGCCGGCAAGTCGATCACGGCGATCTTCGAGAAGAACTCGACGCGGACCCGGTTCTCCTTCGAGGTCGGCATCAGCCAGCTCGGCGGCCACCCGGTGATCGTCGACGGCCGTTCGATGCAGCTCGGCCGCGAAGAGACCATCGAGGACACCTCGCGGGTCCTCTCGCGGTACGTCGACGGGATCGTGTGGCGCACCTTCGCGCAGAAGCGCATCGAGGCGATGGCCTCGGCCGCGTCGATCCCGGTGGTCAACGCGCTCACCGACGAGTTCCACCCGTGCCAGGTGCTCACCGACCTGATGACGATCCGCGAGCGCAAGGGCAAGCTCGAGGGGCTCACGCTCGTCTACCTCGGCGACGGCGCCAACAACATGGCGCACTCGCTGCTGCTCGGCGGGGTCACCGCCGGGATGCACGTCCGGGTCGTCTCGCCGGTCGGCTTCCAGCCCGACCAGGGCGTGATGCTGGACGCGAAGAAGCGCGCGGACGAGACCGGCGGCACCGCCACCGTCTTCACCGACCCGTACGCGGCGGTCGACGGCGCGGACGTGCTCGTCACCGACACGTGGACGTCGATGGGGCAGGAGAACGACGGCCTCGACCGGGTGGGCCCGTTCCGCGCCCTGCAGGTCAACACCGAGCTGCTGAAGAAGGCCGCGGACGACGCCATCGTGCTGCACTGCCTGCCGGCCCACCGCGGCTGGGAGATCACCGACGAGGTGATCGACGGGCCGGCCAGCGCGGTCTGGGACGAGGCCGAAAACCGCCTGCACGCCCAGAAGGCGCTGCTCGTCTGGCTGTTCGAGGAGAGCAGGCGATGACCGGCAGCCGGGTGGGCAGGCAGGCGCGGATCACCGAGCTCGTGTCCACGATGACCATCCGCAGCCAGACCGAGCTGGCCAAGCTGCTGGCCGCCGAAGGCATCGAGGTCACCCAGGCGACGCTGTCGCGCGACCTCGACGAGCTCGGCGCGGTCAAGCTGCGCGGTCCGGACTCGGGCGCGCCGGTCTACGTCATCCCGGAGGACGGCAGTCCCGTCCGCGGGGTGCAGGGCGGCACGTCGCGGCTCTCCCGGCTGCTCGCGGAGCTGATGGTTTCGGCCGACTCGTCGGGCAACCTGATGGTGCTGCGGACGCCGCCGGGTGCGGCGCAGTTCCTGGCCAGCGCCATCGACCGGGCCGCGCTCGAAGAGGTCGTCGGCTCGATCGCGGGGGACGACACCGTCGCCGTGATCGCCCGGGAACCGCTGACGGGCAAGGAACTCGCGGAGCGCTTCGCCGCGCTCGCCCAGCGATCGGCGGACGAAGGAACGCCATGATCGGCGACATCTTCCCGGCGGAGGGGGAGTTCCTCGCCCCGGACGAGGTCGTGATCACCTTCGACCACGGGATCCCGGTGGCGATCGACGGCGAGACCGTCTCCGTCGCCGAAGCGCACCGGATGCTGAACGCGCGTGGCGAAGCGCAGAGAATCGGGCGCGGCGAAGCGTGCGCCGCACTCGAACGGCGGACCGCCCGCGGATGTGCCAGTGTCCGCCTGGTCCTGTACGACGGCCGGATCACGGTCGCCTGAACACACGAACACCGAGGAGAAGCGAGAACAGTGAGCGGGAACGAGCAGCCGGTGCAGCTGTGGGGCGGCCGGTTCGCCAGCGGTCCGGCGGAGGCCATGGCCGCGCTGAGCGCGTCGACGCACTTCGACTGGCGCCTGGCGCCCTACGACATCGCCGGGTCCCGCGCGCACGCCCGCGTGCTGCGCAAAGCGGGCCTGCTCACCGAAGACGAGCTGGCCGGCATGCTGGCCGCGCTGGACACGCTCGCCCAGGACGTCGCGTCGGGCGCGTTCACCCCGACGATCGCCGACGAGGACGTGCACACGGCCCTCGAACGCGGCCTGCTCGAGCGTGCGGGCACCGAGCTCGGCGGCAAGCTGCGCGCCGGCCGCTCGCGCAACGACCAGGTGGCCACGCTGTTCCGGATGTGGCTGCGCGACGCCGCCCGCCGCGTCGTCGCCGGCACCCTGGAGGTCGTCGACGCGCTGGTTTCGCAGGCCAAGCGGCACCCGGACGCGATCCTGCCCGGCCGCACGCACCTGCAGCACGCCCAGCCCGTGCTGCTGGCCCACCACCTGCTGGCCCACGGCCAGGCGCTGCTGCGCGACGTCTCGCGCCTGCAGGACTGGGACGCCCGCACGGCCGAGTCGCCGTACGGCTCGGGCGCGCTCGCCGGCTCGTCGCTGGGGCTCGACCCCGAGGCCGTCGCCGAAGAGCTGGGCTTCGCGACCAGCGTCGAGAACTCCATCGACGGTACGGCTTCGCGCGACTTCGTCGCCGAGTTCGCCTTCGCCGTCGCGATGCTCGCGGTGAACCTGTCGCGGATCGCCGAAGAGGTGATCATCTGGAACACCGCCGAGTTCGGCTACGTGACGCTGGACGACGCCTGGGCCACCGGCAGCTCGATCATGCCGCAGAAGAAGAACCCGGACGTCGCCGAGCTCACCCGCGGCAAGGCGGGCCGGCTGATCGGCAACCTCACCGGCCTGCTGGCCACCCTCAAGGCGCAGCCGCTGGCCTACAACCGCGACCTGCAGGAGGACAAGGAGCCGGTGTTCGACTCGGTCGAGCAGCTCGAGCTCCTGTTCCCGGCGATCGCCGGCATGCTGGCCACGCTCACCTTCCACACCGAGCGGCTCGCCGAGCTGGCCCCGGCCGGCTTCACCCTGGCCACCGACATCGCCGAGTGGCTGGTGCGCCAGGGCGTCCCGTTCCGCGTCGCGCACGAAGCGGCCGGCGAGAGCGTCCGCGTCGCCGAGTCCCGTGGCGTCGGCCTGGACGAGCTGACCGACGAGGAGTTCGAGAAGATCAACCCGGCGCTGACGCCGGCGGTGCGCGAGGTCCTCACCGTCGAAGGCTCGGTGAACTCCCGCGACGCCCGCGGCGGCACCGCCCCGGCCCGCGTGGCCGAGCAACGCGCGCGGCTGGAGGAGCGCGTCACCGCGGCCCGCCAGTGGCTGAACTGAGCCCCTGGTTACGCTCGGCCGGGTCACCGGGACGAGGGGAGCGGCGTTGAGCGACCGGCTGTTCACGCGCGAGGAGCTGGCGCTGGACCCCGTTGACCTGGCCCACCTGCTGCTCGGCTCGGTGCTGGAGGCCGACGGGCCCGACGGCACCGTCGGCGTCCGGCTCGTCGAGGTCGAGGCCTACCGCGGCGAGGACGACCCGGCGTCGCACTGCTACCGCGGCCAGACCCCGCGCAACGCCGTCATGTGGGGCCCGGCCGGCCACCTGTACGTCTACTTCGTCTACGGGATGCACTTCTGCGCGAACATCGTCGGCTCGACCGACGGCGTCGCCGGTGCGGTGCTGCTGCGGGCGGGTGAGGTCGTCACCGGCCTCGACGTCGTCCGCAAGCGGCGGCCGAACGCGCGGGGAACCGGCGAGCTCGCCAAGGGGCCGGCGATCCTCACGTCGGTGCTGCGCATCGACCGCGGCGAGAACGGCGTCGACCTGACCGACCCGGCGTCGCCGGTCCGGCTGTACGTCGGCGAGCGGGTCCCGGCCGAGCGGATCCGCAGTGGCCCGCGCGTCGGGGTCGCGATGGCGATGGACACGCCGTGGCGATTCTGGGACGCCGCGTCGGCGGCCGTGTCCACCTACCGGCGCGGCGGGAAACGACGGGTCCGACCCGCCGGTTAGTCGGTTGACCAGGTGCGGGAGGATCTACAGGCGTGAGCGAACACATCCTCGACGAGCTGTCCTGGCGCGGCCTGATCGCGCAGTCCACCGACATCGACGCCCTCCGGCGCGAGCTCGACCAGGGTCCCGTGACGCTCTATTGCGGCTTCGACCCGACCGCGCCCAGCCTGCACGCCGGCAACCTGGTCCCGCTGCTCATGCTCAAGCGGTTCCAGCGCGCCGGGCACCGGCCGATCGTGCTGGCCGGCGGCGCGACCGGGATGATCGGCGACCCGCGTGACACCGGGGAACGCACGCTGAACACCCTCGACGTGGTCGCCGAGTGGGCCGGGCGCATCCGCGGCCAGCTCGAACGGTTCGTCGACTTCGACGACTCGCCGACCGGCGCGATCGTGGAGAACAACCTCAACTGGACGGGCCAGCAGACCGCCCTGGAGTTCCTGCGCGACGTCGGGAAGCACTTCTCGATCAACGTCATGCTCAACCGGGAGACGGTGAAGCGGCGGCTCGAGGGCGACGGCATGTCGTACACCGAGTTCAGCTACCTGCTCCTGCAGTCGCAGGACTACCTCCAACTGCACCGCCAGTACGGCTGCAAGCTGCAGGTCGGCGGGTCCGACCAGTGGGGCAACCTCGTCGGCGGCGTCGACCTGATCCGGCGGACGGACGGCGCGAGCGTGCACGCGCTGACCGCGCCGCTGGTCACCGACGCGGAGGGCCGCAAGTTCGGCAAGTCCACCGGCGGCGGGAACCTCTGGCTCGACCCGGAGATGACCTCGCCGTACGCCTGGTACCAGTACTTCGTCAACGTGGGTGACGCCGACGTCGTCCGCTACCTGCGCATGTTCACCTTCCTCGACCAGGAGGAGATCGCCGCGCTCGCCGAGGACACCGAACAGCGTCCCCACCTGCGGGCCGCGCAGAAGCGGCTGGCGGAGGAGTTCACCACGCTGGTGCACGGCGAGGAGCAGACCCGGCAGGTGATCAACGCCAGCCAGGCGCTCTTCGGCCGCGGCGAGCTCGGTGAGCTGGACGAACGCACCCTCGACGCGGCGATGGCCGAGGTACCGAACGGCAAGGTCGACCCGGCGAGCGAGCCGACGATCGTCGACCTGCTGCTCGCCGGCGGCCTGGTGGACAGCAAGGGCGCCGCGCGCCGCACCCTCAAGGAGGGCGGCGCGTACGTCAACAACGTGAAGATCGCGGACGAGGAGTGGAAGCCGGCCCGGGAGGACGCCCTCCACGGCAAGTGGCTCGTGGTCCGCAGGGGTAAGCGCAACGTCGCCGGCGTCGCGCTCGGCGGCTGACCGGCCTCCAGCGGCCCGGAACAGGCCCCTGACCTGCGGGAACGCGGTTAAGGTACCCCCCTGTTCCGGGCCCTCGGAGGGGGTGTAAAGTTCTCCAAGTCGCCAGGGAAACCGGGTGGCCGCCGGGACACGAACCAAGCTCTCGCGGATCGCGATTGAGTGGGTGTCCCACCAAAAACTGCTAGGAATGACTCGCTTCGAGCGAGCCGCTTGATCGCGGCGAACTCGGGGTGTGTTGCTTGAGAACTCAACAGTGTGCTAGTGAACTAAGCCAGTAGAGCTTATATGAAACCCCTCGTCGGGGTTTCCTTTGAGAGCAATACATTTGCCTCGATTAAACTATTCATTGTTGGAGAGTTTGATCCTGGCTCAGGACGAACGCTGGC